>NZ_CP030352.1:337500-637500 GCF_000876675.2 Novosphingobium sp. P6W
ACGATGACCGAACGGCCCGAGTAGTCGACGCGCTTGCCGAGCAGGTTCTGGCGGAAGCGGCCCTGCTTGCCCTTGAGCATGTCGGACAGCGACTTCAGCGGACGCTTGTTGGCGCCGGTGATGACGCGGCCGCGGCGGCCGTTGTCGAACAGGGCGTCGACGGCTTCCTGCAGCATGCGCTTTTCGTTGCGCACGATGATGTCAGGCGCGCGCAGTTCGATCAGGCGCTTCAGGCGGTTGTTGCGGTTGATGACGCGGCGATACAGATCGTTGAGATCCGAGGTCGCGAAGCGGCCACCGTCCAGCGGCACTAGCGGGCGCAGTTCTGGCGGGATGACCGGGACGACGTCGAGGATCATCCATTCGGGGCGGTTGCCCGAATCGATGAACGATTCCACGACCTTGAGACGCTTGATGATCTTCTTGGGCTTGAGTTCCGACTTGGTCGTCTCAAGCTCCTGGAGAAGGTCCGCGCGCTCCTGCTCGAGGTCGAGGTTCATCAGCATATGCTTGACGGCCTCGGCGCCGATGCCGGCCGAGAAGGCGTCTTCGCCATACTCGTCCTGGGCGTCGAGCATCTCGTCTTCGGTGAGCATCTGGTACTTCTCGAGCGGGGTGAGACCCGGCTCGGTAACGATGTAGCTCTCGAAGTAGAGGACGCGCTCAAGCAGCTTGAGCTGCATGTCGAGCAGCAGGCCGATGCGCGAAGGCAGCGACTTGAGGAACCAGATGTGCGCAACCGGGGCAGCCAGCTCGATGTGGCCCATGCGCTCGCGGCGCACCTTGGTCACGGTGACTTCGACGCCGCACTTTTCGCAGACGACGCCCTTGTACTTCATGCGCTTGTACTTGCCGCACAGGCACTCGTAGTCCTTCACGGGACCGAAGATGCGCGCGCAGAACAAGCCGTCACGCTCAGGCTTGAACGTGCGATAGTTGATGGTTTCCGGCTTCTTGATTTCGCCGAAGGACCAGGAGCGGATACGCTCGGGCGACGCGAGACCGATCTGAATCTGATCGAAGGTCTCAGGCTTGGCCATCTGGTTCGTGAACTTGGTCAGGTCGTTCATAGTTTCATTCCCCTGGGGGTGAATTCTCTAGGCGGGGGAGGGGAGGGCGAGGCCATGCGGCCCCGCCCGATCCCGTTACTCCGCCGCGATCGCAATGCCGTCGTCATCCCTGTCGACGGACGACAGTTCGACGTTGAGGCCGAGCGAGCGCATTTCCTTGACGAGCACGTTGAAGCTCTCGGGAATACCGGCCTCGAAGGTATCGTCACCCTTGACGATCGCTTCGTAGACCTTGGTGCGTCCGACAACGTCGTCCGACTTCACCGTCAGCATTTCCTGCAGAGTGTACGCCGCGCCGTAGGCCTGGAGCGCCCAGACCTCCATCTCACCGAAGCGCTGGCCACCGAACTGCGCCTTACCGCCCAGCGGCTGCTGGGTGACGAGCGAGTACGGACCGATCGAACGGGCGTGGATCTTGTCGTCGACAAGGTGGTGCAGCTTCAACATGTAGATGATGCCCACGGTGACCATACGGTCGAACTTGTCGCCCGTGCGGCCGTCGTAGAGGTGCGACTGGCCCGACTTGTGCAGACCGGCCAGCTCCAGCATGTCCGCAACGTCGGCCTCGACCGCGCCGTCGAACACCGGAGTGCCCATCGGAACGCCCTTGGTGACGTTGTTGGCCAGTTCGAGCAGCGACTCGGTGTCGCGGCTCTTGATGTCCTCGGCGTAGTGCTCACCGTAGATCGTCATCAGACGCTCGCGAACCGCTTCCGGCGGCGCTGCGGCTTCCGGGTCGGGGTTGGCGTGGCGCCAGTCTTCCAGAGCCTGCTTGACCTGCTGGCCCAGACCGCGCGCGGCCCAGCCCAGGTGGGTCTCGAAGATCTGGCCGACGTTCATGCGCGAAGGCACGCCCAGCGGGTTCAGCACGAGGTCGACCGGCGTACCGTCCTCGAGGAACGGCATGTCCTCGACCGGCAGGATGCGCGAAATGACACCCTTGTTGCCGTGACGGCCGGCCATCTTGTCGCCCGGCTGCAGCTTGCGCTTCACCGCAACGAAGACCTTGACCATCTTGAGCACGCCCGGAGCCAGCTCGTCGCCGCGCTCCAGCTTCTCCTTGCGATCCTCGAACTTCTCCTGGATCGCCTTCACCGTGGCGTCGTACTGGGCCTTAACGGCTTCCAGCTGCGACTGCATGTGGTCGTCCGCAACGGCGAACTTCCACCACTCGTGACGCTCGGCTTCACCCAGGAGTTCCTCGGTGATCTCGACGCCCTTCTTCAGGCCCTTGGGGGCCGAAGCAGCGGTCTGGCCGATCAGCATGTCGCGCAGGCGGTTGTAGGTGGCGCGGTTGAGGATCGCACGCTCGTCCTCGCGGTCCTTGGCGAGGCGTTCGATTTCCTCGTTCTGAATGGCGCGGGTACGGTCGTCGATCTCGATGCCGTGACGGTTGAAGACGCGAACGTCGACAATCGTGCCGGACACGCCCGGCGGCAGGCGAAGCGAGGTGTCACGCACGTCGCTGGCCTTTTCGCCGAAGATCGCGCGCAGCAGCTTCTCTTCCGGGGTCATCGGCGATTCGCCCTTGGGCGTGATCTTGCCGACCAGGATGTCACCCGGGTGCACTTCGGCGCCCACGTAGACGATGCCCGCTTCGTCGAGGTTGCGCAGGGCTTCCTCGCCGACGTTCGGGATATCGCGGGTGATGTCCTCAGGCCCCAGCTTGGTATCGCGTGCCATCACTTCGAACTCGTCGATGTGGATCGACGTGAACACGTCGTCCTTCACGATACGCTCGGAGATGAGGATGGAGTCCTCGTAGTTGTAGCCGTTCCACGGCATGAACGCGACGAGGCTGTTGCGGCCCAGCGCCAGTTCACCCAGTTCGGTCGAGGGACCGTCGGCGAGGATGTCGCCCTTCTGGATGATGTCGCCCACCTTCACCAGCGGACGCTGGTTGATGCAGGTCGACTGGTTGGAACGCTCGAACTTCTGCAGGCGGTAGATGTCGACGCCGGACTTGCCGGCTTCGATGTCGCCCGAAGCGCGGATGACGATACGGGTCGCGTCGACCTGATCGACCACGCCGGCGCGGCCTGCCGAGATCGCTGCGCCCGAATCGCGCGCAACGGTCTCTTCCATGCCGGTGCCCACGAACGGAGCGTCGGCCTGGACCAGCGGCACCGCCTGGCGCTGCATGTTCGATCCCATGAGTGCGCGGTTGGCGTCATCGTTTTCCAGGAACGGAATGAGCGATGCGGCGACCGAGACGAGCTGCTTGGGCGAAACGTCCATCAGGGTGACCTGATCGCGCGGGCTCATCACGAACTCGCCGTTCTGGCGGGCCGAGACGAGTTCTTCCGCGAACGAGCCGTCCTCGTTGGTGCCGGCCGAAGCCTGCGCCACCGTGTGCTTCTGCTCTTCCATGGCGGAAAGGTAAACGACCTGGCCGGTCACCTTGCCGTCGATCACCTTGCGGTACGGCGTCTCGATGAAGCCGTACTTGTTGACGCGGGCGAAGGTCGACAGCGAGTTGATCAGACCGATGTTCGGGCCTTCCGGCGTCTCAATCGGGCAGATACGGCCGTAGTGGGTCGGGTGAACGTCGCGGACTTCGAAGCCGGCGCGCTCACGGGTCAGACCGCCCGGGCCCAAGGCCGAAACACGGCGCTTGTGGGTGACTTCCGAAAGCGGGTTGGTCTGGTCCATGAACTGCGAGAGCTGCGAGGAACCGAAGAACTCACGCACGGCGGCCACGGCGGGCTTGGCGTTGATGAGGTCGTTCGGCATCACCGTCGACACGTCGACCGACGACATGCGTTCCTTAACGGCGCGCTCCATGCGGAGCAGACCGACGCGGTACTGGTTTTCCAGCAGCTCGCCCACCGAACGCACGCGGCGGTTGCCGAGGTTGTCGATGTCGTCGATTTCGCCCTTGCCGTCCTTCAGGCCGACCAGTTCCTTGACGACAGCGAGGATGTCCTCGTTGCGCAGGGTGGTGACGGTGTCCTCGGCGTCGAGGCCGAGGCGCATGTTCAGCTTCACGCGGCCCACGGCCGAGAGGTCGTAGCGATCGGCGTCGAAGAACAGGCCTTCGAACAGCGCTTCTGCGGTTTCCTTGGTCGGCGGTTCGCCCGGACGCATGACCTTGTAGATGGCCTCAAGGCCCATCTCGCGGTTCTCGGCCTTGTCGGCCTTCAGCGTGTTGCGGATCCACGGGCCGGTGTTGACCTCGTCGATGTCGAGCAGGGCGATCTGGTCGATGCCGGCGTGGTCGAGCGCTTCGAGGTTCTCAGGCGAAACTTCGTCGCCGGCCTCGATGTAGATGCGGCCGGTCGACTCGTCGATCAGATCGACGGCCGAGTAGCGACCGAAGATTTCGTCGGTCGGGATCAGCAGTTCCTCAAGACCGTCCTTGAGCGCCTTGTTGGCGGCGCGCGGGGAAATCTTGGTGTCGGCGGCGAAGATCACTTCGCCTGACTTGGCGTCAACCACGTCGAACGTCGGCTTCGCACCGCGCCATGCCTCAGGCGTGTAGGGCAGGCGCCAGCCGCCATCGCCGCGCTTCCACGTGATGGTCTGGTAGAAGTGATCGAGGATCGCTTCGCTGTCGAGGCCCAGGCCGTACAGCAGCGCGGTGACCGGCAGCTTGCGCTTGCGGTCGATACGCACGTTGACGATGTCCTTGGCGTCGAACTCGAAGTCGAGCCACGAACCGCGGTAGGGAATGACGCGCGCGGCAAACAGGAACTTGCCCGATGCGTGGGTCTTGCCGCGGTCATGGTCGAACAGGACGCCCGGCGAACGGTGCATCTGCGAGACAATGACGCGCTCGGTGCCGTTGATGAAGAAGGTGCCGTTTTCCGTCATCAGGGGCATGTCGCCCATGTAGACGTCCTGCTCCTTGATATCGAGGACCGAGCGGGTCTCGGTCTCGGCGTCAACCTCGAACACGATCAGGCGCAGCGTGACCTTCATCGGCGCGGCGTAGGTGATGCCGCGCTGGCGGCACTCGGTCACGTCGTACTTGGGGTCTTCCAGCTCGTAGTGGACGAAGTCCAGCTCGCTAGTGCCCGCGAAGTCGCGGATCGGGAATACCGAGCGCAGGGTCTTTTCCAGACCCGACACGTAGCCGGTTGCCGGATCGGAGCGCAGGAACTGTTCGTAGCTCTCGCGCTGGACCTCGATCAGGTTGGGCATCTGGACGACTTCGTGGATGTCGCCGAAGATCTTGCGGATGCGCTTCTTGGGCGAGCGTGCCCCAATGGTCGCAGCGGGTTCGATGGGCTTGGTGGCCATGAGCTGGTCTTGCCTCTTCGCTTCTTTGAGGACCGATTCGCGAATGGAACCGGGCCGGAAAATTTCGTCGTCGCGAGAACGATGTACCTGCCGCAAGGCAAGCTATCCGAAACGCGAAAAGGCCGCCCGGCACGCGGAATTCCCGGATGGGATGTCCCTGCGGCCAGCAGCCTTACACGTCGGATAAATCCCGGATCGCTTCCTTCCGTGGCCTGTCCCCGCGCATGGACCTGCCTTGCTCGAAGCGACCGAGCCAGGGCGCCATATAGGATCGGGCAGGGGCCATGTCAAACCCGCGATGCCGGCGTGGTCTTGGCAGAGGGTCGGGAAAGCAGCCGTTTCGGTCTGCGCGGCGAGCTCAGTCTGTCGGACACCTGCCGCACGAAATGACGGTCCGGTATGTGTACGGCTTTATAAGCAGTACGGCGGATAGGCCGCATGTTGCAGTGTTCATCTGGCGTAAATGTAGTAAATAGGGCGAATAGGCCTGCACAGTACCAGAAGTAACGGTTCGTCGCATGTATGGGCTCGACTTGTCCTGTATTGATCGAGGCAATCGAACCGATCGTGCATTTCACGCATTCTCTGTTGCATGAAACACGATCCCATCAACCGTTCGCCCCGCGCCGTGACCGCGATTGCCGCTGTCCTTGCGCTTTCCGCCATCCCGCTCGCTTCGGCGGCTAGTGCTCAGGAAGCGCCGGTTCAAACCGCGCCCTCGCTGTCGCTGCCTCAGGACGTGACTGCGGGATCGCCTGCGCAGCCCACGGCTGCCCCGGCCGCTGCTGCGCCAACGGTGACTCTCCCGCCCGAGGCAACTGGCCCGGCCAGCGCGCCGAACCCGGCGACCACCGCCGGCACCGCGCCCCAGACTACAATGACGTCTTCGCCGGTCGTACAGCCAGTTCCGCAGCCGGAAGCGCAAACCACGGCAGACGCTGCTGCGCCCGCAACGCCCGCCGATGCAGAAGCGGCGCTTGAAGCTGCTCCTCCCGCAGCATCGGCCCGTTCAGCCCCGCGCCCGGCCGCCCGCAACGTGGCCGGCCCGGCTGCTGAAACCGCGCAGGTTGCGCCGAGCGTGCCAACAGCCGGCAGCAGCGCAGCCTCTGCCGATGGCGCGCTGGCTGATGGCGCCATTCCGCCCGCACCGCCTGCACCCAGCAGGGTGGATACGGCGCCGGCCCCGGTTTCATCAGCGCCTGCGCCCGCCAATGGGGGCAGCGATCTGCCGATCGCCGGTATCGCCGGTCTGCTCGCCGCGCTTGGCGTGGCCGGTATCGGCATAGCCGCGATGCGCCGCCGCCGCACCAGCGAGCCGACGTATGAAGAGGTCGACTACGCCCCTGAGCCTCTGCCGCTCACCAACGTCGTCGAGCCTGTTCCGGCCCCCGCTCCGGTCATGGAGGTTGCTCCGGCCACTGTCGCCCAGCCGGTTATCCAGCCTGCGCCGGGTCCGGCCGCGACGCGCACCGTCATGACCCCGGCGGTAGCGGCCGGTTCCGCCAGCGCCGTGCTTGCCGCCTCGCCGCTGCCGCAGGACGCCGACGAGCGCCGCGAGCTGCTCGACCGCATGGTCGATGCACAGCCGGACGAGGATAATCCCTTCACTTCGCGCAAGGCCCGTATGCGCCGTGCCCGCGTCCAGCTTCAGCACCACGAGCATCAGGCGGAGCAGGGCGATGCCTTCGACTTCCGCACTTACAGGCCGTCGACCCGGACCGCATCGGGAACCCCCTCCCCCGAGCGGACCCCGGATCTTATCGACGCCTGACCTGCCGGCTGTCACGCCCGGCAACCAGGGGCGGCTCCACCCGGAGCCGCCCCTTTTTTATGTCCTCATCGCATGTCGATATCGGGCGTATCGTTTTTCGATATTATTGTTTGACAATAAATCAGCTCGAATTTATTGAATTTCAATATGACGCATATCGGAGAACGAACAATGATTCGGTTGGAACAGGCTCAGCGCCCGCTAGTCGCCGCTTTCGCGCTCACCGCGATGGCTGCAGTCTTTCTCTCTGCCCCGGCCGCTCATTCGCTGCGGCCTTCCCTGTCGCCGTTCTTCGATGCGAAGAAGGTGACCGCTCCCGTCACCGTGCGGCTCGTCGGCATCAGCCCGGTGCTGATGTGAGCGCGGCTGCGAAAGGCGGCGCGATGCGCTCCATCACCCACGATCCGCTGCTCGCCCTGGCGCGCGGGGCGGTGCTGGTCTCCATGGGCCTCTCGGCATTGATCGGCGCGTTTTTCATCGTCCTTGCGCCGTTCATGGTGTTTGGCCGCTTCGATATGATGGCCCGCGTTTCGGGTGAGGGCCTCGACGGGCTGACGGCCAACACCTTCATCGCCATCGGCGGGGTGCTGATCCTGATCGCGGCGATGGCGGCCTGCGCCTTCCTGTTCCTGCGCCATCTGCTGCGGATCATCGATTCGGTGGGCGAGGGCGATCCGTTCAACCCGGTCAACGCCGCACGCCTTGCGGCGATGGGCTGGCTGGTGCTTGCGATCGAGGGCATCAGCTTTCCCACCGGCCTTGTCGCGGCGTGGATCGCGCGCACCGTAAAGGACAGCCACGTCGGCATCGGCTTCTCGCTTGGCGGCGTGCTGCTGGCGATCATCCTGTTCATCCTTGCCCGCGTTTTCCGCAAGGGCGCTGAAATGCGCGCCGAACTGGAAGGCACCGTCTGATGGGCGACGATGGCAGCGAGACAAGCCGCATCGTGGTCCGGCTCGACGAACTTCTCCACCAGCGCCGCATGACGCTGACCGAACTGGCCGAGCGTATCGGCATCACCCTTGCCAATCTGTCGATCCTCAAGACGGGCAAGGCCAAGGCGATCCGTTTCTCCACCCTGGAGGCGATCTGCCGCGAGCTGGAATGCCAACCCGGTGACATCCTCGGCTATGCTCAATAAGTTGGGTTCAATAAGCGGGGCCAGTGCAGAGCCTGACAGCCTCCCGCTTGCCTCTGCCCCCGGCGTCCCCTTAGAAATGCGGCTTATGCAATCGGGGAACGGCAGGACATGACTACGAAACGCGGCTGGCGGCCGTTCGGCGCCCGCGACCCGCATGAGACGCACCGCGTGTCGACCCCGCTCGAACTGCTATTCGATCTTGTCATCGTCATCGCCGTCGCCTCTGCCGCCGAAGGCCTGCATCATGCCATTGCCCAAGGGCACGCCGGCATGGGAATCGTCACCTTCGCCATGGCCTTCTTCGCGACGTGGTGGGCCTGGGTGAACTTCACCTGGTTCGCCTCCGCCTATGATAACGACGGGCCGATCTATCGGCTGGTCACCTGCTGGATCATGGCGGGCGCGCTGACCATCGCCGGCGGCATACCCCGCCTGTTCGCGGGACTGGACTTGTCGCTGGCGATCCTGGGCTATGTCGTGATGCGGGCGGGCATGATCGTGTTCTGGCTGATCGCCGCGCGCAGCGATCCTGTCCATCGCTCCACCGCACGGCGCTATGCGCTGGGGATCGCGCTGGTGCAGGTCTACTGGACCACGGCGCTGATGCTGCTGCGGCCCGAGGGGCAGGGCGCGGTCATGGCACTGTTCGGCCTTGGCGTGCTGCTCGAACTGGCCGTGCCGCTGCTGGCCGAGCGCCGGGGCGCCACGCCCTGGCACCAGCACCATGTCACCGAGCGGCACGGGCTGCTGGTTATCATCGTGCTGGGCGAGGTCCTGCTTGCCAGCGCCGCCGCTTTCACCCTGTCCGACCGGCCGGGCGGCCATTCCGCGCAATTGGTCGTGCTGGCGATCTCGGCGCTGGCGATCACTTTCGCGATGTGGTGGCTCTATTTCTCGCAGGAAGGACCGCTGGACCATGGCCGGTTCGCCAGTGCGTTCCAGTGGAGCTATGCCCATGCCCTGATCTATGCCGGCGGCGCTGCAACCGGCGCGGGGTTCTCCGTGGTGATCGATGCCGTAGGAGGCGAAGGACATCACGCGCCGCCGCTCACCGGCAATCTGGCCGTGGCCGTGCCCCTGGCGATCTACATGGCGGCGCTGTGGCTGGTGCGTGACCGGCTGGTGCTGACCGGACCGCTGCGGCACGGGTTGCTGGCCTTCGCGGCGGCCATTGTGGGCGCTGCATTCCTGGGCGAAGCGGCGCTGCCGGTGACGGCGGTGATCGCCGTGGCTGCGGTGGCGGCGCGCAGCCGGGTGTCGTGCCGTTAGGAACTGGGCTCTCAAGATGCGAGCAAAGCCTCGTCATGCTTGACTCGGCTCGGCGTTTGCGTCATTGGCCCGCTCCGACCGGCGGGTGAATTCCCGTCGTTCGACCGTCCGAGACAGTTGCTGGGGGTTTCCCCCTTAATTCGCAGCCTAGACGGGGAACAGGAAATTTCCGGCCCCTAGCTCCTTGGAGCGTGGTGCCAACCTCGTGTTTCGGCACGATACTCCTTCCCCATCGAACGGAATCGCCCACGGTGTGCCTTGCACGCCATGGACTACGTAGCCGGCTACGGGGGGCCTCCTCCTGTGGCCATTGTGAAGGAGTAAGGCATGGATCGTTCGCAGAAAGCCGATTCGGTCGCCACTCTCAACGCGGTCTTCAACGAGGTTGGTGTGGTGGTTGTCACCCGCAATCTCGGCATGTCGGTGGCTCAGTCCACCGCCCTGCGCGGTAAGATCCGTGATGCGGGTGCGACCTATAAGGTAGCGAAGAACCGTCTTGCCAAGCTTGCCATCGTGGATACCGACTTTGCCGGTATCAGCGACTTCCTGACCGGCCCGACGGCCATCTCGACCTCGGTCGATCCCGTCGCAGCCGCCAAGGCTGTCGTCGAATTCGCCAAGACGACCGACAAGATCGAGATCGTCGGCGGTTCGATGGGTACGCAGGTTCTGAACGCGGACGGTATCAAGGCGCTCGCCTCGATGCCCTCGCTCGACGAACTGCGCGCCAAGCTCATCGGCCTCATCCAGGCACCGGCGACCAAGATCGCCCAGCTCTCGACCGCTCCGGCGGCCAAGCTGGCGCGCGTCTTTGCTGCCTACGCCGAGAAGGACGCCGCCTGAGCGCAAGCTTAAGCAACACGTTTCTAACGATTTATCCCGGCGGATCGCATTCAGCACCCCGGGACCACAGATCAGGAGTTAAATATCATGGCCGACATCGCCAAGCTTGTTGAAGAACTGTCGCAGCTGACCGTCCTCGAGGCCGCTGACCTCGCCAAGGCACTTGAAGAAGCATGGGGCGTTTCCGCCGCTGCTGCCGTTGCCGCTGCACCCGCAGCTGGCGGCGCTGCTGCCGAAGCAGTCGAAGAGAAGACCGAATTCGACGTCATCCTCACCGGCGACGGTGGCAAGAAGATCCAGGTCATCAAGGAAGTCCGCGCCATCACCGGTCTGGGCCTCGCTGAAGCCAAGGCTCTCGTTGAAGGCGCTCCCAAGGCCGTCAAGGAAGGCATCAACAAGGCTGAAGCCGAAGAGATCAAGAACAAGATCGAAGCAGCCGGCGGTACCGTCGAGCTCAAGTAATCTTGTTCCGGTTTCTTACCGGTACAGTTTGAGGAAAGGGCGGCTCCGCAAGGGGCCGCCCTTTTCGTTTGCGCCCTGCTTGCAAATACCGCGCTATTGCATCGACGGCGCCTTTCAGCCCGAGTATAGGCCCGCAGTGTCTACCAAGTCACACATGCGAAGGATTTCATGGCCTACGAAACGCTGATCGGTGTCGATGCGCTCAAGGACATGGTGGCCTCCGGCGCCGATGTGTTCCTGCTCGACTGCGAGTTTGAACTGGGCGCGCCCGCAAAGGGCCCTGCGATTTACGCAAAGGGCCATATTCCCGGCGCCCGCTACGCCCATCTCGACGATGATCTCGCCTCGCCGTCCGATGGCAGCAACGGCCGCCATCCGCTGCCCGCGCCCGTGGCATTTGCCGCGTGGCTGCGCATGCAGGGCCTGCGTGCCGGGCAGCAGATCGTCGCCTATGACAGCAACGGCGGCGCCTGGGCGGCGCGCGCGTGGTGGTTGATGCGTTGGCTGGGCCATGCCCCGGTCGCGGTGCTCGATGGGGGCAAGCCGGCCTGGATCGCGGCGGGCCTGCCGCTGGAAACCGGAATGCCGCTGCCGGTGCCTTCGGGCGATTTCGAGCCGGGTGAGCCTCTGGTTCCCGCCCCCGTTTCCGCTGCGGACGTGCTTGCCAACATCGACACGCGCGCCGCGCAAGTCCTCGATGCACGCGATCCCTCACGCTTCGCGGGCGAGCCGAACCCGGTCGATCCGGTCGCCGGCCACATTCCCGGCGCGAAAAACCGCTTTTTCCGCGACAACCTGAACCCCGACGGCAGCTTTCGCCAGGCCGGGGAACTGGCTGCAGCCTTCACCGCACTTCTGGGCGAGGGCCCGGCGATCCTGCAATGCGGCTCTGGCGTCACCGCCTGCCACAATGCCCTTGCCATGGCCGTCGCCGAAGTGCCGGCCGGGCGGCTATACCCCGGATCGTGGAGCGAATGGATCGCCGATCCCGCGCGCCCGGTGGCGACGGGGACTGAGTGAAAGCAGGCGCGCCGTAAGACCCCGGCGGCGCCCACCCCGCAAGCCGGGCGCCGTTCGTTGTGGGGGGGGGGGCGGCTGATTACTTCGCGAGTTCAGCCTCGATCGCGCCGACCAGCGCCGGATCGGCAGGCTCGGTGCCGGGGGCGAAGCGGCCGACGACCGAACCATCGCGCGCGACCAGGAACTTCTCGAAGTTCCACAGCACTTCGGGGTCCTGCGTCGGGGTCATGCCGTAGCCCTTCAGGCGCTCGCGGAATTCCTCGACCGGGCCTTGCTTGGTCGGTACGGCTTGCGTCAGCGCGGCATACAGAGGCTGCTTGCCCTCGCCGGTGACGTCGGCCTTGGCGAACAGCGGGAAAGAGACGCCATAGTTGATCTGGCAGAACTCGGCGATTTCCTCATGGGTGCCGGGCTCCTGTGCACCGAAGTCGTTGGCCGGGAAGCCGAGCACTTCGAAACCCTTGGCATTGTATTCCTTGTAGAGCGCCTCAAGGCCCTCGTACTGCGGGGTTAAGCCGCACTTGGAGGCGACGTTGACCACCAGCAGAACGTTGCCGGCATGATCAGCAAGGCTGTCGGCAGCGCCGTCGAGGCGTTCGAGCGGGATGGAGGCGAGGTCGGCCATTCGAGATTCTCCCAAAGTGTTCCGGCGGGTTATGGGGCGGGCTTCTGACGGCGGCAAGACACTCATGACAGCCGGGCGAACGGCTTCCCAAGTACCGGCGAAATCCATTCGGGGTCATGCGCGAACGGCAGCTCGCGGCCCTCACGCAAGGCATCGAGGATGGCGGCGAAGTCGGTTTCCGCACGCCATCCCAGCAGACGTTCGGCCTTTGCGGGATCGTAGATGCGTTCGATCCGCTCCGGCAGTACCCAGCCCGCTTTGGCGTAGAGCGCCTCTGCATCCGGGAAGTGCCGCGCGATCACGGCGCGGGCATCGACCGCCAGTTCCGCTGCATCTGCGCGCGCGAAGGGCGGCGAGGCGGAGAGGATGAAGGTTTCGCACCCTTCGACCCGCTCCAGCGCGGCCAGGTGCGCCAGCGCCGCGTCGCCCACGGTGAGGCGGCGGTTCAGGAATTCATTGGCCTTGAGGTTGGGGCCGGAGGGCACAGCGTGCGTATCATCGTCCTCCGGGAAGAACCGGCCCGTGCGCAGTATGGCCACTGCCATCCCGCTCTCCCGCGAGACGAGGCGGCACATATCTTCTGCCGTGCGCTTGGTAATGCCGTAGACGTTGCGCGGCGCGATAGGGCCGAAGCCCTCGTCCATCCACCACGCGCCTGCCTGCCCCGCCCCGGCGCGAACGTCGCTCCGCACCATCAGCGAGGTGGTGGAGGTGAACACGAAGCGCACATGGCCGGCACCTGCCGCCGCCTCGAGCAGGTTGAGAGTGCCCGTCACGTTGACGTCGACGAAAGCCTGACGCGGGAAGCGGGCGATGTCGGGCTTGTGCAAGGCGCCCGCGTGGATCACTGCCTCGATCCCGTGGTGCGCTACCGTCTGGAACACCAGGTCTCGGTCCGCCACCGAATCCACGATCGTGGTCGCGGCGCCGGCGGAAACGTCGAGCCCGACCACCTCATGCCCGCGCGCTGCCAGCAAAGGTGCGAGATGCCTGCCGAGCCAGCCTGACGAGCCTGTCAGCAGGATGCGCACCCGGTCAGGCGCCGCTGCGGTAGTCGGCGATGATCTCACCCGCTTCGGCCAGTTCTGCTTCGTGGCTTTCCTCGCGCCAGTCCTCGGCCAGGGCTTCGGCTTCCCACTGGCGCATGGCCGGATGGGCGAGCATCGCATCGACCCATACCTTGCCGCGCCCCACGTCCAGCCCATAAGTGCGGATGCGGAAGGCGACCGGCGCGTAGAAGGCGTCCAGCGCGGTGAAGGTGGGACCGGCCAGCCACGGGCCGCCGAAACGGGAAAGCCCTTCCTCGAAAATCTCGCGCACGCGGTACACCTCGCGCACCAGCTGGCCGCTCATCGGGCGGGGCCGCACGCGCACGCCGACGTTCATCGTGAAGGTGCTGCGAATGTTGGGGAAGCCGCCGTGCATTTCGCAGACCGCGCTCTGCGCGAAGGCGCGCGCCGCTTCGTCGGCGGGCCAGACGCCCGGGTGGCGATCCGCAAGGTACATCGCGATGCCCAGCGAATCCCAGACCGTGCAATCGTCGTCTATCAGCGCGGGCACTTGTCCGGTGGGGGAAAAGCTGCGGAACGCCTCATAGTTTACCGGCATCGTGAACGGCTCCAGCTCGTCCTCGAAAGCGATGCCCAAAGCCTTCATCAGGACCCAGGGGCGCAGCGACCAACTGGAATAGTTCCGGTTCGCGGTGATAAGCGTGTACGTCAAAGCCATTCCTTCTCAGCGTAGAGCGCGGGAAAGAATAAAGGTCGTTCGCCGTGATGGCGAGCCGATTTCGCATCTGCACTCCCCCTCCTCTTCGCAAGGAGGGGGAAGCCGTACTCAGCTTACGTAATTCGCCGTCGTCTTCGCCGCGACTTCCTCGGCAGTCACGCCGGGCGCCATTTCCACCAGCTTGAAGGGGTTGTCGTGATCCGGCCGCTGGAACACCGCCAGGTCGGTGATGACCATGTCCACCACATTGCGCCCGGTCAGCGGCAGGGTGCACGACGGGATGAACTTGGGATCGCCGTTCTTCGAGGTATGCTCCATCACGACGATGATCTTCTTCACGCCGGCAACGAGGTCCATCGCGCCGCCCATGCCCTTGATCATCTTGCCGGGGATCATCCAGTTGGCGATGTCGCCGTTCTCAGCCACTTCCATCGCGCCGAGCACGGTGAGGTCGATGTGGCCGCCGCGGATCATGCCGAAGCTGGCCGCACTGTCGAAGTAAGCGGAGTGCGGCAGTTCGCTGATCGTCTGCTTGCCGGCGTTGATGAGGTCGGGATCGACCTCGTTCGGGTAGGGGAACGGGCCGATGCCCAGCATCCCGTTCTCGCTCTGCAGCGTGACGGTGATGTCCTTGGGCACATAGTTCGCCACCAGCGTCGGGATGCCGATGCCCAGGTTCACATAGAACCCGTCCTGCAGTTCCTTCGCGGCGCGGGCGGCCATTTCATTGCGGGTCCAGCCCTTGGCTTGCTCGGACATCAGACAGCCTCCCTCTCGCGGGTCGTCGTGAACTCGATCTTCTTGTCGTAAGGCGCGCCCACGACGATGCGCTGGACGAACACGCCCGGCAGGTGGATCGCATCGGGATCGAGGCTGCCCACCGGCACGATCTCCTCAACCTCCACGACGCAGACCTTGCCGCATGTCGCGGCAGGCACGTTGAAGTTGCGCGCCGTCTTGCGGAAAACGACGTTGCCGGTTTCGTCCGCCTTCCACGCCTTGATGATGGACAGGTCGGCGAAGATGCCTTCCTCGAGGATATATTCCTCGCCGCCGAAGACCTTCACTTCCTTGCCCTCGGCGACCTGGGTGCCCACGCCGGTCTTGGTGTAGAAACCGGGGATGCCCGCGCCGCCGGCGCGCATACGCTCGGCCAGGGTGCCCTGCGGGCAGAACTCCACCTCAAGCTCTCCGGCCAGGTACTGGCGTTCGAACTCCTTGTTCTCGCCCACGTAGGACGAGATCATCTTCTTCACCTGCTTGGTGCGCAGCAGCTTGCCGATGCCTTCGTTGTCGATGCCGGCATTGTTCGAGGCGAAGGTCAGGTCCTTCACACCCGAATCGCGCATCGCGTCGAGCAGGCGTTCCGGGATACCGCAAAGGCCGAAGCCGCCGCTGGCGACCAGCAGGCCGTCCTTGAGCACGCCTTCCAGCGCGGCCTCGGCGCTGGGATAGATCTTTTTCATGAGGCAAATCCTCTTCCGATTGCAGGGGAGAGGCTAGTCGGCGGATATCATTACGAATAGCGATTATTTTTTATCAATTCTGATAACTATAATCTATCCATTGGCGAATGAAGCGTATCGCCCTGTTCCACCTCGAAACGCTGATGTGGATCGACCGCCTCGGCACCTTCGCCGCTGCCGCCCAGCGCCTAAACACCACCCAGCCCGCCATTTCCGCCCGCGTCCGCGAGATCGAGGAGCAGCTCGGCGTCGCCCTGTTCCAGCGTGAGGGGCGGCGCATGGTGCTGTCCGCGCGCGGCCGTCGGCTGGTGCAGGCCAGCGAGCCGCTTTACCACGGGCTGGAGCAGGTGCTGCTGGAGGCGAGCGACTTTGCCGGGGCGACGGCAGCGGTGCGCATCGGCTCAGGCGAGATCGCGGCGGCAAGCTGCCTGCCCGCGTTCATCCAGGCGATCGAGCGCGACCGGCCCGGCGTCACCATGGAACTGGAGATCGACCTTACCGCCCCGCTGCTCCAGCAATTGCTGGCCGGCACGCGCGACATCGTGTTCCTTGCCGGGCCGGTCGCCAGTCCGGGGATACGCACCGCGCCGATCGGCTCGGTGGAACTGGTCTGGGCGGCAGGCGCGGCGGTGGCGGCGGCAGGCGGTTTTTCGCGAGGGTTACCGGTGTGGTCGCTGCCCGAACACTCCCCTTTGCACGCCGTGATGCACGAGGGATTCGAGGCCCACGGCATTGCCCCGCGCGCGCTGCACACCTGCAACAACGTGCGCACTTTGATAGAGATCGTCGCCACCGGACAGGGCGCCGCCGTCCTGCCCGAGACGATGGTGCGCGGGGCCCTTGCCGCCGGGACGCTGCACGAGATCCTGCCGCGCCCGGCCCAGCACGTCCACTTCGAAGCCGCAATCCGCACCCGTGAGCGCGATCCGGTGATCCTCGACCTGTTCGCGCGGGCATCCCGGCTCACGATTGATCCTTCGACAAACTCGGCCTGAGCCTGCGCCATGCCATTCCGCAAAAACCGTAATCTCAGGTTCAGCTTCTCGGCGGCAGCATGGACAGTGCAAAGGGTCGAGTCACGAAGGAGCATCATCCCAATGCGAATGCCCCCCAAGAAATACCTGATTGGCGCCGCCGCGCTTGCCGTGCTGGGTGCCGGCGTAGCCGAAGCCGCCACCTCCAGAGTGCATACGATGAACGTGGACGCACCCGATGGGTCGGTGGTCCGCGTTCAGTATACCGGCGACGTCGCGCCTCGGGTCCAGGTCGTCCCTGCCGATACCATGATGCCTGCGGATATGCCGGCGATGGGCGATCCCTTCGCCTACATGGACCGGATTTCGGCGATGATGGACGCGCAGATGAATGCCATGGTGCAGCAGGCCGCCCTTATGCAGCAGCATGCTGGCGCGAACGGCAATGCCGCCGCTGAGCCGGGCTTCACCGCCGCCTCCGATGCGCCGCAAGGCATGCACATGACGTATTATTCGACCTCGACCGACGCCAGCGGCTGCACGCGCTCGGTATCCTACAGCTCCGACGGTTCGGGCGAGGCGCCGAAGATGACGCAGGCTGCTTCGGATGGCTGCGACGCCGCCAGGACCGGCAATCAGGCGATCCCCGCCAAGGCCGAAGTTCCGGCCGCCCAGCCTCCTGCGCGGGAGCCCCTCGGCCCTAAGGTCTGACTTTCCCAGGCCGCCCTGTTCCCCTTGAACGCCTTGAATGACGGGGCCTTGTGCACGGGAGCGCGCAAGGCCCCTTTTTCATGCCTGCATGATCTTCATTTCAGCGTTTCGAGATAGTCGATGATCGCCTTGCGCTTTGCCGGATCGGAGACGGGCAGCACCATCTTCGTTCCCGGGACCATCTTCATCGGCCCTTGTAGCCAGTTGTCGAGGCTGGCGCGGTCCCAGATGATCCCGGAATTCTTCAGCGCCGGACTGAAGGTATAGCCCGGCACATTCCCGGCCCTGGAGCCGGCGATGCCTGCCAGCGTAGGTCCGATCCCGTTCTGGCCGCTCTGGGTGGAATGGCACGAGCGGCACACCGCAAAAGCAGGCGGCGCCGGGTCGACAATCGCAGAGGCGGGAGTGGGAGAAGCGCTCGGTGTGGCGGCGTCGTCAGGGGCGTTGCCGCCGCAGGCTGTTAGCAGTGCGGACAGGGGGATCATCAGCATCGTCGCCCTACTTGTCGTCGTCATGGAAGCATCTCCTTGCAGGGGCGGGGTAATATGGACGGGCCGGCAAGGGAAGCCTTCGGTGCCTGCGGTGCGGGAAGGTGCTTCCAAGCCTTTCAATCAAGCACAAACTCTTTCACGAATCGCTTCCCTGCCTGCCTCCAAAGCCCTATCGCGCCCTCAAATGCGGGAGAGCCTCAACCATCCATTCCGCGCCGAACTAGGCGCGACCTTGCGACTTGCCGGGCCGCTGGCGCTTGCCAACATGCTGCAGATGGCGGTTTTCGCGATCGACGTGATCTTCGTCGCGCGGCTGGGCCAGGAGTCGCTTGCGGCTTCCAGTCTGGCGGTGGCTATTGTCGCGGTGGTGATGATGGGGTTGAACGGCGTGACGGGGGCGGTAGCGCCGCTGATCGCGGCAGAAATCGGACGCAGGCGCAATTCGATCCGCGAGGTCCGCCGGTCGGTTCGCATGGCCTTGTGGCTGGCGCTGGCGCTGGGCGTCGGTGCGGTCGGCATATGCTTTCTGGGTGAGACGATCATGCTGGCGACCGGGCAGGACCCGCATGTCGTCGCGCTGTCGGGCGGTTTCATCCGCGTGGTTTCTCTGGCGCTGATACCTATGGCGGTGGCTAATGTGCTGCGCACTTTCGTCTCTGCGCTGGGACGGCCGGTTTTCGCCACGATGATTACCGCGCTGGCAATCCTCGTGAATGCGCTGGGCAACTACGCGCTGGTCTTCGGCAATTTCGGCGCGCCGGCGCTGGGCCTCAACGGTTCGGCGACGGCCAGTGTCATCACCGCCTGCGTCACCGTCCTGGCCTATGTTCTGGCGATCCGCAGCGACCGCCAGCTTCGCCGCTTTCACATCTTCGGCCGCTGGTGGCGGCCTGAGTGGAGCCGCCTGCGCCAGATGCTCGGCCTTGGCCTGCCGATCTCCGCGACGCTGATCGCAGAGGGCGGGCTATTCAGCGGCGCCGCTTTCCTGATGGGCCGCGTGGGCGAAACGGAACTGGCCGCGCACACCGTGGCGCTGCAGATCGCCGCCTTCGCCTTCCAGGTGCCTTATGGCATCGGGCAGGCGGCCACGATCCGGGTCGGCTATCATTACGGCGCGAACAACAAGGCGGCGATCGGCCATGCGGGCTGGGCGGCGATCGTGATCGGGCTGGCCTTTGTCGGCGTTTCGGCACTGGCGATGCTGCTGTTCCCCAAGGCCATCATCTCGGCCTATGTCGACATCTCGGCTCCTGAGAATGCGGGCATGGTGATCCTGGCGATGCAGTACTTGTTCGTCGCCGCCGTGTTTCAACTTACCGACGGGCTGCAGGCCGTCGTCGCGGGAGCACTGCGCGGCATTCAGGACACGCGTATTCCCGCGGTGATCGCCGTTCTGGGCTACTGGGCAGCGGGCTTTGCGACGTCGGTGGCGCTGGGGCTGTTCACCCCCTTGCGAGGAGTGGGCGTGTGGATCGGCCTTGCCGTTGGGCTGACCGTGGCGGCGATTCTGCTGCTGGGGCGCTGGCATTGGCGCGAGCGGTTCCGGCTCGTGCCTGAGTCGGTGGTTCAGCCCGTCTCCGCACCGGTGATCCACGCCGTCATCGCCTAGTCATTCTCTGCGCCCATCCCTCATCGGGACCGCCTCATCGCGGGGGCAGTGCTCCGGTCAATTTTTTCTAGCACACGCCGCTTGACGCTTCCCGGGGTGGGGACCATATCCACGGCCGTTGGCACTCCTCATTGCAGAGTGCTAATCCAGTTTTATGTTCGTTGGATATTAGGGAGATTCCCAATGACTTTCCGCCCGCTGCACGACCGTGTTCTCGTGCGCCGCGTCGAGGCCGAAGAAAAGACGGCCGGTGGCATCATCATCCCCGACAGCGCCAAGGAAAAGCCGGCTGAGGGCGAAATCGTCTCCGTCGGCACCGGCGCCCGCGCTGAAAACGGCACCATCACCCCGCTCGACGTCAAGGTCGGCGACCGCGTTCTGTTCGGCAAGTGGTCGGGCACCGAGGTCAAGGTTTCGGGTGAAGACCTGCTGATCATGAAGGAATCGGACATCCTGGGCGTCATCGCCTAAGATTTTCGCATCCATCTGACTGATTTTATTAAAGGAATTCTACAATGGCAGCTAAGGACGTACGCTTTTCGCGTGACGCACGTGAGCGCATTCTCGCCGGTGTCGACACCCTCGCCAATGCCGTCAAGGTAACCCTGGGCCCCAAGGGCCGCAACGTCGTGATCGAGAAGAGCTTCGGCGCTCCCCGCATCACCAAGGACGGTGTTTCGGTCGCCAAGGAAATCGAACTCAAGGACAAGTTCGAGAACATGGGCGCGCAGATGCTGCGCGAAGTGGCTTCGAAGGCCAACGACAAGGCCGGTGACGGCACCACCACCGCGACCGTTCTCGCTCAGGCGATCGTTCGCGAAGGCATGAAGTCGGTTGCTGCCGGCATCAACCCGATGGACCTGAAGCGCGGCATCGACCTCGCTGTCCTCAAGGTCGTCGAGAACCTCAAGGCCCGTTCGACCCCGGTCGCCGGCACCTCGGAAATCGCCCAGGTCGGCATCATCTCGGCCAACGGCGACGTGGAAGTCGGCGAGAAGATCGCCGAAGCCATGGACAAGGTCGGCAAGGAAGGCGTCATCACCGTCGAGGAGGCCAAGGGTCTCGAGTTTGAACTCGACGTCGTCGAGGGCATGCAGTTCGACCGTGGTTACCTGTCGCCTTACTTCGTGACCAACCCCGAGAAGATGACCGTCGAGCTCGACAACCCCTACATCCTCATCCACGAAAAGAAGCTGTCGTCGCTCCAGGCGCTGCTTCCGATCCTGGAAGCCGTGGTGCAGTCGGGCCGTCCGCTCCTCATCATCGCCGAAGACATCGAGGGCGAGGCTCTGGCCACGCTCGTCGTCAACAAGCTGCGCGGCGGCCTGAAGATCGCAGCCGTCAAGGCTCCGGGCTTCGGCGATCGTCGCAAGGCCATGCTGGGCGACATCGCCACGCTGACCGCCGGCGAGATGATCTCGGAAGACCTCGGCATCAAGCTTGAGAGCGTTACGCTCGGCATGCTTGGCGAAGCCAAGAAGGTCACCATCGACAAGGACAACACTGTCATTGTCGACGGCGCCGGTTCGCACGAGGAAATCAAGGCCCGCGTCGAGCAGATCCGTTCGCAGATCGAAGTCACCACTTCGGACTACGACCGCGAGAAGCTGCAGGAGCGTCTCGCCAAGCTTGCTGGCGGCGTTGCTGTCATCAAGGTCGGCGGCGCGACCGAAGTGGAAGTCAAGGAGCGCAAGGACCGCGTCGACGACGCTCTCCACGCTACCCGCGCTGCCGTTGAAGAAGGCATCGTCCCCGGCGGCGGTACGGCTCTGCTGTACGCAACCCGCGCTCTCGACGGTCTGACCGGCGCGAACGAGGACCAGACCCGCGGCGTGGACATCGTCCGCAAGGCGATCCTCGCTCCGGTGAAGCAGATCGCTGAAAACGCCGGCAGCGACGGCGCCGTCGTTGCAGGCAAGCTGCTCGACCAGTCGGACGAAAACATCGGCTTCAACGCCGCGACCGACGTCTACGAGAACCTCAAGGCTGCCGGCGTGATCGACCCGACCAAGGTCGTTCGCATCGCACTCCAGGACGCAGCTTCGGTTGCCGGCCTGCTGATCACCACGGAAGCGGCGATCGTTGAGCGCGCTGACGACAAGCCTGCCATGCCCCCGATGGGTGGCGGCATGGGCGGCATGGGCGACATGGGCTTCTGATAAGAAGCTCGTCGATCTCATCGACGAACAGGACGGGGCCGGGAGAGCAATCTCCCGGCCCTTTTCCTTTGAGGATCGCGGGCCGCGGGTGGGCGAGGGGCCTTCGACAAGCTCAGGCGGAGCTAAAGTCGAAACAGGTCGCATTCCGCTGAGGCGAGGCGAAAGCCGAAAAACGGTCGTACCCCGCTCATCCTGAGCCTGTCGAAGGATGCTTCCACATCGCCAGCCCAATGTGCCAGATTCGTTCATCTGCGCGAAAGGAAAGTGCGCATTCGGGAAATTGCCGCAAACCCAATGCGGTTCGTCGCTAGGGAGTGGCGTTTTATCTCTACTGCGTTAACCGTTTGGGAACGTGGACGACTTTATGGTGGGGACTGCATGACCGGGGCAGGCCAACTTTTTGCGCGATGCCGTGCTGGCATTTGGCGCACTTTCGCAACGACGGCGATGACCGCTGCGGCAGCTTTGCTGCCGGTGGGCGCGGCGTATGCCGAACAACTTCAGCCCATCGCACCCGCAGCGCGGGCGACCGACCAGGTGGTCGAAGTTCAGAGCAGCTTCGATGACATGTTCGGCACGCAGCAGCGCGGGCCGCGTACCTATTCCTCGCCGTTTGGCCAGCAACTGGCTGCCGTCGCCAATGCCTCGCAGGGACGCATCGGCGTCGCCGCGATGGACCTTACCAGCGGCCGCATGGTCGACGTGCTGGGCAACCAGCGCTTTCCGATGGCCAGCACCAGCAAGATCGCCATCGCTGCGACTTTCCTTGAAGGCGTGGACAAGGGCAAGTGGAGCCTCACCAGCGAATTTCCGCTGATGGTTCCGGTCGGTTCGGCGCCGTTCTCCAGCGCGGTCGCTCCGGTTCGCGCGGGTGAGTATATGAGCGCCCTGCGCTTGATGGAGCTGATGATCACGCGCTCCAATAATTACGCCACTGACGCCCTGCTCAAGGTCGTGGGCGGCCCCAAGGCGGTCAATGCCTGGGTGGAACGCGCCGGCATCGACGACTGGCACATCGACCGCGATATCGCCACGCTGGTGCGGGACGACGGTGCGATCGATCCGGCCCGCGTCGTCGATACGCGTGACAGCGCCACGCCTTATGCGATGGTGCAGCTTCTCTCGGGCATCTATCAGGGCAAATGGCTCAGCCCGTCGAGCCGCAGTGCACTGCTGGGCGCGATGAGCCGCTGCGTTACCGGCAAGCGCCGGATTCCCGCCGGTCTGCCAGAAGGTGCGCAGGTTTCGCACAAGACCGGCTCGCTCAACAACACTTCCAGCGACGTGGGTATCGTCCAGACCCCGGACGGCCGCGTCTTCGCGATCGCCATTTACGTGACCGGGCAGGGCGGACGCCCGGGCCGCGAATCGCGCATCGCCAGCATCGCCCGCACCGTCTACAACGGCTACCTCACCGAAGCCCCCGCCATGCGGCGCACCGCGTCCTCGCGCTGAGGCGCTTCAAAGGACGCCGGGCCGATCCAAGACCCGGTTACAGACGCAAAAAAGGGGCCGCGAGGCCCCTTTTCCGTTCCGCGATAGCGAAAGAGATCAGTTGGTCTTCGGATTGCCGTCAGTGTGATCGGCCATCTCGTTGGCAACGTCGTTCGCAGCCTTCTCGGCGTCGGCAGCGATGTCGTCGGTGGTCTTTTCGGCGCTCTTGGCGGCATCCTTGGCAGCGTTGGCGGTGCTGTCGGCAGCCTGAGTGGCCTTGTCGCCCACGTTACCCATGGCATCGCCCACGTCGGTGGCAGCGGCCTGGATGTCGTCTCCGGCAGAGGAAGCCATGGTTTCGGTGGCGTCCTGGGTCTTTTCCGAGCAGGCGCCCAGCGACATGGCGGTCACGGCTGCTGCGGCGGCGAAAATGATCTTACGCATAATGTCTGTTTATCCCTCTTAGCTGCGAAATAACCCCGTCGGCGAAACGCCGCGTGAGCCTCCTTCGTCGGGCTCTGGCCCGTGGGTAGAAGGCGCAGCGCGGGGTTTCAAGCGCGGTGCCAAAACTCCTGCGGACACGATCGGTTCCATGCCGGGTGAAATCCACTGCCTTGCTGACGAGCCGGTCCGGCGCTGCTAGGGATCGTCCATGGATTCCAAGCAGCACCTCTATCTCGTCGACGGCTCGGCCTATATCTTCCGCGCCTATCACCGCCTGCCGCCGCTGACCAACCCGGAAGGGACGCCGGTGGGTGCGGTCTACGGCTATACGACGATGCTGTGGAAGCTGGCCGAGGACCTCAATAAGGCGGACGGCCCCACTCACCTCGCGGTGATTCTCGATGCCTCCAGCAAGTCGTTCCGCAATGACATCTATGCGGACTATAAAGCCAACCGCCCGCCCCCGCCGGAGGATCTGGTTCCGCAGTTCCCGCTGATCCGCGATGCCACGCGCGCCTTCTCGCTGCCCTGCATCGAGGAACTGGGCTACGAAGCGGACGACCTCATCGCCTCCTACGCCCGCGCCGCCACCGCCCAGGGCTGGGACGTGACGATCGTGTCGTCCGACAAGGACCTGATGCAGCTGGTGGGCAAGTGCGGCATCGGCGGCGGCTGTGTCGACATGCTGGACACGATGAAGAACCAGCGCATCGACATTCCCGAAGTGCTGGAAAAATTCGGCGTCGCCCCCGACAAGGTCGGCGACGTGCTGGCGCTGATGGGCGATGCGGTGGACAACGTGCCGGGCGTCTACGGCGTCGGCCCCAAGACCGCGACCAAGCTGATCCAGGACTACGGCGATCTCGAATCCGCGCTCGCCGCCGCTCCGGCGATGAAGAAGTCCAAGCTGCAGGAGCGCCTCATCGAGCAGGCCGAGCAGGCCCGCCTTTCCAAGGTGCTGGTCACGCTCAAGGAAGACTGCGCACTGCCGATGGCGCTGGACGATTTCAAGCTGGTCGCAATCCCGCCCGAACCGCTGGCTGCGTTCCTGGGTTTCCACGGATTCACCAGCCTGCTCAAGCGCCTCGACCTCGGTTCGGGCAGCCCCGAGCGGGCGACCCAGCTCAATCCGGCCAAGGCGGTTGCCGCCGGCGCGAAGGCCGATGCGGGCGGTGGCGGCGGGATCGCAGGCGCCTCGCGCCAGCCCTTGCCGGAATGGCCCGTGGTGGACCGCACCGCTTATGAATGCGTGACGACGGTGGCCCAGCTGGACGAGTGGATCGCGCGCGCCGCCGCCGCGCGCCTTGTCGCGGTGGATACCGAGACTTCCGCGCTCGATGCGATGCGCGCTGACCTTGCGGGGATCAGCCTTGCGGTCGGCGCCAATCAGGCCTGCTACATCCCGCTGGGGCACGGCGGCACCGACATGTTCGCCGAGAAGCCCGAGCAAGTCCCGCTGGCCGAAGCGCTGGCTCGGCTCAAGCCGCTGCTGGAAAGCGATGCGGTGCTCAAGGTCGGCCAGAACATCAAGTACGACCTCAACGTGCTGGCCCGCCACGGCATCGAGGTTTCGCCGGTGGACGACACGATGATCGTCAGTTTCTGCCTCGACGCCGGGCGCTCGCTCGACGGGATCGGCGGCGGTCACGGCATGGATGAGCTGTCGCAGCGCCACCTTGCGCACACCACGCTGACCTTCAAGGAAATCTGCGGCACCGGCAAGAAGGCGATCCCCTTCGGCGAAGTGCCGCTGGACCGCGCGACCCAGTACGCTGCGGAAGACGCCGATGTCACATGGCGCCTGCACAGCGCGCTCAAGCCGCGCCTTTCTTACGAAGGCGGCACCCGCATCTATGAGCGGGTCGATCGCCCGCTGATCCCGGTGGTGGCGCAGATGGAACGCCACGGCATCAAGGTGGACCGTGAAAAGCTGGCCGGTCTTTCCAGCCAGTTCGCCGAAGCCATCGGCGCACTGGAGAAGGAAATCTTTGCCAAGGTCGGCCAGGAATTCACCATCGGCAGCCCCAAGCAGTTGGGCGATATCCTGTTCGACAAGCTGGGGTACAAGGGCGGCAAGAAGGGCAAGAGCGGGCAGTATTCCACGGATCAGTCGATCCTCGAAGGTCTGGCCGGGCAGGGCGCCGAAGTGGCAACGCAGGTTCTGGAATGGCGCCAGCTGTCCAAGCTGCGCTCCACCTACACCGAGGCGCTGCAGGCGGCGATCAACCCCGCCACGCAGCGCGTCCACACCAGCTACAGCCTTGTCGGCGCGCAGACCGGACGCCTTTCGTCCACCGATCCCAACCTGCAGAACATCCCGATCCGCACCGAGATCGGCCGCCAGATTCGCGACTGTTTCGTGGCGGATACCGGCAATGTCCTGCTTTCGGCCGACTATTCGCAGATCGAGCTGCGCCTTGCCGCGCACATGGCCGACGTGCCCAGCCTCAAGGAAGCCTTCGCGAACGGCGAGGATATCCACTCGCGCACGGCGATGGAGATGTTCGGCGTGGTCGACCGCGATACGCGCGGGCGGGCCAAGACGATCAACTTCGCGATCCTCTACGGCATCTCGCGCTGGGGCCTTGGCGGTCGGCTGGGAGTCCCGGCGGATGAGGCGCAGGCGATGATCGACCGCTATTTCGAACGCTTCCCGGGCATCCAGCGCTACATCCACGAGACGCTGGAGAGCGTGCGGACCAATGGTTATTCGGAAACGCTGTTCGGCCGCAAGACGTGGTTCCCGCGCGTCAACTCCAAGAACCAGGCCGAGCGGCAGGGTTCCGAGCGCGCCGCGATCAACGCGCCGATCCAAGGTACCAGCGCCGATATCATCAAGCGTGCCATGGTCCGCATGAACCCGGCACTGGCCGAGGCGGGCCTAAGCCATGTGCGGATGCTGCTGCAGGTGCACGATGAACTGGTGTTCGAACTGCCCGAGGGCGATGTCGACGCCGCCAAGCCGGTGATCGAGCGGGTGATGGCCGAAGCGGCGACGCCTGCGGTGAGCCTCGACGTGCCGCTGGGCGTGGAGATCGGCTTCGGCGCAAGCTGGGGCGCAGCGCACTGACAGGCCGGTGTAGCTGCCAGCAGGGATGAGGGAGGGGGCGGTCCCCCTCCCGGGGGGGATCAGACAAGAGGCATACCGCCCTTTCGATACGATACACCGAATAATGCGATGAAACTGCTGCACTGCAGCAATGTTCATATTCTCATGATCGACTTTATCGAACGCCACGTCACGGGCTTGCCCGACTGGGCCGAGTCGCCTGTTCTCGCATTGCTGGCCGCCGCGATCGGCATGGTGATTGCGCTTCTGTGCCATGCGCTGCTGTTCCGCATATTGAGCCGTATCGCGCGGGCCAGCGCCAGCGAGTCGGACGATATCGTCGTCAACCGCCTGACCCGGCCCACGCGCTGGGCTTTCGTGGCGTTTGGCGTGATCTTCGCCGCGCGTGAAACGCCCGCGCTGGAGGCGGTGTGGTCACGCTTCTCCGGCTTCATCATGCCGCTGCTGACCGGCTGGATCGCCATCGCCGTGCTCAACGCCTTCGTCGAGGCGATGATCGTGCGGGCCGACATCACGGTCGAAAACAATCGCAACGCGCGTCGCCGCCGCACGCGCCTGTCGATCTTCGCGCGCATCGGCACCTTCCTCATCGTGTTCCTGACGATCGCCGGCATGCTCGCCTCGATACCGGGCGTGCGCGAGGTGGGGGTGACGCTGATGGCGTCGGCGGGCGTTGCCGCGCTGGCAGTGGGCGCTGCAGCCCAGCCAGCGCTCAAGGCGCTCATCGCCGGCTTCCAGATGGCGATGACCGAACCGATCAGCATCGACGACGTCATCATCCTGGATGGCGAATGGGGCCGGATCGAGGACATCCGCACCACTTATGTCGTGGTGCGATTGTGGGACGACCGGCGGCTGGTGGTGCCATCGAACCGCTTTCTGGAAGACACCTTCCAGAACTGGACCAAAACCACCTCGCAGTTGCTGGGCACGGTTTTCCTCTACCTCGACCATGCCGCCGACATGGGGCCGATACGCGCGGAATATACCCGCCAGATCACCGCGCATCGCCTTTGGGACAAGCGCGCCCAGATCCTGCAGGTGACCGATTGCCGCGATGATACGATCGAGGTCCGCCTGCTGATGAGCGCGCGCGATGGCCCCACCCTGTTCGACCTGCGCTGTGAACTGCGCGAGGGCATGATGGACTGGATCCGCCGCGAAATGCCCGAAGCACTGGCGCGGCGGCGCCAGATTCAGGTCGCTCCCATGGAGCTTGCCGCTGCGCCTTCGATGGTCGAAGCGATGTTGGGAAGCGCTGGAACGAACGGCGCTGGGGGCGGCCGAATTAATTAAAGCTGGGTTTAATTCGCCAATTGTGGTAATGGAACAGCCGCTGACGTCGAATTTTGCGACGGTTTTCGGCAATATTGGGACTTTGCGCCGGAATAAACTTCCTGCAATTCCTCCTTCTTGCGACGATTTCCTTTCACTAGACGACTTGACGCACGACCGGCGTTGCACTTGCGCGCCACCACTACCGTTTCTTGAAAGGGAACAGACATGCCGACCGGCACCGTGAAATTCTTCAACGCCGATAAGGGCTATGGCTTCATTTCTCCCGAAGATGGCGGCCAGGACAGCTTCGTGCACATCTCCGCCGTACAGACCGCAGGCATGCGCACTCTGGAGAAAGACCAGCGCGTTGATTACGAAGTCGAAGTGGGCCGGAACGGCAAGGCTTCGGCGGTCAACCTGCGCTCGGCCTGACGCGGACGTTTTTCCGGGGTGGCGGGCCTTGCTCGCTCCCCGGCGTTCAGAAATTCGTCAGGAGTCCAAGCATGTCATTCAGCCGTGAATTCTGTGACGGCCGTGCAGCGGAAGCTGCCCTGGCTGCAGACACTGCTAAGCTCGACAACGTGCGCGATCGCGAACGGCGATCCGAAGCCGCATGGCGTACAATGTCCGAGCGTATCCGCCAGACAGAAGAAGCCCGCGTTGCCAAGGAAGCAGCACGCGTGGTCGATTGACCGAGCGGCGCTTTTTGGCTGGATCGCTGCGGCATAGTGCTGATCCAGCATCGTAAAACGTTATCGCGCGCCAGGCGAAGCTGGCCAATTGGGCGTAAAGCCGCAGTTGGCCAGCTTCGCCTGGCGCGCGATGATGATTCTAACGGTTAGGGGTGGTTGAGAAGACCGCCTGAGGGGCCGGTGATCTCGAGGCCCTTTCCCGGCCGAAGCACGGGAAAGGGGTGTACCTCTCGTTTTTTTTTTAGCCTTTAGTCGACCATCGCGGCGACCAGGTGACGAAGGTCTTCCCTGGTCAGGAGGCCCGGGCCGGACTTCCGCATGGAAGCAGGCAGGGCCATGTCGCACGCGAAGGCACTGGGAATAAAGGCGTTGGTCTTGGGGCGGTCCGAGCCGCCCATGATCGTTGTATGCATGATATCCTATAATCGCGGCAATGGGCCGCTGGTTCCTATCGTCTGAAATTACCGCGTCGTTGGCCCGGAGGACCACCCTGGCCGGGTGTGCGCTCACGAAACACGATGCGACCCTTGGTGAGGTCGTACGGGGTCATTTCGACGTGGACACGGTCGCCGACGACCGAACGGATGCGAAACTTGCGCATCTTGCCGGCAGTGTAGGCGATGATCTTGTGTTCGTTGTCGAGCAGTACGGCAAAGCGTCCATCGGGGAGGATTTCCTCGATGTAGCCTTCCATCGTAAGCAGTTCTTCCTTGGCCAAGTCTTCTATTCCGAAAAAAGCGTTGCCCCCTGCCGACCGTGCTGTTGCAAAGTCAGCCTTGAGAGCCAAGCAGCTAGAAAAGGGAGGCGACACCGCGTGAAGCGGCTGCACAAATGTCCCGTCGCAGGCGACGCAGCGACATGCATATAGAGCGTACTCGCGAAAATTGCAACTTCCACGATAAGGATTGGCTCAGAAACTGGCGCGGAGTGTACGCGCCTAGGCAGCTTGCCGTAAATGGCGTATGCTGACCATATTGCCGAGACGTTTTTGCACATCGGCGACTGAGAGACCTTTCGAGCTCCCGCAATCAGGAGCGCCGCCATGGACCTGGACCAGCCTCTTCTACCCAACCGGCTGGGCCTGCTGCGCCAGTTAGATGCTGGCCGTGGGTGGCTCCATTTTCTCGTTCATTCACAACCAGATTTCAGGGGCCGGGTTTCATGAGAACGCCACTGGCCGCTGTCATGACTCCGTTTTTGGGCCAGTTTCCAGGTCAGCCTTGCGATTCGCCGTACGGCGGCACGCTATCACTCTTCTTGAGGACAATGCATGACAGACACTGAAGACGAAGATAGCCCCGAGACCAAGCCCCGGCGCACGCATTTCCGCCGGTCCGACGGGCCCAAGCTGACGCCGGATGCGGCCAGCCGGCAGGGCGCCGTAACCAAGCTGGCATTCGAGATGCTGGGGAAGGATGGGGCGATTGCCTATCTCAACCTCGACAGCGAAAGCCTTGGCGGACGCCCGCTCGATCTCGCCACGGCGTCGGTCGATGGGTTGAAGCGGGTCGAGAGCGACCTTGCCGCGCGGCGGGCAGGCGTGGGCGCGTAAAAGCGGCCTGAGTTCCTCCCCGAGACAAACTCGGGGAGGAACCGTTCCTGTCAGTCGCCGTGCTTCCTCTCACGAGTAGGCGCGACCATGCCCGGCGCGATGAAGCCGATTGGCGTCACTTCCATGGCGCGCTTCTTCAGCTCGCCCTTCATGCGCATGTATTCGGATTCCATTTCCTCGGTAACCGTGGCGCGGCTGTCTTCCAGCGCATCCTCGAAGTCTTCGGCAGTCACCTGCTCCACTGCCGCACCGCGCTTGCGGATGGCGATCAGGCCGGCGCGGCGGACCACGTCTTCCAGATCCGCGCCAGTGAAGCGTTCGGTACGGGCGGCGATGCTGGCGAGGTCGACGTCGCCTGCCAGCGGCATCTTGCCGGTATGGATGCCCAGGATATGCTCGCGCCCCGGCGCATCGGGGGTGCCGACATAGACCAGTTCGTCGAACCGGCCCGGACGCAGCAGTGCCGGGTCGACCAGCGCCGGGCGGTTGGTGGCGCCCACCAGCACGACCGACTGCAGTTCCTCCATCCCGTCCATCTCGGCGAGGATCGTGTTGACCACGCGGGCCGTCACCTGCGGTTCGCCGCCGGCGCCGCCCATGCCGCGCGCGGGCACCAGGCTGTCGATCTCGTCGATGAAGATCACGCAAGGCGCTACCTGCCGAGCGCGGGCAAACAAGCGGGCGATCTGCTGTTCGCTTTCGCCGTACCACTTCGAGAGCAGGTCCGAGGACTTGATCGAGATGAAGTTCGCTTCGGCCTCCTTGGCGACGGCCTTGGCCAGCAGGGTCTTGCCAGTGCCCGGCGGGCCGTAGAGCAGGAAGCCCTTGGCTGGACGGATGCCCAGCTTGTGGAATGCCTCAGGGGTCTTCAGCGGCAGCTCGATGCCTTCCTTCAGCTTGAGCTGCGCATCATCCAGACCACCGATGTCGGCCCACCCGATATTGGGGACCTGCACCATGACTTCGCGCATGGCCGATGGCTGGACGCGCTTGAGTGCAGCCAGGAAGTCCTCACGCGTGACCTGCAAACTTTCCAGCACTTCATTGGGGATCGTGCGCGCTTCGAGGTCGAGGCGCGGCATGATCCGGCGCACGGCTTCGATCGCAGCCTCGCGGGCGAGGGCGGCGAGGTCTGCGCCTACGAAACCGTGGGTAGTGCGGGCTAGTTCGCTAAGGTCCACCCGTTCGCCCAGCGGCATGCCGCGGGTGTGGATGCCCAGGATTTCGCGGCGACCGCTCTCGTCCGGCACGCCGATGACGATCTCGCGGTCGAAGCGGCCGGGGCGGCGCAGCGCCTCGTCGATCGCGTCGGGCCGGTTCGTGGCGGCGATTACGACGACATGGGCGCGGCTGTTCAGTCCGTCCATGAGCGTGAGCAGCTGTGCGACGAGGCGCTTTTCCGCCTCGCCGTGGACCTGATCGCGCTTGGGGGCGATAGAATCGATCTCGTCGATGAAGATGATCGCGGGCGCGGCCTTGGTCGCTTCCTCGAAAATCTCGCGCAGGTGCTTCTCACTCTCGCCGTAGCCGGAACCCATGATTTCGGGGCCGTTGATCGAGAAGAAGCTGGCTTCGCTTTCATTGGCGACGGCCTGTGCCAGGCGCGTCTTGCCGGTGCCCGGCGGGCCGTGGAGCAGCACGCCCTTGGGCGGCGCGACGCCGAGGCGCGTGAACAGTTCGGGATAGCGCAGGGGCAGTTCCACCATCTCGCGCAGCTGGCGGATGGTGTCGCCCATGCCGCCGACGTCGTCGTAATTGACGTCGCCGCGCGCATCGTGGGCTTCTTCGAAGACCTCGCGCAGTTCCACTTCGGTGCTTTCGTCGATGTGGACGATCCCGCGCGGCGTGGTGGAGACGACGTTGAGGCGGATCTGCGTCAGCGCATAGGCCGGCGTGTTGAACATACGGCTGAGCTGGGGCGGGATGTCCGCTACCTGCTGCTGGCCGGTGGTGGCGACAAGATCGCCCTGCACCATCGGGCGCCCGAAGAAGTTGCGTTTCAGCGCGGCGGCCGGACCCTGCAGGCGCATGTCCTTCTGCGCGGGCGCGAAGACCACGCGCTGGGCGGGGCGCGATTCGGCCTTGCGGACCACCACATGATCGCCCGAGCCGACTTCGGCATTGCCGCGCTGCAACCCATCGAGGCGGATGACCTGCAGCCCTTCGTCCTCGTCATAGGCCAGAACGGCGCGCGCCACGGTTACTGCCTTGCCGGTGATCTCCAGCACGTCGCCTTCCAGCGCGCCGAGTTCGGACAGTGCCCCGCGTGAGAGGCGGGCGATGCCCTGGCCGCTTTCTTCCTGGCGGGCGGCTGCGACCTGCAGCTTGACCGTGCGCTCGTCTGTTCTGGTGTCTGTATCCGCCATCGCGCTTTCCTTCTTCGGCCCTGTCCCTGATTTCCCCCGGCGGCAGATGCGCGTGGGCTGGATCGGGCGGCGAGATCGAAAGCTAGGTATCGGCTACCCGGTTTTCAAATGGCCCGATTGCAAACGAACCCCTGCGCGCAGCAGCGGTTCCAGTGAGTGACTGTGTAAAAGGCGACATGGGAAAGATCTGCGAGGCGCAGAAAGGTGTCCGGCCGATTGCTGGCGGGTACGTCTGCGCAAGGCAAAAAAAAGGCCCGGTCGTTGCCGACCAGGCCGTGGAAGTTTTGGGAGAGGATGCCTGAAAGGCACTGTCTGTATGACCCTGATCGCCTTTTTGTGCAAGTGCGAAGTGATGCTGAATTATTGCGAAAAGCGCAATCGAAGTTGCACAATGCTGCATGAATCAAGGAAAATGGCAAAAAAAGTCAAGAAATCCGCCTTGTATGATAATGAACCGATGTTCAGGTCCCGCATCGAAGCCGGACACGATCGTAACGCTGAGGCGATGGGCGCAAACGTTTGCCTGCTGCGACGCGCCATTTGCTTGCCAAGGTAAGCATCATCCCTTTCAAAAACGGCGCCGATCCCGTGAGGGACCGGCGCCGCTTGCGATTCTGTTGGATCATGTCCGGCGAATCATGTCCGGGGCTTTGCCTGTTCAGTGCGCCAGCAACAGGGTTGGTCCGCCGTCTTCGCCAAGAAAATAAGCGGTAACGCCGCCGAACAGGAACTCGCGCAGGCGGCTCTTGCCATAGGCGCCCATCACCAGCAGGTCGGCGTGCGCCTGGGCGACCGCGATGGCGAGCGTCTTTTCGGTCGAATCGCGGCGTTCGTGCTCTTCGTATTCAGCGTTGACGCCGTGACGGGCGAGGTAGCGCAGGGCGTCGGTGGCGGGGAAACCGCCCTTCTTTTCGATCACCGAGATCAGTTTCACCGATTCGCAGTTCATCAGCAGCGGCAGCGAGGCGCGCAGCGCGGCTGCGGCCTGCTCGCCGCCGTCCCAGGCAATGCAGGCCTGCCTGATCGGCAGGGTCAACGGCCTGTCATCGGCAAGGACGAGGATGGGCGTGCGCGAGGTGAGGGCAAGATCGCCGGCAAGCCCGCCGGAGCGGGAAACCACGACGAGGTCGGCGAGGCGCGCTGCATAGGCAAGCGCAGTGACGGGATCGTCCTCGCAGCGCACGACGTCGAAGGCTACGCCGCTGCCGGCGAGTTGCACTTCGGCGGTGGTGGCAACGGTATCATCGTCCTCGCGCGCTTTTTCGAGGGCGTCGGACAGGACGTAGCTGCCGCCCATCGGGTCCATTGCGATGTAGCGTGAAACGGGCGTGTCGACGAGGACGGTGACGTGGCCCTCGGCGCGGCGGGCGATGTCTGCTGCGGTGGCAATCCGGGCGTCCCTGCCGGGCTTGCTGTCGGCATTCACGAGTATCGAGCGCATGATCTTATCTCCCTAACGTGCAGCCTTGAGCCTAGTCCCGGCCCGCGCCGATTCCATGATCGGGATCAAATGCGGACGGGGCCCGCACAGTTCGGCTGGGACCAAGAGGAAACGAGCGGCACGGGGGAGGGTTGCCTTGGACACATGCCGTAACATTCCGGCGGTTGCTGATCTGCCGAAGCGTCAACTTCCGAAGCGGGCACGTCGCCGTGACGGACCTTGCGCGGCCTTGGGCTTGCTCGGCCTCTGCTGGAGCGCTCGCGGGTAAGCTGCTCGCACCATGACCCCGCGTGAACCCATAAAACGACAAAGGGGCCGACGGCTTTCGCCATCGGCCCCCAGTCCACATGAGGGGTGGAAATCGTCGACCGGACGATCAGGCCGTCTTTTCGGCCTCGTAGCGTTCGATGGCTTCCAGCACGATCCGGCGGGCATCTGCGGCATTGCCCCAGGTGCCGACGCGGACCCACTTTTCCTTCTCCAGGTCCTTGTAGTGCGTGAAGAAGTGCTCAACCTGCTGGTAGACGATGTCGGGCAGGTCTTCCTTCTCGTTCACGTGCGAATAGTACGGGAACGTCGAATTGACGGGCACGCACAGCAGCTTTTCATCGCCGCCATGTTCGTCTTCCAGGTTGAGGACGGCGATCGGACGCACCTGCACCACGCAGCCCGGGATGAACGGCGAGCGTGCGACGACAAGTGCGTCGAGCGGATCGCCATCGGGCGAGAGCGTGTGCGGCACGAAGCCGTAGTTCGCCGGGTAACGCATCGGCGTGTGCAGGATGCGATCGACGAACAGTGCGCCGGAAGCCTTGTCGAACTCGTACTTGACCGGCTCGCCGCCGACCGGAACCTCGATGACGACGTTGAGGCTTTCAGGCGGATTGTCGCCAACGGGGATCATGTCGATGCGCATAACGGTCCTTACTTTAACTGGCGCGATACATCCGCACCGGTTGGATCACGATGCGCGCGGGCTTAGCGTTGCAACTATTGCACTGCAACCGCCTATTGGGATGAACGGAACTTAGTTTCGCCGCGGAGTCAGCAGACGATCCAGGCCGTTCGTCTTGCCCGGTGTGGTGCTTTCCAGCCACGGGTAACGCAGGCCCCCATGGTAGTCGATTTCGATAGTCTGATAGCGATCGTCACGGCGGATCAGCAGGGTGATCGGTGCTTTCGAAGACTTTGCGGCGGTTACCGCATCCTTCATCACGTCCTCGCCATAGGCGCGCCCGCCGACGGCCACGATCTTGGCGGTGTTGACGATGCCGGCGTTGAAGGCCGGTCCGTCCCACAAGGTGGAGGTGACTTCGCCATCCTTGTTGAGGTTGATGCCTAGCGAATACGTCAGGTCGAGCGTCTTGCGCGAATCTGCCACGCCCTTGTCGTAGGGGTTGGGTTTGTCCTGCCAGGTCAGCTTGTAGCCGCCCATCTCGATACCCTTGAGCGGTGCGGGCTGGCCCGTGCCGTAAAGGCGGGTGCGCAGGAAGCTGGCCCAGTCATAGGGATAGACGCCGTTCAGGGTGGTGACGATTTCGTCGAAATCATAAGTCAGCTCGCCCCAGTCGCCGTCGTGCACGCCGAAGAAGGCCTTGGCGAAATCGTCGAGGCCCTTGGTCCCGCGCGTACCCTGGCGGATGATCTGGTCCGCCTCCAGCCAGGTCAATGCGCCCTCGGTGTAATAATCCTCGCTGCGGCTAAGCGAAAGGTAGGGCAGCGGGCGGCGGCGATTGAGCTGCGGACCGGCGGTGGTGTCCTCCACCGAGCGCCAGCCGCGTCCCGGCGTGCCTTCCGCGAACTTGGCGGCGATGCCGGCGAGCGAGCCCAGGATCGTCTCGCGCGACTGCACGCCCGACCTTGCCGAAAGGATATAGCCCCAGAACTGGGTCTGCCCTTCGTAGAGCCACAGCAGGGTATTCTGCATCGGCTGCTGGTAATCGGGCGTCCAGGCATCGGCGCCGCGGCGGAACTTGCCGTTCCAGCTGTGCACGAATTCATGCGCGATGACGTTGCGGTCCCAGGCCATGGCATCCCAATCGGTCCAGGACTTGGGCTCCATCTGGTTCTCGCTGGAGCGGTGGTGCTCCAGGCCGATACCGCCCATGCGGTCGGTCAGGGCCAGGAGGAAGTCGTAGTGGTCGAAGTGCTTGGCGCCGAAGGTCGCCAGCGCCTCGGAAACGAGGTTGCGGTAGGTTTCGAGGTTCTTGGGCGCGATCTTCAGCTGCGCCGGCTCGTCAGCGACGACGTCCATCCAGACGCCTTCGCCCAGATCCCAGCGCTGCGTGTAGATCCCTGCGAAGATGGGCGAATCGACAAGGCGCTCATAGTCGATCGTGCTCCACGTGACGGTGTTCGCGCTGCGGGCCATGCCGTCGAGCGCGGTGTAGACGCTCCATCCCTTGGGGAAGGTGACGGTCGGCTTCACCTTGACCTGCCGCACGTAATAACCGGCGGGGTAGAGGCTCATCTTCTCCCACTGCAGATTGAGCATCTCTCGCGTCATCGTCACACGGCCTTCGCTGGTTTGCAGCGGCGAGGTGTGGACGAAGCGGGCAGTGACCTCCTTCGTGCCTTCGGGCAGGGCGAGGTGGAAGGCGTTGACGGCCACGGTGTCGCGCACCCAGGCGATTTCCTTGCCGTCGGCGAAGAAGTGGACGTTCGCCAGCATCGCATAGGGGCCGGTTTCGGAGTGATTGCCGGGCAGCCAGCCGGGCTGGAGCAGGGTGAGCGACTTGGTACCGGCCGCGACCGGGAAGCTCTGCGTCACCTTGTAGACGCCGCGTTCGATGTCGCTGGCGTCGATCCCCAGCGTCACCGTGCCGGCATAGGGGACATCGCGCGCGGCGGGAATTTCCGGTGGCAGCGGGGGCGCCATCGGGGTCGTGCGGGTAGGGTCCTGAGCCAGCGCCGAAGTGGAGAGGAACAGGGAGGCGAAGAGCGTTGTAGCCGCGAACCGATACTTCATTACGTGGTTCTTTGCGCTTGTTGCCGCATTTGGCAACCATCCAATCGCCCGGTTTCCTCAGGGCCACTTTCCCCGCCGCGCCAATCGGGCTAAGCGCGCGCACCATGAGCAAAGCAGCATCCACCGCCCCGACCACCCCGCAGGCGATCAGGGGAACCCAGGACATCTTCGGCGCCGAAGCCGAGGCTTTCGCCCACGTCGTCGAGACATTCGAGCGCGTGCGCAAGCTCTACCGGTTCCGCCGCGTGGAAATGCCGGTATTCGAAAAGACTGCCGTGTTCTCGCGATCGCTGGGCGAGACGACCGATGTCGTCTCCAAGGAAATGTATTCGTTCGAGGACCGGGGCGGCGAATCGCTGACCCTGCGCCCCGAATTCACCGCCGGTATCGCCCGCGCCTACCTGACGGACGGCTGGAAGCAGTTCGCCCCGCTCAAGGTAGCGACGCACGGCCCGCTGTTCCGCTATGAGCGCCCGCAAAAGGGCCGCTACCGCCAGTTCCACCAGATCGACGCCGAAGTGATCGGCGCCGCCGAACCGATGGCCGACGTGGAACTGCTGGTCATGGCCGACCAGTTGCTCAAGGAACTGGGCATTGCAGACGGCGTGACCCTGCAGCTCAACACGCTTGGCGACGCCGCCAGCCGCGATGCCTGGCGCGCCGCGCTGGTCGAATATTTCCGGGATCACAAGGATGCGCTGTCCGAGGATTCGCAGGACCGGCTGGAGCGCAATCCGCTGCGCATCCTCGACAGCAAGGACCCGCGCGACAAGCCCTTCACCGCCGATGCGCCCAAGATCGACGACTTCCTCTCGGGCGAAGCACAGGACTTCTTCGGCGCGGTGACCCACGGGCTGGAAGCGGCCTCGGTGGACTTCGTGCGCGCCCCGGCGCTGGTGCGCGGGCTGGACTATTATCGCCACACCGCCTTCGAATTCGTGACAGACCGGCTGGGTGCACAGGGCACTGTGCTGGGCGGCGGCCGCTACGATGGCCTCATGGTCGCGCTTGGCGGTCCGGAAACCCCGGCAGTCGGCTGGGCCGCAGGTATCGAGCGTCTGGCGATGCTTGTCGCCGATGCCGGGCAGTCGTCCGAGCCGGCACTTACCGCGATCCTGGCGGTCGAGGATGATGCGGCGCTATCCTTTGCGCTGAAAGCCATCACCGCGCTGCGCCACCAGGGCATCGACGCCGAGATGATCGCCACGGGTAGCCCGCGCAAGCGCTTCGACAAGGCAGTGAAGCTGGGCGCCAAAGTGCTGGCCTCGTTCGTGGTCAAGGACGGCGTACCAACCGCTAACCTGCGCGCCGGTGAGCCGACCGCCGAGTTCCTCGCGGTCGAACAGGTCCTGATGACGATCCAGCCGTGAGCATTTCCGACGCCCGCCTCGCCCAGTTCGGGGCACGCTTTGCAGAACTGGAGGCGCGCCTTGCCTCGGGCACGCTCGACAGCGAGGCATTCGTCGCCGCCAGCCGCGACTATGCCGAGATCGAGCCGGTGGCCCGCGCCGCCGCCGATATCGCGGCCATGCGCGGAGAATTGGCAACGCTCCAGCAGCTGGACGATCCCGATCCCGAGATGCGCGCCATGGCCGCCGAGGAAGTTGCGCGCCTGAAAGCCGAACTGCCCGAGGCCGAGCGCCGCCTCGCCATCGCAATGCTACCGCGCGATGCCGCCGACGTGCGCCCGGCCATGCTGGAAATCCGCGCCGGCACCGGCGGCGACGAGGCCGCGTTGTTCGCCGCCGACCTCTACCGCATGTACGAGAAATATGCGGCCGAGCAGGGCTGGCGCATCGAGATGGTCAGCGCCAACGCCAGCGATGTGGGCGGCTTCAAGGAAGTGGTCGCCAACATCAACGGCTCGGGCGTGTTCGCCAAGCTCAAGTTCGAAAGCGGCGTCCACCGCGTCCAGCGCGTGCCGGTCACCGAATCGGGCGGGCGCATCCACACCTCCGCCGCAACCGTCGCGGTGCTGCCTGAGCCGACCGAGGTCGACGTCCAGATCGACGACAAAGACCTCAAGATCGACATTTACCGCGCATCGGGCGCGGGCGGCCAGCACGTCAACACCACCGATTCGGCGGTGCGCATCACGCACTTGCCCTCGGGACTGGTGGTGATCTGCCAGGACGAGCGCAGCCAGCACAAGAACAAGGCCAAGGCGATGCAGGTCCTGCGCGCCCGCCTTTACGAGAAGATGCGCGACGAAGCGCAGGGCGCCGAGGCCGAGGCCCGCAAGGCCATGGTCGGCTCGGGCGACCGCTCGGAACGCATCCGCACCTACAACTTCCCGCAAGGCCGGGTGACCGACCACCGCATCAATCTGACCCTCCACCGCCTGCCGGAAATCCTCGAAGGACCGGGCCTGGGCGAACTGGTCGACGCCCTGATCGCCGAGGACGAGGCCAAGCGCCTTGCGGCGATGGATGGCTGAGGGTGAGCGGGGCAGCGGTGTACCTATTTCCAGCCACCGCTCATGCTGAGCTTGTCGAAGCATGACTGACGTCGCCGTCGCCGCAGCGATCCGCGCTGCCGCCGAGCAACTCTCCCCCACCAGCGACACCGCCCGGCTCGACGCCGAGGTGTTGATGGCCCACGCGTTGGGGGTTACCCGCTCGCAGCTTCTGCTGAGCCGGATGCGCGATCCGGCGCCCGAAGGCTTCGCGCTGCTGGTCGAGCGCCGCGCGCGTCACGAGCCGGTGGCCTACATCACCGGGCAGCAGGAGTTCTTCTCACTGCCCTTCATCGTTGGGCCCGACGTGCTGATCCCGCGCGGCGATTCGGAAGTGCTGGTGGAGACTGCTATCGCCGCCCGGCCGGGTGCCCGCACCGTGCTAGATTGCGGCACCGGTTCGGGCGCACTTCTGCTGGCGACATTGTTTAACCTGCCCGCCGCCCGCGGCATCGGCATCGACCGCTCCCCCGGCGCCCTGGCGATCGCGCAGGCCAACGCCGAGGCGCTCGGCCTCGCGGACCGCGTCGCGATGGTCCCCGCCGACTGGCACGAACCGGGCTGGAGCGACGCCCTCGGCGGACCGTTCGACCTCATCCTCGCCAACCCGCCCTATGTCGAGGACGACGCCGCGCTGGACGTTTCCGTAAGGGCCTTCGAGCCGGCGGGTGCCCTGTTCTCCGGGCCTCACGGCCTTGACGACTACCGCATCCTCCTGCCGCAGCTTCCGCTCCTGCTGGCGCCCGGCGGAGCGGCGCTGGTGGAGATCGGGCATGAGCAGGCAGAGGCCGTCATCGCCATCGGCGAGGCCTGCGGTCTATCGGCCCGGCTTCATCGCGACCTTGCCGGACGGGCACGGGTCATCGCGTTTTGGTGGACAAACATGCATGGGGCGTAAGTTTTCGCTTGGAATTAGGCTTTAGAATGCCTAAAGATTGATGCGAACCGGCTTATGGACGATGTTTTCCCATACCCGGCTCGCCTCCAGCATTTGCAAGCGGCCGTGGGTCTCCACGGCAAGGCAGATGTGAAGCTCACGGCGGCCGGGGGGCCAGTCGGGATCAATTTATTTAGGCATACCGGCCTGTAGGGCTCAGGCGGATGCCAGGGGTTTTGAGGAACGTTATCCTTGAATAACAATCGTAGTAGCAACAACAATAACAACAATAACAACCGCAGGCGTGGCCGCGGTAACAACAACAACCGCCAGCAGGGCGGTCAGCAAACGAACCGGATCGACAGCAGGGCGCGCGGCAACGCTCCCCAGATGCTCGAAAAGTATCGCAAGCTGGCCCATGATGCCCATCTGAACGGCGACCGCGTGACGGAGGAATACAACCTCCAGTTCGCCGATCACTACTTCCGCGTCATTGCCGACCAGAAGCAGCGTCAGGATGAATCGCGCCAGCCGCGTCCCAGCGACCGTCCGTCCGAATACAGCGACGACTTCGGTTCGGAGTACGATCCCTACGGCGAAAATCCCTCGATGCCGGGCGACCGCCCGATGCCGTCCGAGCGTGAACCGCGCCAGGACCGCGAGCAGCGCCCTGAGCGCGAACCGCGCCAGGATCGTGAGCAGCGCGCCGATCGTGAACCTCGCCAGGACCGCGAGCAGCGTCCCGAGCGCGAACCGCGTCAGGATCGTGAGCAGCGCTCCGATCGCGGCCCGCGCCAGGACCGTGAGCCGCGTCAGGACCGTGAACCCCGTGCCGAGCGCCGTGACGAAACAGTAGCCGAAGCGCCGGTCGCTGCGACCGAAGTGGCTGCGGACCCGGCGACGGAAGTCCCCGGTTCGGTTTACGAACCGCCTGAGAACCCCTTCGTGCGCGATAATCGCGGTACCCGCGGTCTCAAGCAGCGCAAGCCGCGCGGACCCCGCGTTGACGAGGAAGTCGAGGAGGCTGCCGCCGATGCTGCTTCGCCGGAGCCTAAGGGCAACTTCGATGCAGCGGTTTTGCCGCCCGCGATCTCGGCCAAGCCCGCCCGCAAGCCCCGGGCAGCGGCTCAGCCCGCAGAAGCGTCGGTAGACGCGCCTGTCGAAGCGCCCGCCGAGGCATCTGCCGAAGCCGCCGCCGAGGAAAAGCCCCGCCGCCGCCGCGCTCGCAAGCCTGCGGCCGACGATGCGGGCGCCACGCCTGAAGCCGTGAACGGCTGATCTCTTCCCGGCCGGGCGCAAGGTGACTTGCGCCCGGCCGGGCCGGGCTTACAAGCCCTAGGCGATGCAGTCAGATCGGCGCGCTTCGCCCTTTCCCCGTTTTTTGAGCCAGGCCCTGGTTCCGCCCAGGCCGGCCTATCGCGCCTTGGCGGCCCTCGTCGCCGGCGCCGCCGCTGCCTGCGGCTTCCAACCCCTCGCCCTATGGCCTCTGACATTGCTCGGCGTGGCATGGCTGCTCGAATTGGTGAGCCGCGCCGGCACGGGCCGTCAGGTCTTCGCACTGGGTTGGTGCTTCGGGCTGGGCCACTTCACGCTCGGCAACAACTGGATCGCGACGGCTTTCACCTATCAGGCCAATTTGCCAGCATCGCTGGGCATGATCGCGGTGGTGCTGATCGCGGTTTACCTTGCGCTGTTTCCCGCGCTTGCGGTGCTGGCCGCATGGCTGGTCGCCCGGCCAGAGGGACGCGGCCGGTTCGCCAGCTTCCTCCTTGCCTTCGCTGCCGCCTGGATCGTAACCGAATGGACGCGCAGCTGGCTGTTCAGCGGCTTTGCCTGGAACCCGCTGGGCGTTGCGCTGCTGGGGCCATTCGGCAGCCGTGGCCTGGCGGTGATTACCCCCTGGATCGGGACTTACGGCCTTTCCGGCGTGCTGGCCCTGCTTGCCGGACTGCCGGGACTCTGCGCGCGCGGGGCCGATGGGCAGGACCGGCTGGGCCGGTTGCTATGGGGACTGCCGGTGCTGGCTTTCGCCGGCGCACTGGCCCTCGTCATGATCATGCCGGGGCCACCGGAGCGCGAAGGCGCGGTGCCCTATACCCTCGTCCAGCCCGATCTCAGGCAGGAGGTCATCGACGACCCGCGCCAGTTCGAAATCAGCTTTCGCAAACTCGCCATGCTTTCACTGCCGCGCGGCAGCGGCGACCGGCGCGTGGTGTTCTGGCCTGAATCCGGCCTCGCCGACTTCCTGCGCGATGGCTACCCGGCCTACGTCTACAGCGCTTACAACTACGGCGGCGATCCTGCGCTCTCGCGGATGCGCATCGGCCGGGTGATCGGCCCTTACGGCCTGCTCCTGACCGGGGCGGTCGACGTTGTGATCGAAAACGGCGAGGATGTGGCCGCGCGCAATTCGGTCACTGCGCTCGATGGCGACGGGGATATCCTGGCCGGTTATTCCAAGGCGCACCTCGTGCCCTTCGGCGAATATCTGCCGCTGCGGTGGATACTGGAGCCGCTGGGCGCCAGCCGCTTCGTGGCAGGGCAACTCGATTTCTGGCCCGGTCCGGGGCCGCGCACAATCGACTTCGGCGTCTACGGCGAGGCCGGCATCCAGATCTGCTATGAGATCATCTTCAGCGGCCATGTCGTCGATCCGGCGAACCGGCCCGACTACATCTTCAATCCATCGAACGATGGCTGGTTCGGCGCCTGGGGCCCGCCCCAGCATCTAGCGCAGGCGCGGCTTCGCGCGATCGAAGAGGGGTTGCCGGTCCTGCGATCCACCACCACCGGCATCAGCGCTGTCATCGACGCGGACGGGATCGTGCGCGCTTTTGTGCCGCGTCACCAGGCAGGCCGGCTCGATGGAATGATCCCGCTGGCGCATGAACCGACCCTGTTCGCCCGCTATGGAAACGTGCTGCCGCTGGGGTTTGCCGCGATGCTGTTTTTTGCAAGTCTTTGCGTGGTTGCACTGAGGCGCAGTCGGGGGTAGACCCGGAACGTCACATAAAGCTTCCTTTATATCCCAGGGTTTCTCATGCGCAGCAACTACGTCTTCACGTCCGAGAGCGTTTCCGAAGGCCACCCGGACAAGGTTTCCGACCAGATTTCCGATGCCATCGTTGATCTTTTCCTGTCCAAGGACCCCGAGGCCCGCGTCGCCTGCGAGACCCTGACGACCACCCAGCTCGTTGTCCTTGCCGGTGAAATCCGCTGCAAGGGCGTGTTCGAGAACGGCGAATGGGCCGAAGGCGCGCTTGCCGAGATCGAGAAGACGGTCCGCGATGTCGTAAAGAAGATCGGTTACGCGCAGGACGGTTTCCACTGGGAAACCTTCGAATTCATCAACCGCCTGCATGCCCAGTCCGCCCACATTGCCCAGGGCGTCGACGCATCGGGCAACAAGGATGAAGGCGCGGGCGACCAGGGCATCATGTTCGGTTACGCCTGCGACGAGACGCCCGACCTGATGCCGGCGACGCTCTACTACAGCCACAAGATCCTGCACCGCTTGGCCGAAGACCGCCACTCGGGCGCGGCGCCTTTCCTTGAGCCCGACGCCAAGAGCCAGGTTACCCTGCGCTTCGAGAACGGCGTGCCGGTTGCCGCGACCGCTGTCGTCGTCTCGACCCAGCATGCGCCCGGTTACGACACGGGCGACAAGGAAGCGGAGCTGAAGAGCTATGTGAAGCAGGTCGTCACCGAGTTGCTGCCGGAAGGCTTCGTCACCGCGGAAACCGTGTTCCACATCAACCCGACCGGCTCGTTCGAGATCGGCGGCCCTGACGGCGACGCTGGCCTTACCGGCCGCAAGATCATCGTCGACACCTACGGCGGTGCGGCCCCGCACGGCGGCGGCGCGTTCTCGGGCAAGGATCCGACCAAGGTCGACCGTTCGGCCGCTTATGTGACGCGCTATCTTGCCAAGAACGTAGTTGCCGCCGGTCTTGCCACGCACTGCACGATCCAGGTTTCCTACGCCATCGGCGTGTCGAAGCCGCTCTCGCTCTATGTCGACACCCACGGCACGGGTACGGCCAGCGACGCAGACCTCGAAGCGGCGATCGCCAAAGTCGCGGCTGACAAGCTGGGCGGCCTGACCCCGCGCGGCATCCGCGTGGGCCTTGGCCTCAACAAGCCGATCTACGGCGTCACCGCTGCTTACGGCCACTTCGGCCGCCAGCCCGAGGGCGACCTGTTCCCCTGGGAGCGCACCGACCTCGCCGATGCGCTGAAAGCCGCGCTGGCCTGATCCTCAGTTTTCTGACGGATCACCGGACATGAAAGGCCGGGCCGGGAGCAATCCCGGTCCGGCCTTTTCGCATCTCGCCTTGCGATGACGGTGGTCGACCAACGGCATATGCGCGTCGACCGGCGGCTTGACTGGCCTTGCCTTGCCGAAATCTCGGGGTAGCTTTGGCCGATCGTTTTCCGCGCGTTTCCGGGCGCGGAACAGCAAGGGACACATCCATGATCGAAACCGACCGCCGCGGCGCGCTGGGCCTGGCCGCCGCGCTTCCGCTTGCCTCTGCGCTGCCGTCGCTGTTTGCCGGCGCCGCCCATGCGGCTGCGGGTCCGAACGGCGCCGCCTGGGACCTTACCGACCTTTTCCCCGACCTTGCCGCCTGGGATGCGGCGCGCAAGGAGGTGGTCGCCGCGCTGCCGCGCCTCGCAGCCTACAAGGGCACGCTGGGGCAGGGCGCCGATGCGATGGCCAAGGCGTTCGAGGATATTTCCGCCGTCACCATCAAGATGATGCGCGTCTACGTCCATGCCTCGCTGCGCGCTGACGAGGATGTGCGCATTTCCGCCAATCAGGAGCGCAACGCCCAGGTCGAGGATCTCGCATCTTCCTTTGGCGAGGCAACCGCCTGGACCGCGCCCGAAGTGCTGGCGCTGGGCAAGGACAAGGTCGAAAGCTACATCGCGGGCAATGCCGTGCTCAAGGGCCGGTTCGCCTATGCGCTGCGCAAGACGCTGCGGCAGGCCGCGCATACCCTTGACGTCAAGGGCGAGCAGATCCTTGCCGCCGCGTCCTCGCCGCTGGGCGGGCCGCAGACGATCCGCGAGCAGTTGTTCAACTCCGACATTCCCTGGCCCACGGTCAGCCTTTCGGACGGGCGGAGCCAGCGGCTGGATGCCCAGGGCTACACCCTGACCCGCGACGCGCCCAGCCGCGAGGACCGCAAGACGGTGTTCGACAGCTTCTTCGGCCAGATGGGCAAGTTTGAAAGCTCGCTCGGCGCGGCGATGGCGGCCAAGCTCAAGGGCGATGTGTTCGAGGCGCGGATGCGCAGCTATCCCAGTTCACTGGCAGGCGCGCTGTCGGGCGATAACGTGCCTGAAAGCGTCTATCGCACGTTGATCGCCGAAACCGACGCCGGCTTGCCGCAGCTCCACCGCTCGTTCGAGTTGCGGCGCAGGATGCTGAAGCTGCCGGACATGCATTATTACGACATCTACCCGCCGCTGGTCAGCATGGAGCGCAAGTTCACGCTTACCGACATGCGCAACATCACACTGAAAGCGGTGGCGCCGCTTGGCCCCGATTACGTGAAGCGTCTGGGCGCGGCGACGGCGGCGAAATGGATGGACCCGCTGCCCCGGCCCGGCAAGCGCCCCGGCGCCTACATGAACGGTTCGGCCTACGGCGTGCACCCCTATCTGCTGCTGAACCTTGGCGAGAACTACGAAGGGCTGTCCACCTATGCCCACGAATGGGGCCATGCGATGCATTCGATCCTGGCGGATTCGGTGCAGCCGTTCGAACTGTCGGACTACCCGATCTTCACCGCCGAGATTGCCTCGACCTGCAACGAGGTGCTGCTGACCGAGTATATGCTGGCGCAGGCGAAGACCAAGGAAGAGAAGATCTACTACCTTGGCATGCGGCTGGAGGGGATGCGCGGCACGTTCTTCCGCCAGGCCATGTTCGCCGAGTTCGAACTGAAGATGCACGAGATGGCAGAGGCGGGCGAAGGCCTGTCCGGCGAAAGCCTGACGCGGGTCTATCTGGATCTGCTGAAGCGCTACCACGGCCCGAACTTCGTGATCGATGCGCCTTACGCCATCGAGTGGGCCTATATCCCGCACTTCTACAGCCAGTTCTACGTCTACAAGTACGCCACCTCGATCGCAGCGGGAACATGGTTCGCGCACTCGATCCTGAACGGCGGCAAGGTTGAGCGCGAGCGCTACCTGGACGTGCTGCGGGCTGGCGGGTCGGCCGATCCGGTCGACATCATCAAGGCTTCGGGCCTCGATATGACCGGGCCGGAACCCTATCGCGGGCTGGTCGCCGATTTCGGCGCGACGATCGACGCAATCGAGAAGCTACTGGGTTGAAAAGCGGGGCTGCCCTCCCCCTTTGGGTGGGAGGGCAGCGCCTGCTCCAGCTTCAGGCGGGCTTGATGCCCATGCAGAGGTACTTCACCTCCATGTAGTCATCGAGGCCGTAGTGCGAGCCTTCGCGGCCCAGGCCGGACTGCTTCACACCGCCGAACGGGGCGACTTCGGTGGAGATCAGGCCGGTGTTGATGCCGACCATGCCCGCTTCCAGCGCCTCCGCCACGCGCCATACGCGGCTCAGGTCGCTGGCGTAGAAGTAGCTGGCAAGGCCGAATTCGGTATCGTTGGCCATGCGGATCGCTTCGGCTTCCTCGGTGAACCGGATCACGCCGGCCAGGGGGCCGAAGGTCTCCTCGCGGGCGAGCTGCATGTCCGGCGTCACGCCCGAGATCACGGTGGGGTTGAAGAAGCTGCCGCCGCGCTCGTTGCGCTGGCCGCCGGCGAGGACCTTGGCGCCGCCGTCGAGCGCGTTCTTCAGGTGCTCCTCGACCTTTTCGACTGCCTTTTCATCGATCAGCGGGCCAACGGTGGTGCCATCGTCCATGCCGTAGCCAACCTTCATGCCATTCACGCGCGCAGCCAGCTTGGTGACGAACTCGTCATAGACGCCGTCCTGCACGTAGAACCTGTTGGTGCACACGCAGGTCTGGCCGCCGTTGCGGAACTTGGAGATCATGGCGCCTTCGATGGCCGCGTCCACATCGGCATCGTCGAACACCAGGAACGGCGCGTTGCCGCCCAGCTCCATCGAGCACTTCTTGATCGTTTCGGCGCATTCGCGCAGCAGGTCGCGGCCGATCTCGGTGGAGCCGGTGAAGGTCAGTTTGGCGACTTTCGGGCTGGAGGTAAGCGCCGAGCCGATCTGGCCCGCGCTGCCGGTGACCACGTTGACCACGCCCTTGGGAATACCCGCCATTTCGCAAAGCTGCGCGATGGCCAGCGCCGAATAAGGCGTGGCCGACGCGGGCTTGATGACGATGGTGCAGCCCGCCGCCAGCGCCGGGCCCAGCTTGCGCGTAATCATCGCATTGGGAAAGTTCCACGGCGTGATCGCGGCAACCACGCCGACGCCCTGCTTGATGACGACGATGCGGCGATCAGGCGCGTGGCCGGGGATAGTGTCGCCGTAAGCGCGCTTCCCCTCTTCGGCGAACCACTCGATGAAGCTGGCGCCATAGGCGATCTCGCCCTTGCCTTCGGCCAGCGGCTTGCCCTGCTCGCGGGTGAGCAGTTCGCCCAGGTCGTCCTGATGCTGCATCATCAGTTCATAGAGCTTGCGCATCAGCTTCGAACGCTCACCGGCGGTCTTGGCGCGCCAGGCGGGGAGAGCGGCTTCGGCCGCGTCGATCGCGCGGGCGGTTTCATCCGCGCCCATCTTGGGAACCGTGCCCAGCACCGCGCCGCTGCCCGGATCGGTGACCTCGAATGTCGCGCCGGAATCGGCATCCACCCACGCGCCGTCGATGTAGCACTGCTGCTTCAGGAAGTCGGTGTATGCCATTTCGTGCGGTTCCTCGTGGTTGCCGGTGGGGCGTCTCGGATGGACGCCCGCGCGTTCGGGCTTGGAATAGGTACGACCTCTAGCGCTGACAAGGCGCAGCGGCCCCCTCGCATTAGCGCGAGGTACGGCAGTTGAGGCATGTCCGCTGGTCGGTTAGCCTTTAATGAGAAGGGTAACGCGATTCTGCGAGAGGCTGCGGCTTGGAATACGCAGGCGGCGTCGGCGACCAGAAGGGGTTGGAAGACATCGCCAGGCGGATGAAGGCAGGACAAACCCGCCTCGCTGTACCGGGACCAAAGGCTTGGAAACCGCGTAGCAGGCCTTTCCAATCCGGCTTTCGCGCCATCAACACGGAACCCGGCTGCGGTTTGCTTCATACCCGAGGCTTGATTGCCGACGCGGCGCGGTCCAGCGTGATTCGCATGAGTACTATGATTTCGTCTCCGCATCGGACGCCGCCGCCGCCGCGCAGCACCGCGAATCCCGCTCCGGCCCGCATCGCCGGATCAGTGCGGCGCACGACAAGCATCGACGTGTCTTGGCCTGACGGTATCGAGGCGCAGCGCCGCTTCATCGGCGCCGCGCGCGATCTGTGGACGCCGCAGGAGGGCGCCGAGGGACTGACTCTGGCCGAGGCGCATTTCGACGTGCGCATGAGCGAGGACAAGACGATCACCGCCATTACCGCCGACCCCGCTCCGGCAGAGGTGGAGCGGCTGGTCGGCGCCCGCGCGGGCGGCCACTTGCGGTCCGTGCTGCGCGAGATAATGCCCGACGTGGCGCATCCACTATACCTGATCCTTGACGATCTTTCGGGCAGCGCGCTGGTCAGCGCCTTCGCGTGGGCTCAGTTCAATCCCGACTGGTCCAAGCGGCTGCGCGAACGCCTCGGCGATGAGCAGCACGACCAGTTGCTGGCCCAGCGCGTCAACGTGTGCTGGGGTTTGCAGGAGGGGAACAGCGGGGTTCAGCCCGGCGGTCCGCCGCAGGATGTCGCCAGCGCCGACGCGGGCGACGTGCGCAATCCGCTCGATCCGCAGGGCTGGCACGCGCTCTCCGACCACGAAGGCGCAGGCTTTCGCCGTGCCCGCCGTATCGACGTGACCCGGGACGAGGCGGCGGGTGTAATCCGCATCGATTCCGCCTTTCAGGACAGCGCCGCCCGTATCGACGGCAGCCGCGTCGCGATCCACGAATACCTCCTGCGCGCGACGGCGGATCTTGCCACGCTTGAAGTGCTGTCGATCGAACCGGAGGCGCGTATCCTGCCGTTTTCCGAATGCCCCGGCGCGGTTCACAACACGCAGCGTCTGGTGGGCAAGGGCCTTGCGGACATTCGGGACGAAGTGCTGGCGCAGCTGCGCGGGCCTGAAGGGTGCACCCACCTCAACGACGCCTTGCGCGCGCTGGCCGATGTGCCGGAACTGGCAGCGAAGATCGGCGGTTAAACGGCGCGCGAGGCGGTCTTGCCCGCCGGGCGATCGCCCTCGTCCGCCGCCGCCGAACCCATTGCAGAGCCGGCCTGGCCGGCGATCACGCCTTCGATGGCTGCGCGCATGGCGGTGTAGAATTCGGAGAGACGATCGAAGCGTTCCGCGACCGCGGCTGGGACCGCGCGGCCGCGCTGGCCGTTGAACATGCGTACCTGCCGCTCCAGCAGTTCGGCCTTGGCGATGAAAGGCCCGCTGAACTCTGCCGGCACCGAATAAAAGATGCGGCGGCTGCCCGGCTCGCCCTGACGGCGGGCACTGCCGCAATGCTCCAGCGTGCGAGCGGCGACGCTGGCGTTGCTTTTGCTCATGCCAAGGTCGGCTGCGATCTCGTCCAGAGTCGCCGGTTCCTCACGCAACAGGAGGTACGCGTAGATGCGCCCAACCGGCCGCGGCCAGCCCCAGGGGGCCATCAACATCGCCATGGCGTCAAGAAAGGCTTCGTCCTGCTGTGAAGGCTTGATGTTCGGCATATTCTGTATTTACTGAATTTAGCTGCGGGGCGCCAGCGGAAAACGGGCGCGGGATGGAGAGAACCAAAGCCATGGACGACCTGAAATGCAAGCGCCGTCGCGGCCCTCGCGCGTCGATCGCCGCGAACTTGGCCGCCTGCTCTGCGACCACAGGCGGGAAGAACGATACGTCCTACGCCATACTGGAGAGCCGGCCGTGAAAGACTGCAAGATTTCCGTTTCGTTCGACATGCGCTCGCCCGACTGGGCGACGCCGACGCACGAACTCTACCGCGCGGCAATCGAGATGGCCGCCTTCGTCGACAGGATCGGCGCCGACCAGATCGGCCTCATGCAGCACCACGGGTCGGACGATGGCTACCTGCCGCAGCCCTTCGCGTTGGCGGGGGGAATGGCGGCGGTGACCAGCCGGATACGCTTCCTCCTTGGCGCCGTGATCCTGCCGCTGCACGATCCGCTGGAACTGGCCGAGCAGATCGCGGTGGTCGACAACATGTCGAACGGCCGTCTCGGCGTGATTTTCGGCGCGGGCTATGTCCCATATGAATTCGCGATGTTCCGCAAGTCGCTGGGCGACCGCGCAAAGCTGATGGACGAGGGGCTGGAGATCATCCTGCGCGCGCTCAGGGGAGAGCGTTTCGAGCATACCAGTGACGCCGGAACCCGCCCCATTTTCGTGCGCCCCCTGCCGGTGCAGGAGCCCGAGGACATCATCCTCGTCGGCGGCGGCGTGCCGGCCTCGGCCAGGCGCGCAGCGAAGTTCGGGGTCGGGTTCGGGCCGATGAAGGGCGATCTCGTCGACATCTACCTCGCCGAATGCGAACGCCTCGGCAATCGCCCGCGCACGTACTTTCGCCCTCGGCCCGGCATGCCGCTGGCGATCCACCTGTGCGACGACCCGGACGAGGGGTGGGAAGCCATCGCCCCTCACGCCGTCCACGTCATTACCGAATATGCCAAGCTGGCAGAAACCGAAGGCGATGCGTCCAACTCGCCCTTCAAAGGGCTGACCGACCCTGCCGCGCTGCGCCACGCAGGTATGTTCGCCGCATGGACCCCGCAGATGCTGCTGGACAAGGTGGCCGGGATGGAAGGTGCCAACATTGGATTCCAGCCCCTCCTCGGCGGCCTCTCGCCGCAGCAGGGCTGGAAAAGCCTGAAGCTGCTTGAAAACACCATGCCCGCGCTGCGGGAGGCGATTGCAGGGTGAAAGCCGCCTGTATTGAGAAAGGTGAGGTGGAAGTCCGCAAAATGACCGATGCCTGACCCGGCAATGGCTCAAGGTCTTCACCCTTCCAGCTGTTCACTCAAAGACCTTGCCGCCCCCCGAAGAGCCTCCTTCAACCGAGGCAATTCGCTGCGTAGCGCCGCCCCTATCCCGATCGCGACAAGTGCGTGACTAGGTGATCCTGCGCCTTTCCAGACCGGAGCGGCGATCACGGTGACGCCGGCAATGTAGTTCCCGGCATCTACCGCTACGCCGGTTTCGCGCGCTTCCTCGACTTGTGCGCGCCAGTCTTCCCAGGTGGGCGCTTCATCCCAGCGCAGGTGTTCGAAGCGGGGCTCGAGGTCGCTTTCCGGGTAGTTTCCGAAGGCGGCGATGCAGCGGCCGGTGGCGGAGACCAACGCCGGAAAGCGGCTGCCGACCTGGGTGGAGAGCTGGAAGTTCTGCCCTGACTGCGACATCGCCGTCACGATGATGTGGTCCAGCCCGAACACCTGGACCCCCAGCGTGGTGATCCCGAATTCGCGGGCCAGACGGTCGAGCGCCGGCTGGGCGAGGTCGTTGAACTGGTCGCGCCGCAGCCATGCGCGGGCCAGCGTGAGGACCCCCGCGTCGAGGGCGTAACGCTTGGTGTCGGCGTCGAAAGCCACCAGTTCCTCGGCCACCAGGGCGCGCAGCACGTAAAGGCAGGTGCTGGGGACCAGCCCGAGTTCGCGGGCGATGGACTGAACCCCCATGGGCGATCCGCGCTTGCCGAGCAGGCGCAAGACAGCAGCCGCACGGGCGATGGCTGGGGCCTTGCTGGCCTTCACGGTGTCGTCGAGGTTTGTCATTCAATATATAGAATAACATTCAATATTTACAAAAACAAGCGAGCCATGCCAGACTTTGCTGAACACAAGGACAATTCCTTTCGGCGCGATTCGAGAGGAAGGAACGGGACGGTTGATGGCCAAGGTGATCTCAGGGCTTACCGACTACACAAGCTACGGCGATGCGCAGGCCCATGCCTCGTCGGCGGCGCTGTGGGAGCTGTTCGACGGGGACCGTGAGCATCTCAACATCGCGCACGAATGCGTGACGCGCCATGCCGATGGCTCGGGCCGTCCGGCCGTGCGCATCGCCCATGCCGACGGCAGCGACGAGATCCTCAGCTTCGATACGATTTCCACCGGCGCGGCGCGGTTCGCGCACTGGCTGGACGCCGAGGGTGTGCAGCCGGGCGAGCGGATCGCCTTCATGCTGGAGCCGTCGCTGGCGTTTTATGTGTGCCTGTTCGGGGCGATGCAGACGGGGGCGATCTCGGTGCCGCTGTTCACCCTGTTCGGCCCAGACGCGCTGCGGCTGCGGGTGGGGGACTGCGAGCCTTCGATCCTCATCACCAATGCCGAGAAGGCGGATCTTGCCCGCTCGATCGCGGTGGATGGCCCCGATGGGCAAAAATGGCCGCGCGTGGTCGTGGCGGACGAGGCTTTCCTCGCCTCGCTGGCGGACCTGCCGGCCACGTACACGCCCAAAACCCGCGCCAATGACATGGCCGTGTTCCAGTATACCAGCGGCACCACGCGCGAACTGCCCGAGGCGGTCAAGCATTCGCACCGCACGCTGGTAACGCTGATGTTCGCGGCGCTTTACGGCACCGGCATCCGTCCGGGGGACGAGTTTTTCTGCCCCTCCAGCCCGGCATGGGGGCATGGATTGTGGCACGGCACGCTGGCCCCGCTGGCGATGGGCGTGACCACTGGCACTTTCGCGGGCCGCTTTGATCCGGTGCGGCTGATGAAGGCGCTGGACGATTTTGGCATCACCAACATGTCGGCCGCCGCGACGCATTACCGCATGATGAAGAACAGCGGGAAGGCGGCGGACTTCGCGTTCCACTTCGAGAAGCTGTCCTTCACCGGAGAGCCGATCGATCCGGCCACGCTGGAATGGATCGACGCGTGGTTCAAGGTGCCCGCCTGCTCGATGTACGGCACGACCGAGATCGGCGTGGTGCTGGTGAACTACCCCGGCGCGGCGGACTTCACGGTGAAACCGGGATCGCTGGGCAAGGCGGTTCCGGGCCAGAAACTGGAAGTCCACCGGGCCGACGGCTCCGTCTGCGATCCCGGCGAGATCGGGGAACTGATGCTGTGGCGGGCCAGAAAGGGCGAAGAGGGCGGGTGGATGACCACCAAGGACCGCGCCCGCACTGACGAGGACGGCACGTTCTACCACTGCGGCCGGGCCGACGATGTGATCATCTCTGCCGGCTGGACGATGAGCGCGGTCGAGATCGAGAACACCATGCTGCGCCACGACAGCGTGATGGAATGCGGCGTGATCGGCGTCCCCGACGAGCAGCGCGGGCAGGTGGTGAAGGCCTTCGTAGTCGCCAACCGCGCCGGCGATGACGCCTTCGCGCGCGAGCTTCAGGACTTCACTCGCGAGCGCCTCGCCCAGCACGAATTCCCGCGCATCGTCGAGTTCGTCGATGAACTGCCCAAGAACCCCGCAGGCAAGGTCCACCGCAAGATGCTGCGCGACCGCGAGGCGGCGAAAGCCGCGCCAGCCGCCGTCTGACACAATTCGAAAGTTTGAGGAGTAGAGAAATGGCCACTACAGCAGAACCGAAGAACAAGTTCCCCAAGATCACCGAAGAGGGCCTCGACGATCTGCGCAGGCGCATCGGCGTAAAGATCGAGAACACCGTCGAGCCGTGGAACTACGAAGCCACCCGCGACGCCATCCGCCACTACGCGCATGGCATCGGCGATGATAACCCGCTGTGGTGCGACCCGGAATATGCGGCGAAGACCAAGTACGGCACGGTCGTCGCACTGCCCTCGTTCCTGTTCACCACCAGCCGCATCATTTCGGGATACTGCGGCGGTCTGTCCGGCGTCCATGCCATGTGGGCAGGCGCCGACTGGACGTGGCACAAGCCGGTGCTGCGCAATGACACGATCAGCGCCGTGGCGTCGCTCAAGGACCTGGTCGAACACCAGACCAAGTTCGCCGGACGCTCGTTCCAGCAAATCTACCATGTCGACTTCTACAACCAGCACGGCGACCACGTTGCCGGCGCCGACAGCTGGGTCTTCCGCACCGATCGCGACGAAGCGCGTGAGCGCGGCACCAAGTACACCGAGGCCCGGGGCCGCGTCGAACCCTTCACCCAGGAACAGCTCGACGAATTCTACGAGATCTACGACCAGGAAGAAACGCGCGGCGCCATTCCGCGCTACTTCGAGGACGTGAACGTGGGCGACAAGCTGCCGCCGATGATGAAGGGCCCGATGACCGTCACCGGCTTCATCTGCTACGCGCAGGGCTGGGGCGGCCTCTATATCCGCGCCAACAAGCTGGCCTACAAGATGCAGAAGGCGCACCCGGGCCTGGGCATCCGCAACCGCTTCAACGTGCCGGACTGCCCCGAGCGCGTGCACTGGGACGAAGCCTTCGCTCTCGAAGTCGGCGCGCCGGGCGCCTACGATTACGGCCCGGAACGCTGCTCGTGGCTGACCCACCACATGACCGACTGGATCGGCGACGACGGCTTCCTGCACAAGTCGAACTGCCAGATCCGCCGCCACAACCCGGACGGCGACGCGATGATCCTGACCGGCGAGGTGACGCGCAAGTTCGTCGAGAACGGCAAGAGCTACGTCGAGGTGGCGCAGAAGGCGACCACGCATCGCGGCGAGCTTTCGGCCTTCGGCACATCGGTGGCGGAACTGCCGAGCAAGGGCTGACGGTAAAAGGGAAAGTGCGAGGGCCATCGCCCTCGCGCTCCCGGACCTGTCTGCCTTGCGCCTTGCCGCGCAGCGGCGCAGCATCGACATGATTGGGAGCGCGCGGGGCTATGCCCTTCGCATCGATAACGAGAAGTCTTGCTATGACCTCGACTTGGGCTGGCCCGCTTGCAGGCGTTCGTGTGATCGACTTCACGCGCGTGCTTGCCGGGCCCGCGGCCAGCCTTGCCCTTGCCGACATGGGCGCCGAGGTGTTCAAGATCGAACCGCCCGGTTCCGGCGACGAAACCCGCAGCTTCCCGCCGATCCGGGACGGGGAAAGCCACTATTACCTGGCGATCAATCGCGGCAAGAAGTCGATCGTCGTCGACCTCAAGAGCGAGGAAGGGCTGGCCCTGGTCAAGGATCTTGCCGCGCGCTGCGACGTGCTGGTTGAGAATTACCGGCCCGGGGTGATGGAGCGGCTGGGGCTGGGCTGGGAGGAACTTCACAAGCTCAATCCGCGCCTCATCTACTGCTCGATTTCGGGCTTCGGCCAGACCGGGCCGCTGAAGGACCGGCCCAGCTTCGACATCGTGCTTCAGGCGATGTCGGGGGCGCTGTCGATGAACGGCGAGCCGGGCGGGCTGCCGACCAAGCTGGGCATTCCGCTGGGCGATCTGGTGGGCGGGATCAACGGGCCGATCGGCATTCTTTCCGCGCTGTACGAGCGGGAGCGGACGGGACTTGGCCGCCATATCGATGTCAGCCTGATGGACGGGCTGATGGGCATGCTCGGCTATATCGCACAGCTTGCGTTCTTCACCGGCAACGACCCGCAGCGGGTAGGCTCGCAGCACCCCAATCTGGTGCCTTACGGTATCTTTCCGGCGCGGGAAGGTTCCATCGTCATCGCCTGCCTGACGCCGGGGTTCTGGGGCCGCATATGCGATTCCATCGGCCAGCCGGACCTTGCCGCCGACCCGCGCTACGACACGTTGGAAAAGCGGCGCGATGCACGCGACGAGGTCAACGCCATCGTCTCGGCATTCACCGCGCTGCACAGCGTCGACGAACTGGTGGAGATATTCACGGCGGCGCAAGTGCCGCACGCGCCGATCCTGGGCGTCACCGAAGCCTTGGCCCAGCCGCAGGCGATGGCACGCGGGATGGTGGTGGAGGCGCAGCACGCGGCGCTGGGGACCATCCCCATCGTCAATCGCTCAATCCGGTTCACCGACGCCGATCAGCCCGTGCCCGAGGCGCCTCCGGTGCTGGGCCAGCACACCGATGCGATCCTTGGCGAAGTGCTCGATCTATCGCCCGAGCGGATCGCGGCGCTACGGGCATCGGGTATCGTTGCGTGATACCCGAACCCGCGCCATCACGAGCAGGAGCGGGAGAGAGATAACCATGCCAGAGCTTCGTTTCGATGGCCGCGTCGCCGTGATTACCGGCGGCGGCCGAGGGCTTGGCCGGGCCCATGCGCTGCTGCTGGCAAGCCGGGGCTGCAGGATTGTGGTCAACGATCCCGGCGTCTCGATGGCGGGTGATGCGACGGCAGAAGGCCCTGCCCAAACGCTTGCGGCCGAAATCCGCGCGGCCGGCGGCGAGGCCATTGCCAACACCGACAGCGTTGCCCTGCCCGAGGGCGGCAAGGCGATCATCGACGCCGCGCTGGAGGCCTTCGGGCGGATCGACATCCTGATCCATTCCGCTGGCAACGTGCGGCGCGGTTCGCTGTGCGATCTGGGTTACGAGGACTTCTCGGCCGTCCTCGATGTCCACCTGAAGGGCGCCTATCACGTCGTTCGCGAGGCGTTTCCGCACATGATGGCGCAGGGCTATGGCCGCATCGTCCTGACCAGTTCGATCAACGGGCTTTACGGCAAGTCCGACAATGTGACTTACGCGATGTGCAAAGCGGGCTTCATGGGCTTGTCGAACACCGCCGCGATCGAGGGGCAGCATAGCAACGTCCGCTCCAACCTGATCGTCCCGGCTGCCGTCACCCGCATGTCGGAAGGGATCGACACCAGCAAATTTCCGCCGATGGAGCCCGAACAGGTCGCCCCCATGGTCGCCTATCTGTGTCACGAGGACTGCCAGGCCACTGGCGAGATGTACGTGGCGATGGGAGGGCGTCTTGGCCGGGCCCGGGTAACCGAGAATGCGGGCCTGTACCATCCGGCCTGGTCGCTGGAAGACGTGGCGGGTCAGATCGATGCCATCCGCGAGGGCGGCGATGCACTGGCCTTCCCGCCGGTCCCCGATGGGCAGCTCGAACACCTGCTCCACGGCTTCGCAATGATCCGCCAAGGCTGATCCTTTAAAGGATCGAGCTTAGCACCTGCGCGGTCGCAGGCCGTTCGCGCTTGGCCTGGTAGAGGTTTAGGTCGGCACTGCGCAGCAGGGTTTCCAGGTCTGTCCCGCTTTCGCTTGAAACGACGGTGCCCACGCAGGCGGAGATGCTGATGTCGTCTGCGCCGATCTGGAAGGTCTGGGCGATGGCCGCGATGATGCGCCGGGCCAGCAGTTCCGCTTCCTCGTGCCGGTTGAGCCCGAACTGGACGATCCCGAACTCGTCGCCGCCGAGCCGCGCGACGATATCGCCGGCCCTCACCGCGCCGCGCAGCCGCTCGGCCACGGCGGCAAGCAGTTCGTCCCCGGCAGCGTGGCCGTAGCGGTCGTTGACCGGCTTGAATCCGTCGAGGTCGAGATAATGCACCGCCACGACGCTTCCCGCGCCCAGCAGCGAGGCATTCTCGTCGAAATATTCACGCAGGGCTAGACGGTTGGGCAGGGCGGTCAACCCGTCGCGCCGGGCGAGGGAAACCGATGTGAGCCGCTTGCCGATCTCCGTCATCACCAGCCGATGCTGGGCAAGGACCGACTGCGATCCGCCGATGAGAAACGCCAGTGCAATCACACTCATGCCGGCGTGAACAGGCTCCAAATGCAGCGCCGACATGACGATGGCGGGGCCGATGGCCATGACTATGCTTGGGATGGCTACCATCGGCCGCAGGCCGGTTCCCGTGGCTACCCCGGCGCAGTAACCCATGAGGACGCATATCGTAAGCATCTGCGCCGATTGGTCGGGCCCTGCGAAGACATAGCCTCCCAATGCGCCGAGCAGCACCGAATAGAGATAATAGGGGGCCGAGTAGCTCAGTTCCAGCTTGCGTGCGGCCGGGCGGTCGAGGGCGGCGGTCATTGCCCGGGAGCGCAGGCTGACAGTGATGCCGACGCGCAGGACGCAGGCCGCGAAGGCGGCCAGTCCGATGGTCCACAACAGGCCGTCGCCGGCGCTGCGGCCGATCAGCGAAACGTATAGGCCGGTGACGCCGAGCATGATCTTGGATGGCAGGACGTTCGCGTAAAGGCTGCGAACCAGCTCGACATATACTTTATCGGAAAGAGCGTCGGATTGCGTCATTTCTCAGGCGTCGCCAGTCAGTAAACGCGCACTAATACACGAAATATCGAACTGTGCGAGAAGTCACCTACGCGTTGTACCTAGGTGGGACGACACCATGCCGCAGACGTGAATTCAGTACCGCACGCAACGCGCAAAAGCTGAACCTCCGATGAAAATACGGAACTTTACGTGGCGGTTGTGGTTGATGAGTGGAGAGGTTGCCACACGCGACGCAAAAAACAGGTTCGCCATGTTTAACGACAGAGAGTTGACCATCGATGTTCCGCACTTCGATCTACCGGTAATACTGGCTTTCAACGCCGTGTTATGGGTACCGATCATCGCCTTCGCAGCAGCGGTGTTCTGAGCAACTGACGGCAAATTGCAGATTACCTGCATCTTATCCGAAGTGGCAGGCCGATGTTCGGGAGTTTCCGAAAGCCTGAAGGCCGGGCCGATGCGCGCCGCACGGGCTGACTAGAAGCTCGATAAGGCCAGCATACCGAGCTTCGACGTCAGAGCGAATCGATGACTTTGCGTTCGGCGGCGAGGTCTGTCTGGTCGAGAGGAAGGTAGCCGTCCTCTTCTGCGCTGTGGCGGGCGATGATGGCCTGGCCTTCGTCCGAAAGCATGTAGCGCAGCAAGCCTTTGGCCGCCTCGGCAATCGGCTGGCCCGGCTGCTTGTCGACGTAGACGTTGAGGAAATAGGATATCGGCCATTGCCCTCGCATCTTGCCCTTGCCAGGCAGGACGTAAGGGCCGCCGTCCTGCGATGAAAGGGGCAGCACGCGAACCCCGGCGGGTGCTTCGCCTGCCCCGATCCAGGTCGCATGGCCGATCCCTTGCGGATCGGCCGCCACGGCTTCCAGTATCGCCTTGCCACTCGGCAACGCCTGATAGCGGGCGCTCAGGGGTAGGCCATCAAGTTTGGACAGGCGCATCGCCGTTGCAAATCCGCCGTCGTCACGCGCGCCGTAGACGTGGATCGGTCCCGATGGGGCACGCGGCGCAGCAAGGGCGGACCAGTCAGTCAGGTCTCCTCCCGGGGCACCGGCCGCGAAGACCCGCTTCATCTCGCTCACGGAAAGGCCGAGGATCGGGTTGCCGGCGTTGACGTAGACGGCCGGCGGGGTCTTGCCATCGGGGCGGGGCCCATGACTGGCATAGGCGACCCGGATACGAACGGGTTCGTAACCCTTCGCCTGCCGGAAGGCGTCGAGATCGTTCTGCCATAGCTCGCGTCCCATCGGTGCGAAGATCGTCGTTCCGGCGGTAAGGGCGGGCATCGCTGTGGAGGAACCGCGCAAGTCGGGTGAAAAGCGGGTGCCCGGTGCCTTGCGAGCGTAGGCAGCCAGCACATCGGGAAGCACTTCAGTCAGGGTGTCGCTGCCGATGATGGAAAAGCTGCCGTCCGGTAGGACGTATCCCGGCGTCCTTTCCTCATAAGCAGCGCCGTGAACGGCGGAAAGCTGGGTCCGTCCGGCCGCGAGATCGGCCGGTGCTAAGGCCTTGTACATAGGCAGAAGGCGGGCCAGACGGGCCTGCCCTTCGTCCGAAAGCATCGCCGACAGGAGCGCAAGCACGCGGGCATCGACCGCCCCATCCTTGTCGCTGCGGGCATAAACATGCAGCCCCTGCATGATCTTGACCGAGACCGGCAACCCGCCTGAGAAGCGGCGCACCGATGCGCGTTCGATCACGGTCATCTCGCGTGGGAGGACAGCCAGCGCGATCGTACCCTGGGTCAGCAGCGGCACCGCGCCAAGCGGCCCGACGATCCGCGCCGACAGTCGATCCCCGGCAGCAGCGGCGACTGCTTCCGCTTCCGGACCGCCGCCGACCAGCAGCTTGCCGTCCGGCAGGACATAGCGGGCGAGCAGGGGGCGCGGTTCGGGAATGGTGCCGCTGTCCTGCGCCGACGCCGATGCAGCCAGGCACGCGGCGGCCAGAACGAGCGTTTGCGCGGTCATCTTCATGTCTTCACCTTGCAGGTTTGGGGCAGGTTCTGGCGCCGGCCCGGGCCCAGCCGATGGCGGCGTCGAACAGCTTGCGCCCGGTATCGGTCATCCGCGAGAAGCTGTTGTTCTCCATGCCGATGAACACCCGCCGCGCGGGCGCCAAGTGATCGTAGTCCATCGTCGCACCTGCTTCGTATCCGAAGAGGGTGGCCTTTTCGGGTTCGCCCGGCCAGGTCATGATGATGTCGGCGCCCAGCCCCGGCTTGCCCCAGCCCGCAGGCGTGCGGGCCTGCGTCCAGGTGCCCAGACCGGCGGGAATGCCCGCGGCCATTGGGTGAGATGCCCGCACGAGCCAGATGTAGTGGCCGGTCTCGATCTCTCCGAAATCACTGTCGCGGCGAAGGCCGGTCATGTGCAGATCGTCGAGCAGGTCGTTTTCCCAGGTAAGAAGGGGGACGCCCATGTCGCGCCACCGCGCGATCGCCGGACGATCCGCCGTGAACTGGTTGGAGCGCACGGTCGACGACATCACGACCAGATCGAACCCGCAAGGATCGGGCGCTCCCGTCAGGCCGTCGTTCTCGGTGACGCTGTAGCCCAATTGCTCAAGCCGCGCCTTGATTGCGAGATCGGCGGAACCGCCCGGAGGATCCGCGCGCATCAGGAACAGGATGCGGCCCGCTCCTGCCGCATCGGCAGAAGCGGAGGCTGCGATACCGGCAAGCAGCAGGGCGGCGGCGGCAAGGGCGCTGCGCATCGGTCAGAAGTTTCCGCTCAGGCCGACGAGGAAGCTGCGGCCCTCGCCCGGCGTGATCACCGACCGCGAGGTCACCGATTCCATGTAATAGTCATCGGTGATGTTCTTGACGTTGAGCGACACGCGCAGCTTGTCGGCGACCTTGTACCACAAGGTGCTGTCCAGGCGGGTGTACCCGCCGATCGAGAAGCTGTTATCCAGGTCGCCCTGCCGGTTGCTGGCGGCGAACACACCGGCGCCCAGCCCGAAGTTACGCAGCGCGCCGTCGATCGGCTCCCAGGTGACCCAGATGCTGCCGCTCCACTTGGGTACGCCGATCAGCTCGTTGCCCTTGGCATAGTCGGTCGATTCCAGCACCGATGCGTCGGTGTAGGCGCCATTTGCAATGACCTTGAGGCTTGGGCTGACCGATCCCGAAACGTCCAGCTCCACACCGCGCGAACGCTGCACACCGGCGTTGAGGTTATAGCCGATGTTGTTGGGGTCCTGCTGAGTGACGTTCTCGCGTTTCAGTTCGTAGACCGCTGCGGTTGCGGCCAGGCGGCCGCCGAACAGTTCGGCCTTGATCCCGGCCTCGTACTGCCTGCCTTTTTCCGGATCGATCGGCTTTCCGTCGATCGTCGGCTCGGGCTTGGACTGGAACGAGCGGGTGTAGTCCGCGAACAGGGAGACATTATCGATCGGCTTCCACACGATGCCGACGCGAGGCGACCAGGCCTTGTCATCCGACGAATACTGGGTGTTGCCCTGATCAGATTGCTGCGCATGGTCGAAACGCACGCCCGCCAGCAGATTGAAGCGACCGCCGATGTCGATCTGGTCCTGGAAATAGCCAGACCACGACTTCGCCTGCACCAGCCGGTCGGGGGCGGGCGTGAAGGTGCCCGGCTGCGCGCCGTAGACAGGGTTGTCGATATCGATGCGGGCCAGCGTTGCCCGCGCGAAGGTACGGAAGCGGTAGGACTTCACATATTCGCCGCCCAGCACAACCGTATGACCTATGCCGGCCGTGTCGAAACGGGCGACCATGTCGGCCTGGAAGTCATAGTTGTGGTTGTTCTCGTGCTGCTCGACGGCTGTGCGGGTGACGGTGCGGGCGCCTGTCGCGGCATTGACCGCAACGCTGTTGCCGTAGTTGATGCCGAACAGGTCGAGCTTGCCTTCGTCGTAGTGGCCGATCTGGCGAATGGTCAGCCAGTCCGTAAGTTCGCGCTCGATGCGATAGTTGAACTCGTAGCGTTCGGATTCCAGCGTCGCCCACTTTTCGCCCAGGAAGCGCTTGCGCGGCAGATCGACAACCAGATCGCCATCGGCATCGGTGGTGGCGACCAGGCCGCGGTCCGACTGGGACTGCTGATGCGCATAAGTCAGGCTGGCAATGATGCGGGTCTTCTCGTCAGGCTGCCACAGAAGCGAACCCGACAGGAACTGGCGGCGGAAGGGCTGGAACACATCGCGGAACGTGTCGCCCGTCTGCGCGGCGGCGACGAAACGAAACGCCAGCGTCTTTGCTGCGTCGATGGGTCCGGTTACGTCGATCTGGCCGCGCGCGAAGTCGTTGCTGCCGGCCTGGACCGAAAAGTTCATCGCCCGTTCGAAGCGCGGCTGCTTGGTCACGATATTGATGAGGCCGCCCGGATCGCCGCGACCATAGAGCACGGATGCCGGCCCTTTGAGGACCTCGATCCGCTCGATATTGGCCATGTCGCGAAAACTGTCGTTCGTTTCGATCGCGGGGCTGAGCATGATGCTGTCGACCGCATAATACGATGAGCGGAAGCCTCTGATCGTGAAGCTTTCCGAGCGATTGCCGGCGTTGGTCCCGGCCTGGATGCCGCTGACGTTGCGCAGGGCGCTGGTGAGGTCGAGTGCCTGCTGGTCGTCGATGACGTCGCGCGGGACGAACTGGATCGACTGGGGCACATCCATGATGTCAGTGCCGGTCCGTGTAGCCGTGGTGATCTGGCTGACTTTGTAGTCCCCGCCCTGCTGACCCATCACGATGATCTCGGACGAGGACACGTCCTGCCGATCCGCGTCAGAAGCATCGGCTTCAGCAGCATAAGCAGTGAGGGGCAGCGTGCCAGACAGCGCTAAAATGCAGGCAAGCGTAAGGGTTCCGGCACTGCGACCAGGCAGAAATACGATCATGAGGGATGCTCCACGAGTTCGTTCTCGTTGTGGGCGGCCCTCTATTAATAATGCGAACCAATTGCAATTGAAAATATAGGAATTTGGATTGCCGTTCTTGCCGTCGGCAATGGCTGGGAGTGCGGCGAAACGCTGATCCTGCTAAGCCCGGCATGGCGCTGTAAGCCACCAAGCAGATCATCGAAGAGATCGAATTGCGTGTTGCAAGTACGTTTGCCGCAAAGTTACCGCGCAAAGCATCTGTGCGAACCGCAATGAAGGCGGTATAAACGCTAGGATTTCTGCTGCTTTGGAAGCTGGAGCGGGTGAAGGGAATCGAACCCTCGTCGTAAGCTTGGGAAGCTTCTGCTCTGCCATTGAGCTACACCCGCGTTTCAAGCATTTGGCTTGATTTTCGCGCGCCGGTTTCGCGGAGATGCTCCGCCGAGACGAGGGCCTACTGCCACGATGACGGGCGCGGCGTCAACGTCTCGTTTCTGGCACGTCGTGCCCTTGCGATCAGGCGGCCTTCCCGCCTTTCGGGCCAGCAGCGGATTGTACCACGCGCAAGGGCGGCGGGGCGCGGTGGATTACCTGATTTCTGCCGTTTCTCTTCGCTTCGTAGAGCGCTGCGTCGGCCGATGCGACAAAGTCTTCGACGCCGTCGTCCAGCGAGTGGGCGCAGGCCAGGCCGATACTGACGGTCACGATGCCCGGGCCTCGTCCCAGGGGCATCAGCAGCGCTTCCACTGCCGCGCGCATCCTTTCGGCGATTTTTGCCGCATCGCGAGGGTCTATGTCGACAAGGATGGAGGCGAATTCTTCTCCGCCGTAGCGCGCGACGAGGTCGAAATCGCTGCGGGCACATTCGGTCAGGGCGGCTGCGACACTGCGCAGTCGCTCGTCGCCTACGGCGTGGCCGAAGTGGTCGTTGAGCTGCTTGAAGTTGTCTATGTCGATCATCAGCAGGGCGAGTTGATCCGAAGACTGCTCGCGGCGGTTCCATTCCCGGCGCAGCACTTCATCGAAGCGCCGCCGGTTGGGGATGCAGGTAAGGGCATCGACGTGGGACAGAAGGGTAAGTTGGTCCTGCTCCTCGAAATTGCGAAGCTGCACCAGAACAGTGCGCAGGCCGTAGCCGATGGAGGCGATGACGCAGCCGGTGATGGCCATCGTCGGGTCGTAGCGGACCAGCAGCACGGATACCGTGAGCAGGGTCAAGGGGATCAGCATCGGGCTGCCCGCTTGTACCACCCGGGCGAAGGCGCGTGAGCTGGTGGTTGCCGAGGCGCGGGGAAAACCCCCTTCCAGGGCGAGCCACATGAGCAGCAGGAACGGCAGGTCGATGATTACGTCCACCGGGTGACCGTAGTCGCTATCGCCCTGGTAGTGGTTCATGTAGGCCGCGCAGATCAGGTAGGCGATGGCATAGGCCGTCACCGCCCGGAAGAACCCGAGCCGGCGGCCGGGCCGCGCGAAGTAGCGCATGACCGCGAAGACCGCGATGAAGCCATTCTCGATGTCGAACATCATACGCAGTTCGCCGCGCTCCTGCGGTGCGGTGCCGAGGGGCGTGCTCAGATGGCATATATAGGCGTAGAAAAGCCCGCCCAGCGCGGCCGCCATGGCGGCGTCGACAAGGCGGGGCGGCCACTTTTCATCCTCAGGGCTGACGAGAGTGAAGATCAGGGGTACGCCGTAAAGCACGTAGAGCAACATGCTGAGCCGGTCTTCGCTGGTGACGTCGAGGAACAGGGTGTTGACCATCGTCGCGGCCATTCCGCCGGCCCAGCACAGCATCGCCGCGCCGACCGAAAGCCAGCCTTCCAGCCCTTCCTTCCAGCCTCGGTACAGCGCTGCCGAACCTGCGGCGACGGGGGCGCCGATCAGCCACGCGAAGGAGATGTCCATCGCCGCGTCCCGCGCCAGGAGCACTGTTCCGGCATGGGCTGCCAGAAACAGGATCGGAAGTACGGCAATGATTACCCCAGTTGTGTGCCGCATGGTACTTTCCTGACGCGGGGCACTATCCCATCTTTATTTCGCACATTCATGTTGATCGAAGGTTAATTGAGAATCCTGGTGGCGGCATTGATATCGAGCGGAAATTGTTCACTTTCCTTTTAACGGGCAACGATCTTTGCGCATCAGGCCTGCCAGCTTCCGGTGATTGGTGGTCTATAGATGGCGGGGCGATTCGACTTTAACGGCGCTGCCGGCATCGGCGACCAATTCGGCGATCGTGCCCCATCCAGCACCTGCGCGGCAGGGACGCGTTGCCTTCAGGTTCCCGTCATCGGCGGGTATGATGCTGGGCATATGGCAGGGGATTTACCTTGCCGAACATCGCCGTGTGGCGCACCGTCGGCAGGTTGCGGTCCACCTGATCGGGGAACGATCAGGGATGGAAGATCGCATATGGAGACTGGTCCTGCCATGATTGACCCTGCCGCCTCTTCTGCCCCGCAAGGAGGCGAACTGGTACGGCGGCATCGCTGGCCGACGCGGGTGTGGCACTGGACCAATGCCGTGACCCTGCTCGTGATGTTGATGAGCGGGCTGATGATCTTCAACGCCCACCCGCGCCTTTACTGGGGCGAATACGGGGCGAACTACGACAAGGCCTGGCTCAAGGTCGGCTCGGCGCGCAGCGGCGGGGGCGAACAGGGCTATATCGAAATCGCCGGGCACCGCTGGGACACGACCGGGACGCTCGGCCTGTGGACCGACGCCGACGGAAAGGTCCAGCGCCGTGCTTTCCCGTACTGGGCCACGATCCCCTCGCGTTACAGTCTGGCGATCGGGCGCATCTGGCACCTTGCCTTTGCGTGGGTGCTGGCGGCCGGGTTGCTGCTGTATCTCGCATGGTCGCTTGTTGCCGGGCACATCCGCCGGGACATTCACATCACCCGCGCCGAGTGGCGACCTTCGCATCTGTGGCACGATATCCGCGAGCATGCCCGCCTGCGCTTTCCCACCGGGGCGAGCGCACTGCGCTATTCGGTGCTCCAGAAGCTCGCCTATGCCGGAGTGCTGTTCGGGCTGCTGCCGATGATGATCCTTACCGGGCTGGCCATGTCGCCCGGCACCGATGCCTGGGCGCCGCTCGTCACCGAGGTGTTCGGCGGGCGGCAGTCGGCGCGGTCGGTACATTTCATTTGCGCCTGGGGGCTGGTCGGGTTCTTCGTGCTTCACATCGTCATGGTGGTGCTGGCCGGGCCGCTGAACGAGGTGCGCTCGATGGTGACCGGCTGGTATCGCTTGCCTCGGGAGCGCAGGCCATGACCCTCATCGTCTCTCGCCGGGGCCTGATCCAGGCCGGCGCTGCTGGAGCAGGGAGCCTGCTGCTACCGGGCTGCGACCGCCTGTTCGACAATCCCGCTTTCCGCGAGACGCTGGAAAGCGGCGAGAACCTTCACCGCGTCACCCAGCGCGTGCTGGGGCGAAATGCACTGGCGCGGGAGTACCGCGAGGCTGACATGTCGCCCGCGTTCCGCGCCAACGGCAGCCGCGAGGTTACCGATCCGGCCTATCGCCAGCATCTGGCGCAGCACTTCGCCAACTGGTCGCTGATGCTGGGCGGGTTGGTCGAGCATCCGCTTACCTTGTCGCTTCAGGCCTTGCGCGATCTGCCGCAACGCCGCCAGATTACCCGCCACGACTGCGTCGAAGGCTGGAGTGCGATCGGCCAGTGGCAAGGCCCGCGCCTTGGCCTGCTGCTGGACATGGCGCGGCTGCGGCCGGAAGCGCGCTACCTCGTGTTCCACTGCGCCGACCTTTACCATGGCAGGCCCTATTACGAATCAATCGACATGGTCGACGCCTTCCACCCCCAGACGATCCTGGCCTGGGCGATGAACGGCAAGCCGCTGGAAGAGGCCCACGGGGCGCCGCTGCGACTGCGGGTGGAGCGGCAACTGGGCTACAAACACGCCAAGTTCGTCGCCCGGATCGAGGCGGTGGCATCGCTCGAGGGTATTCACGGTGGCAAGGGCGGCTACTGGGAAGATAACGGCGCTTACGCCTGGTATGCCGGAATCTAAAGCAACCGGGGATTGTGCCGGTTTGGGACCCGCGGGAAGCGACGAAACGGGGGAGGCGGGAGCCGGTTTGCCTTGCCAAGTAAACGACTTGTCACAATAAGGCACCATGCAGGACAATCGCATCGCACCCCCCGCCCGAATCCAGCAGAATATTCTGGCTCTCGGTGAACGGCGCCTGCTGAACTGGCTTTGTGCGCGTATGCCTGCCTGGGTTAAGCCGGATCTGCTGACTGGCCTGGGCATGGTCGGCGCCGTGCTGATCTTTGCGGGATATGCCACCAGCCTGCTCAACGAGGACTGGTTGTGGCTGTGCATGCCCGGCTACCTGCTGCACTGGTTCGGCGATTCCATGGATGGCAGCCTTGCCCGCTTCCGCCATATCGAGCGGCCGCGCTACGGCTATTTCCTCGATCACAGCTGCGATGGACTGGCCACTTTCCTGATCCTGCTGGGCATCGGCGTCAGCCCTTACGTGCGGCTCGAAGTCTCGCTGATCGCGCTGGTGGGCTACCTGCTGATGTGCATCCATGCTTTCCTTGCGGTGCGCGTGCTTGGCGAGATGCGCCTGTCCTACCTTTCCGCAGGGCCCACCGAACTGCGCCTGATCCTGATTTCGCTGACGTTCGCCATGCTCATCTTCGGCGACAAGCAGCGCGACATGGAAGCGATGACCAGCTTCGACTGGTTCGTGGGCAGCGTCGGTTTGATCCTGATCGGGCTTTTCGTGGTCCAGACCATCAAGTCGGCGCGCAGGCTGGCCCGGATCGAACCGCCTCAGTAAAGGCGTTTCCGTTCCCGGATGGCGGACGGCTTCCTTCGCGTTCACCGCAACTTCAGGCGTACACGGGTCTAGCCGTTGATGGCGGGTGCGACGCCGTGGCCATTGGCCGCCTTGACCGGGGCATACCCGGGAAGGATCGAAGACACGTGAAGACAACCAGCGTTACCCTCCTCGCCGCTCTGGCGTTTGGCGTTTTTGCGCCCACGTTCGCCGCTGCGCAGCCGGCCAAGGCGGCCGTGCATACCGCAAAGACGCCGGCGGGTCAGAAGAAGGCTGCCGTGAAGAAGACCCCTGCGAAGGCGCAGAAGAAGGTTACCTGCCGCTATCAGATGCAGAAGGGCCGAAAGGTCAGGGTCTGCAGGTAAGGCACTCGGCCGTTCCTCCTCGCTTTGGCGGGGAGGTTCAGGCGGGATTTTCCTTGCCGGTTGCAACAGCGCCTTTGTCAGGCGCGGGGATCAGCCCTTGGCGGCGATGTCTGCGAAGGCGGTTTCGAAGCGCTCGCGGTGCGGAGCGGCGATTGCCGGCTCGGCGTCTTGCGTGCCCGGTGCATAGATGAAACCGAAGGCCGGGCTGGCGCGCAGGCCCAGCGACTGCGTGGGCGAGTACCACACGCGCACGTTGCTCCAGTCGCCGTTTGCAGAAACGTCTTCGGCCATGGCCGAGGTTTCGATCATGCCGGGGCGCGACCAGTTGGCGTGGTTGAGGACGACGTGACGATCATCGACGATCTTCTTCACCACCGCGACATGGCCGACGCGCATGGCACCGCTGGCCTTGAATACCAGCACTGAACCGGTGCGCGGGGTCTGGCCGCGATCATAGTTGCCTTCGGCCTGCGCCCACCAGGTGGCGGCATTACCGTGCAGGTCGATGGCCGAATGCGCGCGCGCATAAGGCACGCACTGGAGAGGCTGGGCCAGCGCCGGAGTCGCCACAAAAGCTGCGAGCGACATTACAAGTGCGGCGATCTGGGGAACCATTCTCATGGATCAGTGTTATAACGCGCAAGTCTTACCGCGATAGCGAAGGGCCTTGCCAGCCGCCGTGCCTCTGCAACGGTTCATCGCTCAATTCGTCGGTTCATCCACAGCGATGAAATGATTGGGCGAATCGGATGTAAACGATTTGCAGCGGATTGACCCGTGGGCCGCCATTTGCTCCCATTCCAACCCGTCACCATTTCCTCCCATCACCCCGCGACCCTGAACTTGTTTCAGGGTCGATTTCTGCGGTTTACGCCGGCTGTGTGGATCGGGAGGACGCCTCGCGGCGCCTTGTCCAAGCGCCTGCGCGCGTCAGGAGATAGACCCTGAAACAAGTTCAGGGTGACGGGGTGGAATGGGATGGGGCGCCGGCATGGGAGGCCGGCGCCATTTTGGATGAGAGTTCAGCCTGCCGCCAGGGCCAGCTTCGCGCTTTCTTCGCGTACGACGCGCGGTTGGTCGGGCCAGATACCGCGGGTGTCGTAGACCAGCTTGTCGGCGCGCTCGGCCAGCGGGACGACGCGGAAAACGTCGTGGTCCACCAGTACGATGAGGATATCGCAGGTCTCCAGCGCCTCGTCGACGTCGATGTGAGTGACGCCGCTGTCGGTGAATTCCAGCGGCAGTTCATCGGCGTAAGGCTCCACCACCGACATGCGGTTGCCGAACTTGCGGGCAAGGCGGCTGGCGACGAAGCGCGCCGGGCTTTCGCGGAAATCGTCGATGTTGGCCTTGAATGCCAGGCCCAGGCAGGCGACGCGGGCATCGGGGTGCGCTTCCACCAGTGCTTCGGCCTTGGCGATGACGTGGTGCATCTTGCCGTCGTTGACGCCGCGTGCGGTGCGGATCAACGGGGTTTCCTCAGGCGCGCTATGGACGATGAACCAGGGGTCCACCGCGATGCAGTGACCGCCCACGCCCGGACCGGGCGAGAGAATGTTGACGCGCGGGTGGCGGTTGGCGAGGCGGATCACCTCCCACACGTCCAGCCCCATGCGGTCGGCCACGATGGAAAGCTCGTTGGCGAAGGCGATGTTGACGTCGCGGTAGGCGTTCTCGACCAGCTTGGTCATTTCCGCCGCGCGGGCATCGGTGGTGACGCATTCGCCGCGCACGAAGCGCTTGTAGAAAGCTAGCGCCTTGCGGGCGCAGCGCGGGGTGATGCCGCCGATGGAGCGGTCGTTGTTGGTCAGTTCCTCAAGGATGCGTCCGGGAAGGACGCGCTCGGGGCAATAGGCGATGGAGATGTCGGGCGTTTCGCGCGTGAGGCCGGGGATCTTCAGGTCAGGGCGCATCTCGGCGATCATGTCGCGCATCTTTTCGGTGGTGCCCACCGGCGAGGTCGATTCCAGGATCACCACGTCGCCCGCTTTCAGCACCGGCGCGATGGTGCGCCCGGCGGCCAGGACGTAGGAGATGTCGGGGGCGTGATCCCCCGTCTCGTTGGTTTCGAAAGGCGTTGGCACGGCGATGACGAAGACGTCGGCCGGGGCGACCTCAATCGCGGCAGAGAGCAGCCCGCGCGCGACGACGCCCTGCACGAGGCCATCGAGATCGACTTCCTCGATGTGGATTTCGCCGCGATTGATGGTGTCGACCACCTTCTGCGAAACGTCGAGGCCAAGCACCTTGCACCCGGCACGGGCGATCACGGCGGCGGTGGGAAGCCCGATGTAGCCGAGGCCGACGACACAGACGCTGGGCTTATTGTCAGATTTCATTCGCAAGCAGCTCCACGATTCGGCTGGAAGTATGCCCATCCCCGAACGGGTTGTGGGCGCGTGCCATGGCCTCGTAGGCCGCCTTATCGTCCAACAGGGTTGAAATTTCGGTAACGATGCGGCGCGCGTCGGTGCCTACCAGTTTTGCGGTGCCCGCTTCCACGCCTTCGGGGCGCTCGGTGGTCTCGCGCATGACGAGGACGGGCTTGCCCAGCGCCGGGGCTTCTTCCTGCACGCCGCCGCTGTCGGTCAGCATGATCTCGGCAATGGCGAGCAGGCGGGCGAAGTGGGGGTAGTCCAGCGGCTCGATCAGGGCGACGTTGTCGAGGCCTGCGAGGCCTTCGTTCATCACCTTGCGTACGTTGGGGTTGAGGTGGACCGGGAAGATGACGGCGGTATCGGGGCGCTGGGCGATTTCGCGGATGGCCTGGGCGATCTGCTCCATGCCCTCGCCGAAGTTCTCGCGGCGGTGGCTGGTGACGCCGATGATGCGTTTGCCTGCAAACCTGGCTTCGAGCGGCGCGAGACCGGCGGCGAGGGCGGGGTTCGCCTCGATCTGCGCGGTCACCCACTTCAGCGCGTCGATCACGGTGTTGCCGGTTACGTGGACGCGGTCGGCTGCGATGTTTTCCCTCAGGAGCGCGGCCTCGCTGGTGGTGGTCGGCGCGAAGTGGAGGGAGGCCATGGCGCCGATGATCTTGCGGTTCACCTCCTCGGGCCAGGGGTGGTAGATGTTGTAGCTGCGCAGGCCCGCTTCGACATGGTCGACCGGAACCTTGCGATAGTACGCCGCCAGCGCGCCGGACATGGCAGTGGCGGTATCGCCCTGGACGATGACGCGGTCCGGTTTCACGATGTCCATGACTTTGCCCAGCCCGGTGAGCAGGTTGGCGGTGAGCACGTCCAGCGTCTGGTCGGGCTGCATGACGTCAAGGTCGTGATCGGGCACGATCCCGGCGATCTCCAGCACCTGATCCAGCATCTGCCGGTGCTGCGCCGAGACGCAGACCACGCATTCGAAGCGCGGGTCGGCCTTCAGCGCATGGACGACGGGGAAAAGCTTGATCGCCTCGGGCCGGGTGCCGAATACGACGAGGATGCGTGCGGGACTGGTCATGAGGGGGCGATAGCAGGCGAATGTTAAGCATGGAATAAGAGGCGCGGATCACAATTCCCGTGCGGCGGGGCGGGGCCGGGTGGACAATCCCCTCGTCTTGGGCAAAGCAGCGGGCATGGCAATTCAAAGCGACAAGTGGATCCGCACCCAGGCCCAGGCACACGGCATGATCGAGCCGTTCGTGGAGGCGCAGCGCCGTGACGGATGCATTTCCTACGGCCTGTCCTCCTATGGCTACGATGCGCGGGTGGCGGACGAGTTCAAGATATTCACCAACGTCGATTCGGCGGTGGTCGATCCCAAGAACTTCGACAGCAACTCCTTCGTCGACCGCAAGACGGACTGCTGCGTGATCCCGCCCAACTCCTTCGCGTTGGCGCGCACGGTGGAATACTTTCGCGTGCCCAAGGACGTTCTGGTGATTTGCCTGGGCAAAAGCACGTATGCGCGCTGCGGGATCATCGTGAATGTCACCCCGCTGGAGCCGGGCTGGGAAGGGCACGTCACGCTGGAATTTTCGAACACCACACCGCTGCCCGCCAAGATCTACGCTAATGAAGGCGCCTGCCAGTTCCTGTTCCTGCAGGGCAACGAGCCGTGCGAGGTCAGCTATGCGGACCGTGCGGGCAAGTACATGGGCCAGCGCGGGGTAACCCTGCCAAGGCTGTAGCAGACCGTTTCAAAATGCGCAGAAGAGCGCATTTTGAATGCCGCACCAGTCCACTCCCCCACCCGGCACCCAACGGCAGTATTCTATGGGTGGCCGGGTGGGGGAGTGGGCTGGTGCGGCAGAATGGGCAAAGCCCATTCTCAAACGGGCTCGAAGGCCTGGCCGTAGCTCCTTCGGGAACAAACCGCCCGCGCGCCCGCTTCTTCCGGCATGGAATAATTGCCGGGAGACGTGCCTTGTCGAAGATTGCCGCCATAATCGGGCGCTTCCTGATTGCCCTGATCTTCATATTCTCCGGTGCGGGAAAGCTGATGGACATCGGCGGCACCGAAACGATGATCGTCGCCGCTGGTCTGCCGGCGGGCCTCGCCATTCCCACCGGCCTGTTCGAACTTGTCGCGGGGCTGTGCCTTGCCGCCGGGTTCATGGTGCGGCTGGTGGCAATCCTGCTGGCCGGCTTTACCGCGATGACCATTCTGTTCTTCCACGCGCAGGTTGGCGATCCGATGCAGCGGGTGATGATGCTCAAGAACTGCGCGATCATCGGCGGCCTCGCACTGGCGTTCGCGCATAGCCAGATGTGGAGCCACTATTACCTCATCGCCAGCCAGCGCCGCGGCGAACTTGCCGCCCGTGATTCCGACGAGCGGGTGCGCAATGCCGAACTGCGTGCCGCCAAGGCCGAGGCCCGCGCCGATGCCCTGGAAAGTGGCGGTACTGTGGTAGCAGCAACGCCGACCGCTTATGAACCGCGCACCGTCGTCACGGAAAATGGGGTGCCGGTAAAGCGCCGCAGCCGTTTCTTCGACTGGTAATCGGAAGGCCGCGCTACTCCGCGATCGTCAACCGGTAACCAACGCCCGGTTCGTTGCGGAGTAGGACCGGCTCCGACGGATTATCCTCCAACTTGCGGCGCACCCCGCGCGCCGCGACGCGAAGGTATTCCACGTCGTCGTCGTGGCCCGGTCCCCATACCGCGCGCAGTAGCTGGGCGTGAGTGATGACGCGCCCCGGATTGCGCGCCAGCTCCGCAAGGAAGCCGTATTCCTTGGGGGTAAGGTGGACCTCTGCTCCGGCCTTGCGCACGGCGCGGGCCAGGAGGTCTACCTCCACCGTGCCGACGCGCACCTGCCGGCCAGCCGGTCCTTCCGGCAGGCGGCGGCGCAACGCGGTGCGGATGCGGGCGAGCACTTCTTCACTGTCGAAGGGTTTCGACACGTAATCGTCCGCGCCGAGATCCAGCGCGGCGATCTTCTGGGCCGTCTCGTCGCGCGCGGAGACGACCAGGACAGCGGTGCGCCCTGCCATCAGCGGTATCAGTTCCAGCCCGTCACGGTCGGGCAGGCCAAGGTCGAGCAGGACCACTTCGGGCTTGTCGATATCAAGCGCGGTCATCGCCTCGCGCGCTGTGCCGGCTTCCACCACGCGGTATCCTGCGCGCGTCAGGCCGGCGTGGAACAGGCGGCGGATCGCCGGTTCGTCGTCGACGACAAGGACCGTCAAGGGGTTTGCGCTCATTCCTCGGGCCATTCCTTGAGGTGTTCCTGGTCGAAATGGAGGGTAAAGCGCGCGCCGGGCGCGTCGTCGCGGTTCGCGGCGGAGACGGTCAGCCCCATGGCTTGCGCGAAACCCTTGACGATGGCGAGGCCGAGGCCAGAGCCGCCCTTGCGATCCGAACCTTCGATGCGGGCGAACGTGCCGAAGATGCGTTCCTCCTCACCCGCGGGGATGCCGGGGCCGGCGTCAAGGACTTCAAGGTCGATACCGCTGGTGGCACGGCGGGCGCGGACGGTGATCTCGCGGCTCGGATCACCGTGCTTGGCGGCCCCCCCGTGCTTTACAGCATTGTCCAGCAGGTTGAGCAGGCAATGCTGGAACAGTTGAGGGTCCACCATCACCATAGGCGTGTCGAACGGGATCGCCGCTTCCACCGTGTAGCCGGACAGGACCGCGCGCATGTCCTGCAGCACGGCGGCGACGGCTTCGGCAAGGTCGACCGGTTCGGTGGTGCCGTGCAGGGCGCCTGCCTCGATACGGACCATGTCCAGCAGGTTGCCGACGAAACGGTGCAGCCGCTCGCCCGCGCCGCGCGCCTGTGCCAGCAGGCCCGCCTGCGCCGGTTCGGTAGCGCGCAGTTCGGCCAGTGAGCCCAGCATCGTGGTCAGCGGGGTGCGCAGGTCATGGCTGACGGAGGAGAGCAGCGTCTGGCGCAGCCGGTCTCGCTCGCGCACTTGGACGAGTTCGGCCATCTGGGTTTCCAGCGCGATACGCTCCAGCGCCAGCCCGCCCTGGTCGAGCAGGCTGAGCAGCAGCGGCAACTGGTCGGGCCGCACCGGCGCGCGGGCATCGCTGCGTGAAAGGCCGAAAACACCAAGGCAGGTCTGGCCCGCGGCGATCGGGTGGAACAGCCATTCCGATGCGGTGAGCGTGTCCGAACCGCGCCCGGCGGGCTGGTCGTTCTCGAACGCCCAGCGCGCGGCGGCCATGTCCAGCATTTCGAGGTGTGCGGGGCCGGGCCAGCTCGCTTGGAGCGTCAGGCCCTGATCGCCCGGCATCAGCAGCACGGCATTGCCGTCAAGAATGCGGCCGATCTCGGCGCAGAGGACCTGCGCCAGTTCCTCGGGCTGGCTGATCGCGGTGAGGAGGCGCGCAAAACCGGCCTGGGCATTGCTGCGCGCCGCGCTGGCCTGCGCCTGCAAGGCATGTTCGCGCACCCGCGAGGCAAGCTGGCTGGCAAAGATCGCCACGCCCAGCAGCACCAGCACGGTGACGATGTTGCGCGGGTCCTCGATGGTCAATGTATGCGTGGGCGGGATGAAGAAGAAGTTGTAGGCGAGCGAGGAGACCAGGCCGGTGACGATCCCCGTCCGCAGGCCATAGCGCGTCGCCGCCAGCATCACCGGGACGAGGTAGATGATGCCAAGGTCGGTGATCGTCCCGCTCGATCCGATCAGCGCGCCCGCCAGCGTCACCGCCAGCGTCAGCCCCAGCGAGACGAGGTAGCCGCCTATCGTGCCCCAGTTGCCCAGATGCAGGTCGTGGGCGCTGCGGCGCGGCGCAGGCGTGTCCATCGGCAGGACGTAAAGGGCCATGCCGTGCCCGCGCCCGCGCACCAGCGCGTCGACGATCGAACTGTGGCGCATTTCGAACCAGCGCGAGCGGCTGGACTTGCCCACCACCAACTGCGTCGCGCGGGCCTCGGCAGCGAACTGGGTGAGGCCGGCGAGGACGCTTTCGGCGGGCACGCTGGCGACTTGCCCACCCAGCTGCGCAGCAAGGTGGAGGGTTTCGGCCAGCTGGGCATTGTCGGCGGCGCCGAGGCGGGCGGTGCGCGGGGTCTCGATATGAACAGCGGTCCAGGGCACGCGCTGGGCATCGGCAAGGCGCTTGGCCGTGCGTACCAACTCCATGCCTGCGCGCTGCTCGCTGACGGCGACGACGACGCGGTCGCTTGCCGCCCATGTCCCGGCCATGGCGTGGGCGCGTACATGCTCCAGCATCTGCGCATCGACCGCCTGAGCGGCGCGGCGCAGGGCAAGTTCGCGTAAAGCGGACAAGTTGGATTTGGAGAAGAAGTTGCCCAGTGCGCGGCCTGCTTCCTCGGGGACATACACTTTGCCCTGGCGCAGGCGCTCGATCAGTTCGTCGGGCGGGATGTCGACCACTTCGAGATCGGCGGCGTCCAGTACGCGGTCGGGCAGGGTTTCGCGCACCCGCACATGGGTGAACGAGGCAACGACGTCGTTCAGGCTTTCAAGGTGCTGGACGTTGAGAGTGGACCAGACGTCGATCCCGGCATCGAGCAGTTCCTCCACGTCCTGCCAGCGCTTGTCGTGGCGGCTGCCGGGCGCGTTGGTGTGGGCCAGTTCGTCCACCAGCACCAGGGCGGGGCGGCGGGCGAGCACCGCGTCGATGTCCATCTCCTCCAACGCGTGGCCTTCGTAGGCGATGCGCTGGAGCGGCACGATCTCCAGCCCCCGCAGGCGGGCGGCGGTTTCGGCGCGGCCGTGGGTTTCGACCACGCCGACCACCACGTCGGTCCCGGCGGCGCGGCGGGCGGCGCCTTCGCCCAGCATCTCGTAAGTCTTGCCCACCCCCGGAGCCGCCCCGAGGAAGACCTTGAGGCGGCCGCGCTCCTCGCGCGCCGCAGCGCGGAGCAGGGCGTCCGGGTCGGGCCGGAGGGGGTTGTCAGGCCAAGGATCGTGAGGGAGGTTCACCGGGCTGCTTGTGCGCCGGTCTTCGCCATGCTGTCGAGGGCCAGATTGAGTTCGAGGACGTTAACCTGGTCTTCGCCGATGAAGCCGAGCAGGGGGTGTTCCTCGTGCAGCGTTACCAGCGCCTTGACCCGCGCCGGGTCGAGGCCACGTGACTTGGCGACGCGCTCTACCTGCCAAAGGGCCGCCTCGGGGCTGACGTGGGGGTCAAGCCCCGAGGCGGAAGTCGTCACCAGGTCGGACGGAACGTTGGTCCCCGGTGATTTGCGCAAGCTGGCGACATCGCCCGCGACCCGGTCCGCGAGCGCCTTGCTGGCTGGGCCGAGGTTGGAGCCGGACGATGCCATGGCGTCATATCCGGCCCCGGCGGCGGAGGGGCGGCCGTGGAAGTAGCCCGGCGCGGCGAATGCCTGCCCGATCAGGTGCGAGCCGACGACGTGGCCGTCCCGCTCGATCAGGCTGCCATTGGCCTGCGCGGGGAAGAGGGCCTGCGCGATGCCGGTCAGGGCGAGCGGATAGGCAAGACCCAACAACAGGGCGAAAAGCGCGGTGAGGACCAGCGCGGGGCGCAGGGCGGTGGTGAGGTGGTGGGTCATCGTGTGTCTCCTTGGGAGAGCGAGCGGGGCAGCGTGAAGGGAAGGGGCGTGCGTCCCCGAAAGGAAAGCGTCACCCTGAACTCGTTTCAGGGTCCATTTCTACGCCCACACCGCCGTCCGATCGGCACGATGGATCCTGAAACGAGTTCAGGATGACGGTGCGTGCGAACGGGACCATGCTGGCGGCGCGATGGGGGCGGCAACGCGATGGCGTGGACAGAGAAGCTGCGGATCATCACACCAGCCCCAGCCCGGAAACCGCCATGTCGATCAGCTTGATCCCGGCGAACGGAGCCACCAGTCCGCCGAGGCCGTAGACCCCGAGGTTGCGCGCCAGCAGCGGCCCGGCGGCCATGGGGCGGTAGGTCACACCGCGCAGCGCGAGGGGCACCAGCGCCGGGATGATCAGCGCGTTGAACACGATAGCCGAAAGGATCGCGCTCTGCGGGCTGGCAAGGCCCATCACGTTGAGCACGCCCAGCCCCGGATAAAGCGCGGTGAACATGGCCGGGATGATCGCGAAGTACTTGGCCACGTCGTTGGCGACCGAGAACGTGGTCAGCGCGCCGCGCGTCATCAGGAGCTGCTTGCCGAGGCCGACGATCTCGATGAGCTTGGTGGGATCGCTGTCGAGGTCGACCATGTTGCCGGCCTCGCGCGCGGCCTGGGTGCCGGTGTTCATGGCGACGCCGACGTCGGCCTGCGCCAGCGCGGGGGCGTCGTTGGTGCCGTCCCCGCACATCGCCACCAGCCTGCCGCCCTGCTGCTCGCGCCGGATCAGCGCCAGCTTGTCCTCGGGCGTGGCCTCGGCGAGGAAGTCGTCCACTCCGGCCTCGGCGGCGATGGCGGCGGCGGTGAGCGGGTTGTCGCCGGTGATCATCACCGTGCGGATGCCCATGCGGCGCAGTTCCGCGAAGCGCTCGCGCACGCCTGCCTTGACCACGTCCTTCAGGGCGACGAGGCCGATCAACCGTCCGTCGCGGGCCACGGCAAGCGGGGTCTGGCCGAGGCGCGCGATCTCCTCCGACTGGCGGCGCAATTCGGCGGCAACGGGAGAGGCGGCGGCTTCCGGGTTGGCGCGCAGCACCGCATCGACGGCGCCCTTCTGGACAAGGCCGGCTGCGCTCCTCACGCCCGAGATACGCGTCTGAGCGGTGAAGGGGATTACTTCCGCATCGCCGGGCAGGGCGAGCGAAAGGCCGAAACGCTCACGCGCGAGGACGACGATCGAGCGGCCTTCGGGCGTCTCGTCGGCAAGGCTGGCCAGCATCGCCGCTTCCGCCAGCGCGGCGGGACTGGCGCCGCCGACGGGGCGAAATTCGCTGGCCTGACGGTCGCCCACGGTGATCGTGCCGGTCTTGTCGAGCAGAAGCACATCGATATCGCCCGCCGCCTCGACCGCGCGGCCGGACTTGGCGAGAACGTTGAAGCGTACCAGACGGTCCATCCCGGCGATGCCGATGGCGGACAGCAGCGCGGCAATGGTGGTCGGGATCAAGGTGATGAGCAGCGCCGCCAGCACCGCGACGGGGATCGCGCCGCCCGCATAGTGCGCAAAGGCCGGGATCGTCGCGACGGCGATCAGGAAGATGATGGTGAGGCCGACCAGCAGGATGGTGAGGGCGATCTCGTTGGGGGTCTTCTGCCGCTCGGCGCCTTCGACCAGCGCGATCATGCGGTCGAGGAAGCCTTGGCCCGCCTCCTGTGTCACCCGCACGCGGATTTCGTCGGAAATCACACGGGTGCCGGCGGTGACGGCGGAGCGGTCGCCCCCGGCCTCACGGATGACGGGGGCGCTTTCCCCGGTGATCGCCGCCTCATTGACCGAGGCGACACCGGCGACGACCTCGCCGTCCGCCGGGATCAGTTCTCCTGCGGCTACCATGACCTCGTCGCCCTTTTTCAGCTGCGAGGCGGAGAGAGTGCGGCCATCGGGCAGCCGGGCGCTGAGTTCCGAGCGGGTGGCGCGCAAGCTGGCTGCCTGCGCCCGCCCCCGCCCTTCGGCGAGGGCTTCGGCGAAGGTGCCGAACAGGACCGTGAGCCACAGCCAGCCGATCAGCTGGATCTGAAAGCCGGCGGGCAGCGGCTCGCGGCCTACGATCAGCAGGACGGTCAGCAGCAGCGCAACGACGGCGGTGGTGAACAGCACCGGGTTGCGGATCAGCTGGCGTGGTTCCAGCTTGCGGAAGGCCTCGCCGATCGCGGGGCCGACCAGCTTTGCCGAGAACATGGAAGTGGGTGTCTGGGTGGTCATGGGATGCGCCTTCAGGACAGCTGGCCGGCCATCATCGCGATGTGATCGGCGATGGGGCCAAGGGCGAGGCTGGGCAGGAACGTGAGGCCGCCAAGGATCAGGATCACCCCGATCAGCAGGCCGATCCACAAGGCGCCGGTGGTCGGGAAAGACCCTGAGGTGGCGGGCGTGTGGCGCTTGGCGGCCAAGCTGCCGGCGATGGCCAGCACGGGTACGATCACGAAGAACCGCCCGATCCACATCGCCACTCCAAGCAGTCCGTTGTAGAACGGCGTGCCCGCCGAAAGCCCGGCAAAGGCCGACCCGTTGTTGCCCGCGCCGGATGCGAAGGCGTAGAGAATCTCGGTAAAGCCGTGCGGGCCCTTGTTGAGCGGGCCGGCAAGGCCAGCGGGCAGGACGGCGCTCAGCGCGGTGAGGCCAAGGATGCACATTGGCAGCACCGCGATGGCGAGAACGGCCAGCTTGACCTCGCGCGCCTCGATCTTCTTGCCGACGTATTCGGGGGTGCGCCCCACCATCAGCCCGGCGACGAAGACCGCCAGCAGCGCGAAGATCAGGAAGCCATAGATACCCGCGCCTACGCCGCCGACGACCACTTCGCCCAGTTGCATGTTGATGAGCGGAACCATGCCGCCCAGCGCCGTGAAGCTGTCATGCATGGCATTGACCGCGCCGCACGAGGCTGCCGTCGTCACCACCGAGAACAGGGCGCTGCCGGCGATGCCAAAGCGGACTTCCTTGCCCTCCATGTTGCCGCCGGGTGCGCCAAGCTGGTGCAGCACCGGATTGCCCGCCGCTTCCTGCCAATAGGCGACGGCGGTGCCGACAAGGAACAGCGCCATCATCGCGACCAGGATCGCCCAGCCCTGCCGGGTGTTGCCTACCGCCTTGCCGAAGCACCAGGTCATCCCTGCGCCCAGCGCGAAGATCGACAGCATCTGCACCAGGTTGGTAAGCGCGGTGGGGTTCTCGAAAGGGTGGGCGGAGTTGGCGTTGAAGAAGCCGCCGCCATTGGTGCCCAGCATCTTGATCGCCTCCTGCGAGGCGACCGGGCCGAGCGCGATGGCCTGCCTGGTGCCTTCCAGCGTGGTCGTATCGACCATGGCGGAAAGCGTCTGCGGGACGCCGCTGGCGATCAGGAACAGCGCGTAGACGATGCAGGCGGGCAGCAGCAGGTACAGGGTGACGCGGGTGCAGTCCGCCCAGAAATTGCCGACGGTCTTCGCCTCGCGCCGGGCGAAACCGCGGAACAGCGCGAAAGCCACGGCAATACCGGTCGCCGCCGAGAGGAAGTTGTGGATCGTCAGCCCCAGCATCTGGGACAGGTTGGAAAGCGCCACCTCGCCCGAATACCACTGCCAGTTGGTGTTGGTGGTGAAGCTGACGGCGATGTTGAAGGCGCCGTCGGCGCCGATCCCGGCAACCCCGCGCGGGTTCATCGGCAATATGCCCTGAAGGCGCAGCACCGCATATGTGAACGCCAGCAGGGCCAGCTGAAACACCAGCATGTGCAGGGCATAGCGCAGCCAGTGCTGCTCTTCGCCCGGGTCAATGCCGCCGAGCCGGTAGAAGCCGCGCTCCACCGGCGCAAGGACGCGGTGCAGCGGCGTGGTGCGCCCTTCGTAAAGCGCGAAAAGCCAGGCCCCCATGGGCTTGGCAAGCGCCGCGACAAGCGCGGTGAACAGGAGGATGAGGCTCCAGCCCTGAATGGTCATGGCCTTGGTTTTCCTAGAACTTCTCTGGCCGCAGCAGCGCGGCGAGGAGATAGACGAGCAGGCCAAGCGCGGTCGCTCCGGCGAGGATCAGGGCCAAATCTGAGGGATGCGTCATCGCTCAGGCCCTTTCGCAGAGGCGCGCAAAGGCGAGGGTGAGTGCGAACAGGCCGGCGAGCGCCGCCAGCCAGATGAGATCGGTCATGAGCGGGAACCTCTCGTATGGGTAAACCAGTCCGTCAGCGGCACGTCGCGCAGCAGCCCCGGGCCCTCGATGCCCAGCATCAGCCCGGCGCAAAGGAGCACCACCACGCCCGCGCACACGGCAAGATCGGCCGCGCTTGCGGGATGCGGAGCGGGCTGCATCGCCATGCGCTGCGCGGTGATCGCCAGCCGCCAGCACCCGGCGAGCAGGGCGAGGCCGAGCGCGCGCAGGACAATCTCGGCGGGCCACCAGCGCTCACCCCGCCGCAGCGAGGCGAGCTTTGAGCGGAGGAAGGGGGACTTGTGCATGGCCGGGAATCCGTCGACTTGCGGGACGGATGCTCAAGTGGACCTTCAGGGCGTTAAGGTTCCACGGGGAATGCGGCCTTCGCCCATAAAGAAACCGTAAAGTTCGTGGCGCTCCGGCGTGCAGGCCCGTATTTCGGTTTCATGAGCGAATCTGCCACGGACCTTGCCGCACTCGCGCATGGTCAGAGCCACGAGAACGAAGGCCATCAGCGTGAAGGTCTGCCCGCCATGGCGCTGGGCGCCATCGGCGTGGTGTTCGGCGATATCGGCACCTCACCGCTCTATGCGATGAAGGAGAGCTTTGTGGGCCACCATCCGCTGGTGGTGGACAAGCCGCATATCTTCGGCGTCCTGTCGCTGATCTTCTGGACGATGATGGTGATCGTCACGATCAAGTACGTCTTCATCATCCTGCGCGCCGACAACAAGGGAGAGGGCGGCAGCCTGGCATTGCTGGCGCTGATCCGGCGGGAACTGGGCGAGAACCGCCTGACACCGCTGATCGCCGGCCTGGGCGTGGTGGCGACGGCGCTGTTTTACGGCGATGCGATCATCACCCCGGCCATCTCAGTACTGTCTGCGGTAGAGGGGCTGACGGTGGTGAACCCGGCCTTCGCCGGCTGGGTGCTGCCTATCTCCACCGGCATTCTCATCGGCCTGTTCGCGATCCAGTCGCGCGGGACGGCGGCGATGGGCAAGCTGTTCGGCCCGGTGATGATCGTCTACTTCGCCGTCCTCGCGGTGCTGGGCGTAAACGGCATCCTTGCGCACCCCGGCATCCTTGCCGCGCTGAACCCGGTTCATGCGGTGGAATTTTTCCTGATCGACCCCAAGTTGGCCTTCCTGGCGCTGGGCTCGGTGGTGCTGGCGGTGACGGGCGCAGAGGCGCTCTATGCCGACATGGGCCATTTCGGTCGCAAGGCGATCATGGTTTCGTGGCTCTATGTCGCGTTCCCGTGCCTCATGCTCAACTATCTTGGCCAGGCCGCGCTGCTGCTGGGCAGCCCCGAGGCGGCGTCCAACCCGTTCTTCCTGATGGCGCCGGAATGGGCGCGTCTGCCGCTTGTCGCGCTGGCGACGATGGCGACGATCATCGCCAGCCAGGCCGTGATCTCGGGCGCTTATTCGGTATCCCAGCAGGCGGTGCAGCTGGGCTTCCTGCCGCGCCTCAAGATCCTGCACACCAGCGCCCGTGCCGCCGGGCAGATCTACATCCCGCTGGTCAACTGGGGCCTGCTCGTCATGGTGCTGCTGCTGGTCTTCGGCTTTGGCAGTTCGAGCAGCCTTGCCGCCGCCTACGGTATCGCGGTGACCGGGACGATGGTCATCACCGCCTGCCTGCTGGGCGTCTTGACCTTCGCGGTGTGGAAGTGGAACCCCATCGTCTCGGTGCTGCTCACTACGGCGTTCCTGCTGGTGGACGGCCTGTATTTCGCCTCGAACGCCACCAAGATACCCGACGGCGGCTGGTTCCCCCTGCTGGTCGCCGCCGTGGTGTTCCTGCTGCTGACCACCTGGGCCACTGGCCGGCGCATCGTGCTGGCGCGCCTGCGCGAAGATTCGATCCCCTTCGACCTGTTCCTGAAATCCGTGGGAGAGCGGGTGCCCCGCGTGGCCGGCACCTCGGTGTTCCTGTCCTCCGCCGCAGAGGGAGTGCCGCACGCGCTGCTGCACAACCTCAAGCACAACCACATCCTGCACGAGCGGGTGGTGATCCTCACCGTCCAGACGCAGGAAGTCCCTCACGTTTCCGGGCCGAAACGATGCAGCGTCGAGGACATGGGGCAGGGTTTCTACCGCGTGGTCCTGCGCCACGGCTTCATGGACGAGATAGACGTTCCCGCCGAGCTTGCCGCCGAGCATCGTGCGGGCGGGCCGTTCCGGGACATGGACACCAGCTACTTCCTCTCACGCCAGACCCTGATCGCATCGAGCCGTCCGGGTATGGCGATCTGGCGCGAGAAGCTGTTCGCCTGGATGGTCCGCAACGCCCAGAGCGCGATGGAATTCTTCAAGCTGCCGACAAACCGCGTGATCGAACTGGGCAGTCAGCTGGAGATTTGAGGGCGCTTCAATGCACCGGCCAGAAGTGCATGATCAGCGGTGTGCCCAGCACCAGCACCAGCAGCGATAGCGGCGCTCCCAGCCTGGCGTAGTCGCCGAAGCGGTAGCCGCCCGGCCCCATCACCAGCGTATTGCACTGGTGCCCGATCGGGGTGAGGAAATCGCAGCCCGCCCCGATCGCCGTCGCCATCAGGAAAGCATCCGGCCGGTAGCCCAGATCGCCCGCGAACACGGCAGAGATCGGTGCCATCACCAGCACCGTCGCGGCATTGTTGAGGAACGGCGTCACCGCCATCGATGCGGCCAGCACCAGCGCCACCGCGCCCCAGGGCGGCAGGTCTGTCGCCAGCGCGGCAAGCTGCGTCGCCAGCACGTCCGAAGCGCCGGTCGATTGCAGCGCGCCGCTGACCGGGATCAGCGCGCCCAGCATGATAAGGATCGGCCATTCCACCGCCTCGTAGGCATCGTCCACCGGCAGCGCGCCGGTGATGATGACCAGACCCGCACCTGTGAAGAACGCTGCCGCCACCGGGATCACCCCGGTCGCCGTGGCCAGCATCGCGGCGGCGAGGATCGCTACCGCCAGCCACCCCTTGCGGGTCATGCCAAGGCTGATCGGGCGCGCTGCCAGAGGAAGAACGCCCAGTTGCCGCAGCCGTCCGGGCATGGCCGAGAGAGTGCCCTGCAGCACGATCACGTCACCCGGCTGCATCACGATGCTGGCGGGCTTGTTGCGCAGGCTCTCCCCCTCCCGCGATATCGCGACGAGCCGCAGGCCCAGCCGGTCGCGCAGCATCAGCCGCGCCGCTGAACTGCCCGCCAGCGCCGAGCGCGCGGTGACCACGCCCTCGATCACGCCCACGTCGTCGCGGGCGCGGGCGTGCTGTTCGTCCTCGTCCTCCTCATCCTCGCCGTGCCCGCTAGGGTCGAGCTGCGAGGCGGCGACGGCGCGTTCCAGCGCATCGGGATCGCCGGCGAGGATCAGCACGTCGTCGGCATCTATGACGAGATCGGGCCGCACTTCGCCGGCCAGGCCGTGGCGCAGCACGGCGGTCACGTCGATTTCTCCGTCGTGTTCCTTCATGAACGAAGCGACGGTATCGCCCACTACGGGCGACTGCTCACGCACCCGCGCTTCGATGGTGTAGTCCGAAATGTTGAGCGCCTCGCCCATGGTTGCTGCCGCGCGCCGGTCGGCGGGAAGCAGCCAGTAGAACAGGCGCAGGAAGATCAGGCCGATCACCAGCAGGCCAAGGCCGGTGGGCAGGTAGTCGAACATGGTGAAAGGTTCGCCGATCATCTGTTCGCGCACGCGGCTGACGATGATGTTGGGCGACGTGCCGACCAGTGTGGTCAGCCCGCCCAGCAGCGCCGCGAAAGACATCGGCATGAGGAAGCGCGAGGGGTTGGTCCCGCTCTTGCGCCCCAGTTGCCCGGCGGCAGGCATCAGCATCGCCAGCGCCCCGATGTTCTTGATGAGGCCCGAGGCCACCCCGACCGAGGCCGTCAGCACCAGCAACTGCGATCCGGTACGCTTCAGGTATTGCCCCGCCCAGGCCACCGCCTTTTCCACCAGCCCCGAACGCTGCACCGCCGCCGAAAGCACCAGCGCAGAGGCGACGATGATGACGATATCGTCGGAAAAACCCAGGAATGCGTTCTCCGGCGTAACCAGACCCAGCGCCATGGCGACCAGCAGGGCGATCACGGCGGTTACGTCATACCGGAATCGGCCCCAGATGAAGAGCACCATCATGCCCGCCAGAACAGCGATCGACAGCCATTGTTGAAAATTCATCAAGCCTCGGAAGACGGGGGAAAATGCAGCGTAACTAACGGGAAATGCACGGCGAGCTACGCAGTGCCGGGCACTGTGTAATAACATGCGTGCCTTGGGGCATTGACGGGAGCGCGAAAACGCAGCAATAGCGCCGCCATAGCGCAAGCGGGCGGTTAGCTCAGTTGGTAGAGCATCTCGTTTACACGGCGACCGTCAAACGGGCTGTGATCCGCACAAATCCTAAGCTTTTTTCTTAGCCTGTTCCTGCTGGTCGGGACTATGTCGGGACTCGCTTGCTTCGAGTGCGTTTCTGACATCGTCGTCCAAGACGTGCGCGTAGCGCAGCGTGGTCTCGATGCGCTTGTGCTTCAAAGCCTCCTTCGCGGCCGCCAGTGAGCCGGTTGCGCGTACGATGCGGGTGCCGCGCGTGTGTCGAAGGTCATGGATGCGGAAGTTTTCGACACCGGCGGCCGTGCGGGCCTGAGCGAAAGGCTTGCGTAACGCGGTCGGGGTCAGCGGGTATCGCTTGCCTTTGCGGCGCGCGCCTCGGCTTTTCTGGCAAACATAGGTGAAGACGAACGGCACGACGTCGTCGTTCTCGTCCTTGCACTGCGGTTGCCGCGCTATGATCTCGACCAAGGCGGTGGTCAGCGGGCGGGTGACGATGTCGCCCCCCTTGATCCGCGTTACGGCGACCTTGCGGGGAATGTTCACGTCGGCCCAGCAGAGACCCAATACCTCGCCGCGCCGCCAGCCGGATTTCAGCAGGAAGTCGACGGCATCGATGACGTCGTTGCGCATCGCGAGCAGGAGCTTGTCCTCTTCGAGAACTTGCAGTTCGCGCGGGGGCGAAGCGGGAACCTTGAGCCTCAGCTGCTTCCAGTCCGGCATTTCGCCGATGTCATATTTTGTGCCCTGGGCACGGCGCCACAGGGCGCGGGTGTTCTCGATCTCGCGGTTGATCGATGCGCTCGACCGCCCGTCGCGACGGCGCGCAAAGAATATCTGCAACTCGCGTTGAGAGATTTCCGAAAGGAGCTTGTTGCCGCCCAAGCCACCAATAAGTTCCGCAATCAGGTACTTGATGGTGGGCCAGCTGGGTAGAAGTTCGGCATGGTCCTGGTACAGGCTTGCCGCCTGATCGAGCGTGATCGGGGGGCGTTGCAGATCAGGGTTAGCGGCGCGATGGCGCTCCCGGCGCTCGAACGTCTCGGCGGCGCGCTTAGTGTCGCAGCCGGTGGACCCATAGAACCGCCGGCCACGAAACTGGAAATCGTAATGATAGTGAGGTTTGCCCTTGGGCTTGTAGACCGTCACGCGATCACCGGCGTCGATTGCGCTCCGTGAACGGCACAATTTCGCCACCCTTGCGAGAGGGTACCGAGATCCGACGCGTGGGCTCCTTTAGAGGACAATTCGGCTGAACCTGACGTAAACGTTCAATGTATGATTCTAGATCCGCCAATGTGTAGCGGATGGAGCGCCCGATTAACACGTAGTGCAGAAGGCCCGAGTTTCGAGCCTTCCTAAGCGTGCGAGTGCATACCTGCAGGCGCAAAGCCGCTTCGGCCTCAGTAAGGAGGAGAGGATCCAAATTCACGGCCCGACCTTATGATCACACGGGTCCTGCGCAAACCCTGCGTGATCGAGGTATCCCGTATCGTCGCACCGCTTGCATCCCAACAACCGTGTCCGGTTGCGAGCGCGCACGTCGCGCTGGCGGTGGGCGCGCTGGCTGATGCGTGCCGTGATTTGGGTGAAGTAGCGCGGCTTGATCAGCTTGTGCGCGTAGAGTGCTTCTGCGCACAGGCGCATACGCTCTTCCACTGTCTGATCGCTCCAGTCGTTGGCGAGTTCGAGGTAGAGGAACCTCATCGGTTGTCCCCTTTCGCGCCTGAGAGGGCGAGGACGATGATGAATGGGATCGCGATCATAGCGGCGATGACGAATGCGGCCCGTGCCGCAATCTTGATCGCGCGACGTGCGCGAGTGTCGTGGCACGTCGGCGGGACGCAGCTGATGCAGCTGCACTGGAGGGCGTGGACGGTGTCAGAGGGTTGGCGGCGCATGGTTAGTCGAGCCCCAGCGCGTTTTTGTAGGTGTCCACGATCATGTCCATTTCGCGCCGGTCGTCAGGCTGCATGCGGCGTAGCTTCACGATCACCTTCATGACCTTGACGTCGTAGCCAACGGCTTTTGCCTCGGCATAGACATCGCTGATGTCTTGGCTGATTCCCTTCTTATCCTCTTCCAAGCGCTCGACGCGTTCGATTAGCAGGCGGAGGCGGTCTTCGGTGGAATTCGTGTCAGACATGGGATTTCCTTAGGTCAGGCGGCGCGCTGGCTGGCGCGGTGGTTGTCGGAATGGGGCTGGGTATTCGCGAGCCGGGGCTTGAACCTCGCCTGCTTGGTCTGCTCGCAGAGGGTGCAGATTTCCGGATCGGCGGCGGACCACGTGCAATCGAAGCCCTCGTTATCGATCTGGGTCGACCACTCGTCCCACCCGCATGCGAGGCAGAGGCGCGGGTGGCTTTCCGGCAAGGTGTCGCAAAGCTGGCGGTAGACGGTCATGTTCAAGCGGTAGGACCGCGACATGTCCCACAGGCGCTTCACCCGAAAGCCCACCTCCTCGATCTGGCGCATGTTGCGTTCGACGTCGGCCCGATGCTCGGGCCGGTGCCAGAAAGGGCGAGAGGCCTGTTCGATAGACAGGCCGGCGGCGAGGCGGCGCATCCGAATGTAGTCCCAGGGCATCACGATCGGGGATACGGGCGCCGGGGTGGCGTTGGGATCGTCCAGCATGGACAGCAGCGAGGGAACGGTACGCATGGTTCGTCCTTTCGATTTCAGAATTTGCGCTCGCCGGCTGCGCGACTGGTGTCCTTGAAGACCCAGCACCGCACGGCGCCGACGTTGTCGTTGCGGGAGTTGACGGCACAGACTTCGATGAACCGGCGGTTTTTCGAGGTTTTCAGCGCGCGGATGAGTTCGGCGTGAGTGGGCAGAGCTAGGCGCTTGTCAGCGCAGCGGGCTTCCATCTCGTTCAGGCGGACGGCGATCAGCCCTTCGTCGTGGCGGCGATGGTGGTTGATGTGGCCGGAGAGCGCTGCAGCGTCCTCGTTCTCCTCGAGGTAACCGAACCGTTCCCAGAACAGGCTGACGACAGGGTCTTCGCTGTTGATGGCCGTCTGCCGCGTCGTGGCCATTTCGACGATGTAGCGGGCGGTGGCGGCCTGCTGGTCATCGCTGAGGGGGACGATTGTGCGGATGGCATCGAGGAAGGCGAGCAGCTGGCCGTGCGTCTTGGCCAGGCGGTTGGTGCGGATGGCGGGCAGTGCGAGCAGTTCCGCTTCGTATTGCGCGAAGGCCTGCCGGAACCGCCCCATCACTTCGGTTTCGCGCTTCGTTGCGTGGACGATGAAGCCGGACAGCTTCTCGATCGGCCATTGCTCCATGCGCTCTGCCGAGATCTTGGTGTCAGCCGACCAGCCCGACATGTCGAAGCCCAGCGACATGATACGTTCGAGCACCGCGCGCGAAGCGTTCACCGGCTCGTTCTGCTCGATGATGATTGCGCCCCGGAAAGGCGGCTCGAACGTCTCCATTCCCCCGTTCTTCACGCCGCGCGAGCGCACCGATCGGCCGTTGTAGGCCGTTTTCAATTCCTCCCACTCGAACCGTTTAGAATGACTGGCCTCTTCGCGCCGATCACCCTCGATCAGTACGACAGGCAGGTTGCCGACCTTGCCGAGGTTGCGCGCCATCGCGGCCGGGGTAGCCTTGGCCGGGTCGAAACCTTCATAATTTTCGCGGCCGAGCAGCTTCCAGAGGAACTCGACCAGCGTGGTCTTACCCGTGCCGGGCAGGCCGTGCATCTCGAGGAAGGGGAAGCTTTTCATCTCGCCCCGCACCTGTTCCGCGAACAGAGAGGCGAAGTAGAATGTCAGGCAGACGATGCCCTTGGCGCCGTAGGCCGTCCACAGATCGGGAAGCCAGCTGACGTCGAGGTTGTCGGCATGGTAATCGATGTCGAGCAGCTTCTCCGACGTGCCCAGCTTGAGGGCTTTCTTGCCGATCTGGAAGAACTCGTTCTCGTTCGGCTTGTAGACGCGGCCGCCGGCGACGGCGATCGGGCCGAAGATGTAGGCTTGTGAATCCCGGCAGTAGCCGGTGAAGCCGAGCGGGCGCACGTCGGGCAAATCGGGTGTCTGGTGCTGCAGAATGCGCGTCAGCTGGTGAGCATTGCCGGTCCATACGCCGCCAAACGCGAACAGGCGGTCCTCGAAGTTCGAGGCCTTGCGCAGCTGGGCAGCGGTGAAATCGCCCTTTGCCGAGGGTCGTTTGCCGCTGGGGTAGGTTATGTTGAGGAAGAACTTGGTTTCGTCGGTCGCTTCGTCACGCTGGCGGTACAGGACGCGGAACGCGCAGTTGGCGATCTCCTCGACGGACAGGGCCTCGCGCGAAGCTTCCTCGCGGATTTTCGCTTCCTCGTCCTTGTCGATCTCTTTCAATTCGCGGGTGCGGCCCCGGCGGTATTCGTCGATCTTCTCGCCTACTATCGAGATGTCGATCGAGGCCCAGTATGTGCGGCTGCCGAAAGTGAAGTGGAAGCTGTTCCAGCGGTGCTTGTCCCATATCAGGAAGGCTTTTTCCTGCGCCGTGGCGGCGAGGAGCACCCGGCCGTGCCACAAGTATTCCGTCCGGTCGGTTTCCCCCAGGCGCTCGAAAACGAGCAGATCGTTCCAATCGAGTTCCTTGCCGGCCTCGTCCTCGCCCATCGGCTGCGCAGCCGTCGCGTCCCAGCCCTCCTTGCGGGCGGCTGCGACGAAATCACGCGATGCCTTGGTGCCGGCGGCGCCAACATCGAAGGCGAACACCAGCTTGGGGCGGCGTAGCGGGAAATCCGAAGCCGCGATGTGCGCGCGCAACTGCTTGAGAAACAGAGCCGGGTAGTTGTTGCTCGACATGGTCGAGGCGGCGCGTTGGCCAGCCTGCTCCAGCGCCCACGCATTGAAGATGCCTTCGGCAAACCAGATGCTGGCGGCGTTGGCCATATCCTCGATCGATACATCGGGACGCTGCCAGGCCTGCCCCTTGTAGGACTTGCCGTAGGCGAAACGGGCCTTGCGATCGAAGCGGCCGGGTTGGTCGATCAGGCGTTCCCACCAACTGCCGCCGGGCAGCGGGAAGCGGACAGTGGCCGAACCGATTTTGCGGGCGTCGTCGTGGAAATACTCCTGCGTGTAGGCATCTCGCATGCCGAGCAGGTTCAGGCGCCGGGCATCGCTCAGGTATGCGTCGGCGGCCGCCGTGGGGTTCTCGGGCGTTTTCTTGAAGCGGTTCGACCATGTATCGAAAATCTCGGGATACAGATCGCGGACAGACCCCATCCACCCGCACTTGTTGGTGCGGCCGCACTTGAGCACCCACGGGTTCTTGCCGTGCGCGAACACGGAATGATCGCTGCACTCGGGGCATTTGCCCCCTTGGAGGTATTCGCCTCCCTCCTTCTTCCATTTGAAGTCGCCCTTGAGCAGCGGCATCAAGGCGCGGCAGATATCTTCCCGCATGTCCATGCGTCAGGCTCCGATCTGCAGGAGGCGAGTTGCTGCGGCCCGGGCCTGGTCGGCACCATGCTGCCAAAAGATGTGGCGCTTCGACGTAGGGCCGTAGGGGTTTGCGGCGGCGCGGCCGGCGCCAAACGTCTCGGCGATCACGGCATCGCGGCTTTCGCGCACGATTTCACGGGAGCGGATCATGCCGGCGACATCCACCAGACCAGCGCGCAAACCTCGATCATCGTGGGCGTCATCAAGGCGAGGCGCAGCAAGTCGCGACGCACCTCTGTTGGGGCTTCACGCCAAAGCGCCTGCCATGCGGCGAATAGAGTAGGTCTTGAGGCTGGCCGCCGGCGGGGCTGATGGAGCCCGGCGCTGAACTGGCTATGGTCAGGGAGGTGCATTGAAGGCTCCGGTGAGTAGGCAAAGCTGCGGCGTTCCCGGAAGCGAGCCGGGTTCGAAGGCATCAGGATCAGAAGGTCAGTTCGGCGCGGCCGTCAGTTCAGGTGACGGTCGCGCTTGATTCCGGTTCGTTTGGGGGACCATCATCGTTGGCTGCACGATCGTTCGCAGCGGCATGCCACTGGCTGAGCGGCAGCTTGTTGAGAGGCTGCGGGAAGCGTGTCGGCTTCACGGTTCGCATCGCGGTCATGCCCACCACGAATTCATGGCCGCAGGCATCGGGATTGCGGCAGTGGTAGTAGATTTCGCGGTAGAGCAAGCTGTTCTTGCCCACCGATCGAGCGAATGCGCGGCCCCCGCAGGCCGGGCAGTTGACGTGTGGCAGTTGGACCGGGCGCCCCGACATTACCGTATTTCCCCTGTAGCTTCGCGCCCGGCGCTATTGCCGGGCAGAAGGGCTTTGAGCCGGCCGAGGAGGCGCGGGAAAAGCGCGTCTGCTTCCTCGGTTTCGGCGATGGCGCGATAGATGGTGGCCGGAGATGCACCGGGCTGTAGCGCGGCGATGCAGTGACCGAAGGCGTCGCCAGTTTCGCGCGACGCCAGCGCAAGGTCTTCGGCCAGCGCTGTGCGGCAGGCGATCGGATCGACCATGGCGACGTCCAGTTGCAGGCCATAGCTGGCAAGGATTGGCGCATGGTCGCCGCCTGCTGCGATGTAGGCGGCATCGAGAGCCTTGGCCTGATCGAGTGTCGGCGTGCCGTGCCGGTCGCTTTCGCTCCAGTGACGAACGGTGCGCACAGACCGGCCGGTGACCGCTGCCGCTGCCTTCCATCCGATCTTCCCGCATACCGTGGTGATGGCGAGCGAAAACGAGAGCGGTGCGCGCGACTTGGTCATTGGGCACCTGTCGAGCGTTGCGCTTTACCCTGGCGATGGCAAACGACAGCCACCGGCATGGCTGCTACTTCAGGGACAGGGTGTCCAAGGGGGAAGACCATGTGTTCGGCGGTGAGAGGCATGCCCAAAGCGAGGCCTTTTTCCAGTACCTCTGCCTGCTTTTGCGCTGGGATGTGGCCCGCGCGCTTCCACGCCATGATCTTGCTCGGGCTTTCGTCGAGCGCACGAGCCATCGGGCGGATGCCGCCGAACAAGTCGAAGATTGAGATGAGCCGTTCCATAGACGGAGGTGTATTCAAATATTATACAACAGGCAAGCCATTTTGAGGACTGACTGTGTCTAAAATTTCAACACAGTCCCGCGCATGAAATCTGCAGCTGAAAAACTGAAGGAACTGCGTCTCTCTGCAGTGCCACCGATATCGATCCGCAAGATGGCTGAAGAGGTAGGAATCGGCTTTCCGAGGTATTCGTATTTCGAGGATCCGAAGCGCTACAAGAAACGTGAGCTGCCTATCGATGTAACCCGCCAGATTGCGGCGGTGCTCTCTTTGCGCGGCGTGGATCCCGCAGAGGTGATGCAATTGGCAGGACTGAACGAGACGGAAGCCGAGCCTGAAGCACGGGCAGTCGAGGCAGCACGTCCGGCTGTTCAGTATATTCCGCTTCAGGTCGCGCTACCTAGTGAAGCCGCGCTGCGTGAGATGTTCGCCAAACTGCTCGTTCTTGTGCCTGAAGGGGCGTCCAGGGACGAGACCGCAGAAATTCTTGCTCGATGGCTGCCATCTGGCTTTGCAGGGATCGGACCCTATCTGCCCGATCCGGGTGCGGCCGCGTCGCCTGCAACCGACGCTCCTCCTCGATCTGCCGCCACAGACGATCACGGATCGCCACAACCGTAGCGCAACCGACGCTGCATTCCGGGCAGGCGAACTCGCAGCCCGGCGTCAGTCGCATCACGTCCCCACTCAACTTTGCGCACCCCTAAGTGTTCCTGATTCGTTCTTGTTCTGGCTGGAACGGAACGTGTAGGAAAGAGGCAAAGTCTCTCTGTAAGAAAATACACGTAGACAGTGGGATAGGCAGGCGCTTAGCCCCGTGCAGAATTTCTGAACGGGGGTCAGGTGAAGAAAGCTGTTCTCGCTGCTGCGGCGGCGCTCATACTTGCAAGTGGTGGTTGGTATTGGTTGTCGCCTGGGCTGGCGATGAAGGGCCTCAAGGACGCCGCGCTCGCAGGCGACCGCGAAGAACTGAAAGATCGCGTCGATTTCCCGGCGATCCGTGAATCGCTGAAGTCCCAGATGCGTGCGATGATGGTCGCGGAAATGGCCAAGGAGAAGAACAACCCCTTCGGAGCGCTCGGCATGGCTTTTGCTGGCGCCATCATAGATCCCATGATCGACGGCATCGTTTCGCCAGAGGGCATCAAGGTGATGGTCGAGAGCGGGAAGATGAAGGATCCCGAAAAGCCGGCTGCCGTCCAGACAGAGGGCAGAGAGGCCGAATGGGAGATCGAACGTCGCGGCCTGGATCGGTTTATCGCTCGGCCCAAACTAAAACCGGGCGACAAAGCGCCGTCCCTGATCTTTAAGCGTGACGGTTTGGGCTGGGATTTGGTTGATGTGGAAGCACCGGCGGACCCTACACTGAGTAGCGCGGCATCATGATCGACGAGAAAAATAAGCAGGTCGGGGGATATTACTCATGATTTATCAGCAGGGGAAGGTATCCGTAGACCAGCACTTTGCGCGCTTCGGATCCAAAAGTTATGCGATCGATAAGATCAATTCTGTTGACGTACGTATTGATAAGAAAAATTCCAATGTTTGGATGTTATTCGCAATCTGCGCGCTGATGGCATTAACTATCGGATTTAAATCAATCGGTGGATGGGCCGTTATATTGGTTTTCTCCGTAATTGCGTTCCTGACCTATCGTAATCAGCCCGCGCCGGTTTACCATTTGATGTTGGCAACTTCTTCTGGCGAAATTCAGGCAACCTCAGCCGGAGACCGCGATGCGATTGCGGATCTGCGCAACGCGATCGAAAGCGCAATGACCCAAAAGGTTTGACACGATCCGACGTGATCTCCGGCCCCGGATTCTAAATCACGTCGGGGCAGTTTCCATCTTGATGTCGGTGGTGAACCCGCCAGCCTTGTCGAGGCGATGGGACACTTCGGAAATGAGCCAGGTGGCGGCGTCGATTACGTCCTTGTAGCCTGATGTGGTGACGCGCGCTTCGGGATAGGCATCGGCCCGGCCAAGCGCCAGCGTCAAATCCAATGTGGCGGGCGCCCGCTTCAGGCGGGCGCTCTCGGCGGTGGCGGCGCGCTTGGCCGACGCCTCGTCGGGATAGACTTTGCGCAATTTCTTTGCTCCGTCCGCCTTCCCAACCGTCGTAGTCTTGCGCCTAGCCGCCTTCTTGTCGTGCCAACTGGCGGACACGCCTTCCTGCCCATCGCGCTTCTGGCGTTGCCACCGATGACCGTCGCCATCTCGGCGATGGAGCGTCAGCCTGGGCAGCGCCGTGCCGTCACTGGTCTGTCCGGCGCCCTTCGGCGCGAATATCAGATGCTTGTCCTTGACGGTGGCGACCGCATCGTTTTCCCGCCCTAGGCGGCGCAGGAAGGCGATATCGCTTTCGCGGCTCTGTGTGACTGCCGGGAGCGCCATCGACGCCAAAGCGGGCGCGATACGCGCCGTCAGGCCATTGCGCCCGGCAACATCGCGCAGAACCGCGCCCAGCGTCGTGTCCTTCCAGCTGTGCGCCCGGCGATTGCGGATTTCGCTGGTGAAGTCGGCGGCGCGCGCCTTGATGGTGATCTGATCGGGCGGGCCGCTGTGCGACACGTCGTCCACCTTGAAGCTGCCCTTGTTGATGAGGCCCGCCGTCACGTCGCGCCCCTGCTTCCAGCCCAGCTGCACCTGCAGCACCGCGCCCTCTTTCGGGATGGCCAGCATGCCGTCCGCATCGCTCAGAACGATGTCCAGCTGGTCAGCCTCGTCGCCGCGCTTCTCCGACAGCGTGAGGGAGATCAGGCGCGGGCGAATGCGATCCGACAGGTCGGTGCCATCAAGCAGTACGCGCCAGTCGGCAATGTTGTTGATCGGCCCGGTCATGCGCTGGCCTGCGCGCTGGCGGTGGAGGCTGGATTATCGACGCCCAGGAGGTCAATGCCGAAGTCGATGCGGCGCGGGGTGCCATCGGACATCAGCGCGACGTGGCGTTCGTCGATCGAGACGATGACGAAATTGCCGTAGACGATGCCCCTGCCATCGACCAGCGGTAGCGCCTCGCCAGTGTCGGCCAGCGCCCGCAGATCGTCGAGCGAGACGAGCCCATTGGACAGTTCGGTGTAGACTGCGCCGGAAAGGCTGATGGTTTCGTCGCCGGGACCGACGAACTGCGTGGCATCGCGCGCGCCGACACGGCCCGACCGCGCGTGGAGCCAGTTCATCCGGCGCTGCATCTCCTCGTAAGGAAGGGTGCCGATCTCGAACAGGAACATGCCCAGGGCCACGAGGTGCATCGTCGATTACCCTTCGTCGTCGCCGAAGCTGCGCCCGCGCCGCTCACGTTCGATCTGTTCTATGGCCTTGCGGACTGCCTCCGCGATGTCTTGCGGGTTGCCGGTGACGCCGTGGAAGTGGAGGTTGAAGGTTGCCGGCGCGGCGCTGGCGGCTGAGGTGGGCGCGACGCTACCGGCGCTCGATGCCGCCGCTGGCACAGCAGCGGCCATGGCCGCGCCCCCGGCGCCGACCGCCAGCGCGCGGGTCATCTGCCCCGCCAGTTCGTTGATGCGGGCGATCGGCCCCGGCGCGTTGGCAGCGAGGCCCTGATCGAGACCGCCCATGACATGCCCGCCGATCTCCGCGAACACGCGGGACGGTGAGTGGATGCCCAGCAGCTTACGGATTTTGTCGGGGATCAGGTTGCCGACCGCCGAAAGGACCAGCCCTAAGCCGGGGATCATGGCCTTTATGCCGCCGATCAGGCCCTGAATCATCCAGCGTCCGATGTCGGCCATATTGAGGGAGCGCAGGTAATCGAGTGCTGGCTGGAAAGCGCGCATCAGCATGCCGAGCGGGTTGAAGTTCAGGAAATAGAATTTCAGCGCCGCGAAGATGCCCGCCATGATCTCGGGCCAGTTGCCCCAGTTCTCGTAGAGCCAGTAAGAGGCGGCCGCTAAGCCGACGATCCCGGCAATGATAGCGGCAGCGATACCGATCAGCGGCAACAGGCCGATGCCGAGCGCGGTCGCAGCCGCCCCGAGCACCGCGATCGGCGCGACGAGGCCGGCGAGGACAATGGCGCCGGCGCCCAGAATTAGGAACAACGCTGCGAAAGCGGCGGCTCCTACCGCAAGCGCGCGCACTAGCTGCGGATTGCGCTGCGCAATGCCAGCAAGCCGGTCGCCCCAACGCGAAAGAGTTTCGGAGCCCGACGCGATCAGGGGCAATAGCTGGTTGCCGATCGTGATCGACAAATCCTTAGACTGAACACTGAGGTGTTTCACCTTCTCGGCGCTGTCATTCATGCGCTCGGCGAAATCGGTATTGGTCGTGTCCGGAGCAAAAAGCGCTGCGGCCCTGATCTCTTTATACTCGGCAAAAGCCGACATCAGCGGGCGAAGCGCCTGTTGAACCTGCATATCCCCGAAAAGGGAAGACAACTTCGCCTGGTCGCCGCCAGTCGCCTGCTGGGTCAAGCGCACGATTTCCTCGATCGGGCTGCGGCTTTCAGCGGCGGCCTTCTTCATTGCCTTCGGAATATCGATGCCCAAATCCGCAAAGTTCTTGATCGTGTCCTCCGAATTAATCTTGGACAGCAGGTTTTGAAGGTTGTTGGCCGCGCTGGATGCATCGCCCGCGCCCTTGCGGGTGATCTGCAGCGCGGCGGCGAGGTCGGCAACTGCCGGCACGCCCTTCCCGCCAAGGCTCTGCATGCTGGCAGTCAGCGCTGGGAAGTACTGTGCCATGTCCTTGATTTCGAAGGCGCCGTTTTTTCCTGCCTCGGCCATTACATCGAGAGCGTATCCGGTTTGGTAAATCGCCACTTTGAGGTTGTCGTGAGATGCGAAAGTTGCCTTTGCAAGATCGTCAATCTCGGCTTTGTAAGCAGTCGCCGACCGGCCGATGTCCTGCATCATGGCGGTTGCCTGTTTCCCACCAAGTCCGAAACCAGTTAGAGTGTCGACGCCCTTCTGCAGGTCGGCGGGCAGCTGGTTAACGGCAAGTGCGGTTTTGCGCATGTCTAGGCCCATCAGGCGGCCCGCATCTCTTGCCTGGACAACCTTCTGGTTAATGTCGGTCATCTTCGATTCGAACTGCATCGCGTCCTCGGCAGCGCCTTCGAGCGGCCGGGCGATGACCATGCCGGTGCCGATCGACGCCGCGCCGCCGGCGGCAAGGCCGGTGGCCATGGCCTGCGTCCGCGAGAACCGCTCGCGCGCGTCCGCGAAACGCTGGGTCCGCTGGGTCACCTCCTGCAGGCGGCGATCCTGATCGCGCAAGCTATCCGTCGTCTGGCGGACCTGATCGCGTAGGCGCCGTTCGCCGTTCACCAGATCGCGGGTGGAGATGCCGGCAGCAGACAACCGCGTGCGCAGTTCCTGCAGGCGGGTGGATTGCTGGCGATGCTCATTGGTGAGCCTTTCGGCTTCGCGGCGGGCCTGAGCGAATTCGCGCTGCATCGCTTTGGTCGGGTTGGCGGTCTGCCCGATCGCGCGGCCCAGTTGCGTCGTGCGAGCCTGTGCCTCCTGCATTCGGCGTTCGAGATCGCGGGTACCGCCGCGCAGCTGGCGGAATTCGGCGATGTCGTTCTGCGCCTGCTTGAGCGACTTCAGCTGGTCGCGCGTGGCGCGCAGGGTCTGCGCCAGGCGCGTCGAGCCGGCGGCGGCGTCCCGCATCGGGCGGGTGAGCCGGTCGGCACCTTCCATAAGGACGCGAATTCGAAGGTTCCGGTCGGCCACTGCCTATTTCCCGCGTTTGCCAGGCGTATCAGATGACTGCGAGCGTTTGGCGGCGCGCTCGCGCCAGCCCATCAGTTCGGCGATGGACATTTCGTTCATGGCGGCGGGCGGCCAGTGGAAGATGGCCGCCACGTCCGCCATCGCGTCGTCTACGCGACCGGGGAGAGCCCCGCCTTCGCGCCCTTCGGCAGCAAAAAATCCATAACCTCGCTGCCCAGCTGGGTGAGGTCGGCCGGATCGAGCGCGGCGACGTCCTGCTTGGACAGCATCGGGATGGTGATGCGCGGCAGGAGCGTTTCGAGGGCGCCATAATCGAGGTTGAGAAGCTGCGACAGCGAGAGGCCGCGCAGTTCGCCCGACTGGGGTTTGCGAACCTGCACGCTCTCGATGGTCGCTTCACCGCGCTTCAGGGGCGTGTCGAGCGTGACGAGGGCAAGGGCGGCGGCGGTCGCGGCGATTTCGGTCATGATGTTCTCCGGGTGTCGGGAGCAAGGCCCGCGTTCGTGCTATCGAGGAGGAAAGGCGGCCCGGCGAGCGGCCGGGCCGGATGGATCAGAACATTCCGAGGAGGCGACGACGCTCGGCCAGGCGATCGACGCCATCGACGATCTCGATCATGTTGAGGAAGTCGATTTCGAGTTCGACCCGCCCGTTCCACACGAGCTTGTAGTAAGCGATTTCGAACGTGGTCCCGAACTCGCCGGCTTCGCCGGTTTCCTGATCGCCAAATTCGAGTTCACCCCAGCGGCCCCGCGCGATGACTTCTACGTGGTCGACGTCGGCGGTATCGTCTGCCTGGTAGTTTCCGGCGAAGCGGACATAGACGCCATCGACCGTGGGGGTGCCCCACTGGCGCAGGATGTCGCGCATGGGAGCCCCAAAGGTGACCCCCATGGACATGGCCTCCATGCCCATGTCCATCTTGACCGGCCCGCTCATCCCGCCGCCGCGCGTCTCTTCCAATTTGCGGGTGAGGGTGGGCAGGGCCACCGTCTTGGCCTCGCCCATGTAGGCAAAACCTTCGTTAAACATCATGCTGTCCTTGAGGACGCGTTGCATACCCATCAGGGGCTCCTATGATCCAGAGAGTAAGGTTGGCGGTCGATCAGACGTCAGCGGTCAGCTGCGCCGAAAAATCGGCAAAATAGCTGTCCGTGATGCGCTGGTTGAAGCCGAGGTCTTCGAGCGGCGGCGGTACGGCATAGTCGTAGTCGATGCGCAGCTTGCCGGCCTTGAGGGCGGAGACATCGTTGTTCGCCTCATCGAACCAAGCGTTTGCGCCTAGGATCACGCCGCCGGCCTTCAGCTGGCGGAAAAGGCCGTTGATGGTCTCTATGATGTCCTTGGCCAGGCTGGGCGTCAGCGGTTTGTCCATGGCCCAGAGCATGCCGTTGACGATCGTGTCCGCGAGCAGCTGCGCGACGCGGGTAGTGCTTTCGAAGACGAAAGGGCTTTCCGGCTCGGCCGTGGTGCGGTTGCCCCAGAAACAGTTTCCCGTGACGGTGCGCACGAGAGCCGTGACCTGCGCGGCGTTGAGAACCGCCGCTTCGCTGGTTTGGTCTTCGATATCCCAGTGGATGTCCTTGGTGAGGCCGACCACCCCGCTGACGGCGACGTTCGACAGGGTTTTCTGGGGGCCCGTCTGCGTGTCGATAAGGGCGCGCAGACCCATGGCACGGGCGGCGGCGTAGCTGGTGACGGTGGCACTGGCATCGGTATTCCAGGCAAGGAAGTCCGGCATCAGCAACATGAGTTCACGCGCGGTAAAGTTCGCTCGGTATGCGGTCGCGGCGGCCACAGTCTCGCCGATCGCGCGGGCATAGGCGAAGGCGCGCAGCTTCTGCGCGACGACGACAAGCGCGGCGGTGACTGCCTGCGTTTCGAGGCCGGGCGTGCCGAGGATTTTAGGCTTCACGCCCAGCTGCGCCTGCGCGGCCAGAAGGGCCTGCATGCCGGTCTTCTGGCCGTTGGCATCCGTGGTACCGATGACGTTGCTGGCGGTTTCGGCCGGCGTCGCACCTTCTTCCACGCGCACCACAACGAGGATTGGCCTGGTCTGGTCAGCGATCGCGCGCAGCGCGTTGGCCAGCGTGCCGGTGACGCCCGCGCTGCCAATCGCGGTCTCGATGTCCGTGATGAGTGCGGGTCGGTCGAGGGGGAAAACGTCGGCGCTAGCATCAGCGCCAGTCGCGACCAGGCCGATGATCGACGTGGAGATCGCCGTCAGCGTGCGGGCGCCTTCGGTGATCTCGGTGATGGTGATTCCATGTTTGAAGGCCATGACGGGTTCCTTGGTCAGAGAGGGATGGCGAGGCGGGTCCGGGCATTGGCGGCGTTTGTGTCGGTGCGGTCCGCGTCGATGATGAGGATGGCGGCACCCTGCCGGTCACCGGCAGTCAGGCTCACGCGGCGCAGCCGAATGCGGTCTTCCCAGCGTGTGACGGCGACGGCGGTGGCCGCGAAAATGCGCATGATGTTGGTCGCGGTCATGGGCTGGTCGATCAGGCCGGGTAGAGCCGATCCGTAATCCTCGCGGCAGGTGCGGGCTCCGATCGGGGTGCTGAGGATGTCGGCCACGGATTCGCGGATGCTTTCAAGGCCGTCGATCGTGGCGCCTGTGGTGCGGGACATGCCGGTCATGAAACGGGCGCGCCGGTCTGAGCGGCACCCGCCTGGACCCCGGTGTGCTTGTGGTTCTTGAGGCTGATACCGCCGCCGACCATGTCATCGGTCGCCTCGGCTTTGCCAGCGATCGACAGATTTCCGTTGATGGTGACGTCGCCAGTGATGGTGACGCCTCCCGGTGCGCTGATGTCGATCGTCCCGCCGGTAGGCAACGCGATCGTCAGCGCGTGTGTGGTAAAGTGATACGACAGTTCGGCGCCGTCATCGAACTTGATGAGAAATATGTCAGGATCAGTCGAAGGAGCAGGGTTGGCGTCGGACCATAGGCCAGGCAAGACAAGGCCGCCGGCAAGGTCGCCTTCGGGTGACAGGACAGTGCATTGCTCACCACTGGACGGCGGCGCCCATACCTTGATACGGCCCGCGCACCATGCCAGCCAAGGCAGATCGCCCGTCATCAGGTCGCCGATCTCGACCGTGCACGTCGCGGCGCCGTGATCGACGGACGCCACGGTGCCAAGCTGGATCACTTCGCCGGCAAGCTGTTCAGGGTCTGCAGTTCGCGCCATGGTGCGACCATGGCGTTAGTCGCGTGAGCTTTCGCGGGGGTGCATTTGGCAAGGCGGCTGACCAAATGCCGGCTAGATTTGCTCACCCTCGTTTCTTAAGCAGGGCGGAATCCGAGGAAGGTATATCTGATGTCAGGCAGTTTGCAGACAAAACGGGCGCTGCGACTGTTGCAAGGCGAAAAAGCTCAAGAGTTCGCGGATCTTGAAGGTGTCCAGCATGATCTGAAGCATGTTGCCGACGCATGTAAAATGATCGATTTATGGAAAGAAAATGCGAGCAAAGAGGGCGTGCGGCGAGCCTGTTTTGATAGCGCCGTGATGAGATATCGGCGCTGTTTTAATGGAGGCATACGCAAGAAGATGTCCGTCTCGGTGATATCTTCCCTCGACGAGGACGAAAAGCTTCTGCACGGGAAATTGCTCGATTTGGCTGATAAAAGCGTCGCGCACTGCGTGGATGGCTCGGAAGAAAACGTTCCGATCGTAACAATGATCATCCCGCCAAACGCACCTGTGTCAGCAGAGATATCTGCATGGAATGGTCGAGTTGTTCATCACAACAAGGTAGATTGCGATAAGATTCGAATATTAGCATTGAAATTAAGAGCGGAAGCGAAAAGTTACGCGACTATTTTAGCGGAAGAGTTGTTAAAAGAACTTCAGGGGAAGTCCCTTTCTGAGATTTACCATATGCCGAAACCGCAGCGCAGCATCACTGACAATGGTGAGCAGCTGTCGCTGAAGTACGGGGGGAAGTTGAAAGGGGACCTACCCCCGTTCAATTTTATCAAAGGTCAATGACAGGCTCTGATGCAAGGCGCCTCAGAGCCTGTGGTGAATATCAATCGTTTGCCGGAACAGCAAAATTGCTGATCAGTAACTCGCGCGCCTGTATGGCGTTGGCACCGACGGTGTAGGTTGTTTTAATTGGGACGATGGAGAAACGACTAAACGTTTCGCGCACGTCTGCGTTGTCGTTTAGCGATATCAGGCACTTGCCGTTGATCCCGGCCAATTGCTCGGCCAGAGCGGCGAAATCGGCGCGAGTGAACACGTCCTTCCCGTAATCCGTCTCGCAAGCCCAGTACGGCGGGTCGAGGTAGAACAGCGCGCCCTCTCGGTCATAACGACGAATGAAATCCGCATAGGGCAGTCGCTCGATCACGACAGATTGAAGGCGATCATGGAGATCCGCCAGCATCGGCTCCAGCTTGCTGACGTCGAAACGTGCCGGCGATGATGCGTCCACGCCGAAGGTCCGGCCCGACACCTTGCCGCCGAACGCCAGGCGCTGGACGTAAAGGAAGCGCACCGCGCGCTGCAGATCGGTCAGGCGATCAGGGTCCTGCCCGAGTAGCCGCTGGAACTCGGCCCTGCTCGCAACGCGGAACCGCAGCATGTCAACGAGGTAGGGGTAGTGTTCTGCAAGGCAGCGGAAGAGCGTGACGACATCACCCGAAATATCGTTGATTGCCTCGGCGCGCGGCCGGCTTTTGCGTCTCAGGAAGATGCCGCCCATGCCGACGAAAGGCTCCGCGTAGCTGGTGTGCGGAGTCCGCTCGATAATGGCGCAGATACGCTTAGAAAGGTTGCGTTTTCCGCCGATATAGCCGGCAACGGGAGAGACTGGGGAAACGGGAACAAAAGAGGTAGACATGTTGGATTTCCTGCACGATGTCCCTCCCGCGCCTGAGCGCGGAAGGGTACTCGATGGGACAGGCGTTAGCCCGTCAGAGTGCGAGTGCAGGCTCGCTGGTTTCGGGATGTGGGGACATCCGAAGCCCCCTTCCGTAAGGGGATTACACGGCGGCGTGAAGAGCCCGCTTGTTTAGGGCGCCACTGCCGGCAAGATGTCAGCCAGAGCGTCCGCAAGCTCGATCTCTTGGAACAGCACGCCCCGGTTATCCGGCAACAGGATCACATTGATTGCGATCATGTTGAGGTCGGGCACCTCGTCGACCAGGACGAGATCGCCGGGCTCGAGCAGGTCCTCACCGGGCCATCCGTCGTGCGTTCGGGTCGCGCCATAGTGGGCCGCCAGCAGGGGGAGGTACCCGTCAACGCCTGGTGCGGTGCCGACGACCATGGTGATGATGGGGTTTGCGGTGACCATGGCCTACAGCGTCGTCACGCCGCGCAGCGCCATTCGCGCCTTGAGATTGGTGATGATCACGTCCAGGTCGGCGGCCGACTTGGCCACGTCTTTGTAGACGCCGGCCATGCTGATTTCGCCCTTAACGCCATCGGCGTCACGCCCGTAGTTCATCACTCCGAACATGTGTTTGGCGCCTCGGCCGATCTGGTCCGTGGCCCACGCGCCCGCGCTGGATGCATCGGCGATGACGTGGCCGCTGCCAAGGGTACGGAAGACGTACCCACTGGCTGCATCGAACGACATAGCATACGCGATGTAGGAGCTCTTCGGCGTGCCAGCAACGGCATGGGCGTTGCGCGTTGAAGCGCCACTCCATGGGGTGTTGGTGGCCCCAGGGAGTGTGGCAAAACTCGCGATCTCCGCGTTGTCGCTGCCCCCGGTGTTCGTATTCTGCTGATTGATTGAGAGACGGCCAGCGGTGGTGGCGTTGGCAGAGCCTGCGGCGGTGTCGTTGGTCGTCGGATTCGCAGGGGTAGTGAAGGAGCCGGACGACGACCAGGGCATCATGAACGTGCCTATGTTGGCGGCGGCAGGGTAAAGGTTGCGAATAACCCCGAAGATCGTGAACTTCGAAGTGATTGGCACGGGGGTCAGGATGCCAAAACCGTTGTTGGCCGCAGCTGACCCATCCGCCACATTCGCAACTCCCGTGGCCGTCTTCAATGCGGTCGATGCCAGGATCAGCGGGGCGCTGTTGCCCCTTCCGGTCTGATCCGTTGCGGGCCCGGTGTAGGCTTGGCCAACGGTCCCGCTATCGAAAAAATACAGTGCTTCCAAGTTATCGGCGTTGAAGCCGAACAGGCGGTTTTCGACCTTGGGGTTGCCGGTCGCGGAGAAATCGGCGCCGGGGATGATGAGCTTGAAGGCCATGGACTTAGTTTCCTTCGCTGTACCCAACGGGCAGGACGAACGCGACGCCCCAGTTCCAGAGGGGGTAGGGTTTGTTGACGAACTGGGCGATGTTGGCCGTGGGGTACATTCCGCGATCAGGCTCGTAGACGTAGTTGTCACTCGCGAGAGACGGGTCGCTGTCGCGGACCATGCCATTGCCGGGGCTTGTCTGGCCTTGGCTGGCGTACCAGACCTTCGGGTTGGCACCGGCCGCGCGGGAAGTCGTGATGCGGATGATGGTGTCCCGGACAATCGCCACTTCGGAGATGCCGATTGCGCCAACGTCGTCCGTGAGGCGAAAGCCCTTGTTCACGCCGTTGTATTCCGCGCCACCTGAAAGCTGCGGCTCATCGAACACGAGAGGCCCGCAGGGGACATGATACGCTACATAAATCGTGGACGTACCCTCCTGCCAGACTTTGATTGGCCGCAGCGGCTCCCAATCGCGCCCTTCAATGACGACCTGGCTCCATACCTTGGCGATCTGGTGCCCGAACCAGCGGGAGCCGTTGCTGTCGAAATGGCCGCCCTTGTCGGTATACGGGTAGGCGGGCCCCACCATCCATGCCGTGTCGGATGCCAGTGAAAAGTCGAGCTGGGCCATACCGACATGGAGACCGGGCACGCCGTTGCTATCGACGTCGCGCGTGTAAGAACCGCCAGTCTGATAGATCATGAAGGCAGGTGGCTTAGTCTGACCGGTGGCGGCCATGGCGTCAGCCTGCATGTTCGCCGCCATCGTGGTAAGCTTGCCCTTGTAGGCTGCGTACGTGATGTTCAGCGAAGCGTGGCCACTGGCTTGGAAATAGTCGTGCTCGCCCTGCATGTAGCTGATGCCGGCGACGGTCACCGTCGAAGCGCCGACAGCTGTTATGAGCTGAGTGAGCGAGCCGGTGTACTTGTTGTAATAGACCGTGCCTCCCTCGGACGGCGTCTTCTCAAGTTCCCCGATGGTCGCACCGGACTTGGAGACATTGATCGTCACGAAGTTCCGGTCTGTGGCGTTGCTCACCACGAGATAATCGTTAAAGCGCGCCTTCGCGCCGTTGGCCCAGCCAATGTTTGACGGCTCACCGCGCGAGCCATTACCTGGCGCGAGGGCCGCCTCACCGGCAGCATCATACCGCGTCGAGCCATTGACCGTTTGAGCGACCAAAGGCTGGAGGCCTGTCGGCGTGAACTGGACGAATGTGCCAGCGTCCGCGCTGGACATCGTGTTGCCGCCAAGCATGAGGTTGCCCAAGCGCGCCGTGCGCGACAGAGCGGGCCAGGTCTCGTCGCCCTGACCAAGCGACTGACCGTATATGTAGAGGGCGTTGTACGCAGCGGTTGGAAGCTGGATGTTGCGGACGCGGCGCGCGTATACCCGCTGGCTGTAAGCCTTGTTGGCCGCATCGCGCTTGTCGAGATCGACGGAACCCGCTGCACCGGACGAGGTGTAGCCTATGCCATCCTTCCAACCGAGAAAGACGTTTCCGTTGGCGTCAGAGATGGCGAAATCATAATTGTGGTCGCCGATGTCCAGGATGACACCGTTGGCGAACGTGATCGTGATCCTGAACGTCGTAAATTGGGTCACGGCGCGGAGCCCGTAGAGCTTGCCGTTGAGCCACCCCAAAAGAACGTTATCGTTCTGATCGCAGATGCAGAACTCATAGTTCATGCCGCGCATGTCCAGCATCGCGCCGTCACCGCCCACGATCGACCCACGATCCCCGAGCGCAATCTTGGCGGCGTTGCCAAGCTGAACCTCACCGCCCACCGCGACCTTGAGAAGAGGCGTCACCATTGCGGCGAGCGACTGAAGCTGGCGCGCGATGAGAGTGCCGTCAGGCGCGAGACCCGCCCCGAAGTACCCGGCAGCGTCGGTGATAGCGAACATCAGGTTCGCCACGGCAGGGTTGTCGGTGATCAGGGTGGAAAGGGCGTTGACGTCGAGGTTAGCCAGCTTCTTCCCGAATGCCGTGCCCATTACCTCGATATCGCCGATCGCGGATGCGACTGAGCGATCGCCGTAGCTGACTTGCGCGGCCGGCGATCCGGGTTGAAGCGCTGTTGCGATCCCCGTCAGCGCACCGGCGCGGACAGCCGCAGTAGTGCTCGAAAAGGGCAACGCCTCTCCGGTGCGCGGGTTGATGCCTGACGCAGATAACGTGAACACCGTGCTCTGGGTGATGGCGGGCGGAATCTTCTGAGCCGCGAGAGCCAACTGCAGAAAATCTGCGGTCCGCGCATCACCGGCTTCGTTCAGATGGGTGAAGTCCCATGTGTCGGAACCGGTCTGAATCCGGAATAGCCGCGGAATGTAGCCGGCAGCGACATCGTCATTGTCAGCGCTGCTTTGCGCACCCGCCTTGAGGTATGCAATCCAGTCCTGTCCACCTGCAGTCCGGGCGTAGAGGTCAGGGTACAGGCTGGCCGTGCGGGCATTAGCTGCGAGGTGCGCGTTATAGGGCGTACCGACGCCGCGCGCCGTCCAGTCGGCCTGAGGCAGCACCGGCAGGATAATGACACGGCATCCCATCGCCTGCAGGAACTGCACGATGAGCGCCATATCGACCCACATCTGTGGGTTAGTGTAATCGCCGTAGCTGTTCGGCACGCCAGAGAAGAAGAAATTCTGCCCAACGGCGACAACCACCGTCCTCCCTGCGAACTGTGCGGAGATATCAGGGATGAACAACACTGGGCCGGTAAGCGCAAGTGCTGCAAGGCCGGCATCCTGCGTGACAGTGTAGGCAAGGCTGGCGCCGTTAGGGATCGACACGGTCACATGCCGCGTAACGCTGCCGTCAACGATGGTGCCGGACATCGTGAGGTTGGTCACAATGTTGGCATCGCCGGTGTTGAGGAAGCTTGCGGGGTTCAAACCCGGATCGTTGCTCGGTGCCAATCCGTTAATGAGGGTGACCGCCTTCGCCGTACCGCCGGCAGCGAGCGAGTTACCCGCCACCGTGACATAGATCGGCTTCGCGCCGAGGCGGTAGACTTCGCGCCAGTCGGAAGAGTACCGGGCAACGCTGATCAGGCTGACGCCAAGGCGGGCGGCGAGAACCTGCGAATAACGGGTGTTCACGTCGCCGCTGTCAGATAGGCTGTTTCCGACGATGCCGAAGCCAGTGATGGCCGAGTAGTTCGCGGGCGGCGTGAAGTTGCGGGCGGTACCGGGCAGCGCGATAGATGACCCACCCCACGAGACCATCTGCGAGGTCGGCGGCGTGCCGCTCAAAGCCCACGATAGCTCGACAGCCGGGTTCGTGCCGCTGGACAGCGCGGTGGCACGAAAGTCCGCGATCTTGATCGCCGCCAATGCGTCCGTCGCGGCGTAACCCTCAGCCAGACCGGCAACGTTTCCTGAAGGCAGCGAGCCGGTGAAGCCGATACCGAGGTTTTTGCTCTCTTCCTGGGTGTATAGGCCCACCCAGTTCGTAACGGCCATCACAGCACCGTTGTCGGGCCGGGTGCTGCCAGCGAATACCCAAACGAAGGTCCGCTTCTGGTCGCCAACGTAGACCTGCAAGTAGTTGGTCCGCGATGCGATCGGGATTTGTTCGCGCTCAGCGATGGTGTCAACGGAGATCCGCGCGCGCTTCAGGACGGCGTCGACCTTGCGGCCGTCGAGATCGAACAGGCGGGCGACGTTGGGCTCGGTGCTTAGCTTGGCCATCGGTCAGGTCCCCACAGCGATGTAGCAGGTGCCGTCAGCGGTATCGTCGGCGCTGAAGACGGAGAAACCGTCCTTCGTGATGGTCGAAGTGATGACGGCGGGCGGGTTGTCCTGGCTGTCGGCGCCGCCGGCCGTGACGCCGCTGACGACGGCCGCGAAACAGGCAGTCTGGAATGGCTGCGCGAGCACGACAGCGGTCGAGGCGTTGGCCGAGGCGGTGAAGCGGCCCCAGACGATCTGGAAGCCGAAGAACCGGATGAAGCCGTTTTCGGCCAGCGACATGGAGATCGGGCCGAGACGGCGCGGCGTTACGACTTTGTCGGCGGCGATGCCGGCGGTGATGTCTGCCGCGTCCGCCTCGGTCACCTTCAGCTTGCGATCCTGCGACAGGTCGCCGCCGCCGGTTACCAGGCCGTCGCCCTCGATCTTGCGAGCGGCCAGCGCCGACAGCGATTCGGAGACAGCGGCGGTAAAGGCCGCGAGACGGGCACGCAGGGTCTTGGGCGAGACGATCGTTACGGCGTCGTCGCCCTCGTCTGCCGCCGCGTTCACCCGTGCCTGCGTGGCGATGCGGGCGACACCGCGATAGGTCTCGGTCGCAGGCGGGTAGGCAAAGACGGCATTGCCGTATTCGATGTTGGCCGCGAAATCGGCTTCGAACGCGATGTCGAAGGCAAGCAGCGCAAAGGCGAGGCTGACCTTGGACAGCACCGGGCTGGCGCTGGTGTGGACCGCGAACAGTGTTCCATCGTCGAGGAACAGGCCAAAGCCTGTCGCTGACCATGCGTCGGCGCTGGTGTCGTAGGCGGTCATGTGCGTGATGTTTGGCGCGGCTGCGACACCCGAGGAGACTGCCAGACGCTTGAACTCGCCAGGCAGGCCGGTGAGCGTCGGCGCATAGTCGAAAGGCGTGGCCGTCAGACCGAGCCATGCGATGGTGGTCGGGTCGGAGCCGGACGCGGCCTGCACGGCGGCAAGCCCCGCATCCGTCAGCTTGAGGACGAGGGTCGCCATTATTCTTCTTCCCAGTATCCGAGGCCGTCCTCGGTCATGAAGGGCTCGCCGTTGTCGGTCTGCCAGATGCGTGACCAGTCGCGGCTTGTGTCGATCGTCGTGGTGCACTCACCGCGAAAGAAGGACCCCGCCATGCCGCCGGCCGCCATGTAAAGCCCGGCCTGTGCTTCGAGGACCTGCACGAAATCGAAGTGCGAGCGGGCCGGCTTGGCGATCGCTACATCGGTGATGATCGCGGCGGCCGTCGCAGGCGTCAGGAACGACGGACCGATTTCCGCCGGCAAGCGAACTTCGAACGTATGCGGAGCGCGCCTCGGCGAGACTTCATGCCACTCGGAGATAGTCAGCGCAGCATGGTAGCGAGCCAGCACCTCCTGGACGGCCTGCCGAGTGCCTTTGCGCCGGTGGTAGGGAATGGCATCGGCGATGGCGGCGCGCTTGTAATCAACACTCCAGGCGGTGTTCCAATGGCTGATCGCCAGCCCCCACGCGAGCCAGGGCAGATGGCCGACCGGGCTATTCGCCGGCGACCAGACCGAACGGATAGGCGTTGGAATGTCGGCCAGCTGAGCGACAACCTGCTCCAGGCCCTTTTCCAGCGGCGTCGAGCCGGGGGGAAGGATGGAGGGGTAGATCATTCGTTGGTGCCAGCGAACCGGCCCACCACGCCCGTGCAGAACGGCGCTTGCGTGCGGCTGATCAGGATGTCGGCGGTGGGCGAATTGAAGTGCACGTTCTGTGCGCCTTCGACATGCGCAGCGCGGAAGAGCGCGGACAATGTAATGTCGCGGCCGATCTTGTGGCTATCGTCAACGTAGGAACGGACGCTGGCCAGCGAGGTCGCGAGAACAAGCGCGCCATCGGGACCACTAAAGGCGGTCAGATCATAATCGACTGAATAGCTGATGATCTCGGCGGACTGGACCATCACGAAATCGGTCAGCGGTCGGCGGGTGTCGGCAGACACATAAGTCTCGACTGTATCGACCAGCTGCTGCGACGCTGTGCCGTTGCCGAGGCGCGAGAGCAGCGAAACGATGACGACGCCAGGCGAAGGGCTGGTTGCGGTTGCATCGAGCACTTCGGCGTCCGCTGACAACGCGTGAAAGAGATATGCGCCCTCCGGCCCGGCGACTGAGTAGCCTTCGGGCGCTAGCACCATGCGCCGGCGGAACTCGGTATCGCTTTCCATCACGGCGGCGGTGCCCGATGCGCTGTCGGCGGGGGTGATAGTTTTGCGCACAATGCCGAACAGCGCAGCAATGTTGTCGAGATCCGCGCCTAGCGCATAGGCGGGCATGACTGCCCGCGCTGCCTCGTTAACGCGCTGACGTAGCAATTGGGCGAGGTAGGAGAATGTCTGAAGAAGCTTGGTCGCCGGATCGCTCTCTCGGCTGACGAACGTAATGCCGGCGGCGAGCATCTCGGCTTTGAATCGCGCAATCGCTTCAGCAAGGATCGGCTCATAGTCCAGAGCCTCAATGAGGTCTGGCGCCGGCAAGCGCGAGAGATCGACTGTGGTGAAGGTAGGATCGGCCATGCCGGCCATGTCGCGGAAGCGAGGGGGCAAGCGCCATTCCCCCGCATTTGGTCAGGCGGCTGTCCAAGAACAGCGGGAACGCGAAATTGCGCAGAAATCAAGATAGGGTTACGTAGGGGGCGTCCGTTCTGCGAACGCTTGTTGTCAGGCTAGCTATGCGCGCATGCCGTCGTCGTTCGCAAACAGCTGATTTTTATACGACAATTTCAGATCAATCTAAGCTCGTACCATAATTAGGGTATGCGGCATTAAATCGGCCCTCGTATCGATTGTTCTTACACAGCCTGACCGGCGGGGGTGTGCGTCGGTGATATTGGGCTGTTTAAATTAGATCACTTACGGGGGTTTTCATATGAAGAAGAAATTTGGTTTCATTGGGGCTGTAATCATCTGCTTTTTGTCGTCTGTTGCACCTACGCAGGCGCAAACAGAGACGGACTGGACGTACTGCAGCCACACTGAAGTACTCGCCAATGGAAATAAGCGTGCAGTTCTTTCTGCGCTTTTTGAGGTTGCAGAAGGAACATACCATGTTGGGACCGAAAATGATTTTCGGGCTTACCTTCAAAAAGAATATCCTAATGCTAAATTTGGTGGAAGGTTTAGTTGCAGAGGTCCTTTTGAAAGTAGCTCAGACGCATCTGCAAGCTACATGAGTGACCGTTTGGAGTTTCGGCGACTTGGTTATAATGTCTTGGAGACCCCTTGGGCTGGCTGGTAACCGGTAGATATTTGTAATGCTCCTCACCGATGTGAAGTATGTTGAGCTACTGATCTCAACTACGGCACATTTGTGAGGCTGGCAGATGGAAAAGCTAAACCGTGGTGTCTGCCGCAATTCGCTTGGCGAACGCCAAATGCACATTTGCTGACTAGCCGGCGGATGCAATGTGATCGTACAGGACGTCGAGCATGCGTTCTCGGTCAGCGGGTGTTGCACCCAGCAGTTCGCGCTTGGGATAGGCCACTGCCTTTGCGCGAAGCGAAGGCTTGTCGCGTAATCCATGCTGATGAACGTCGGCGATCTGGGAAATCCTGCCGCTGAAACCCACCCAGAATCCCTGATCATCAGTGCCGGTCTTGAGGAACCGCGATGTCGCCAAGCGCCGGAACATCGCGCGGCGGCGCAGACCGCCCCTGCGGCGCAACCGGCTTCCGCCGCCGTTGCGATGTTCTTCAGGGACAGGGAGCCACTTCACGATCTTGTCGAACTCGAACGAGCGGATCGCCCCGACCTCGATGTCGAACCCGGTCATCATGCGCCCAGTGCCCCAAGTGAAGCTTTTCATGATGACGCGGCGCGGTTCGCCGCCGCCCGAGGGATAGAAGAAGCAGGCGGTGCCTCGGCCGGTGACCGGCTGCGATTTGGGCTTACGGGCGGCAAAAGCCGAGCCGTCCGGCTGACGCTGCGCCGTGATCCGCTGGCGCTGGCTAATCACAAGATCGCGCGCCATCTTGCGCATCAGAATCCTGCGCTGCCCCGCCGACACGCCGCGCAGGAGTGCGCCCGCAAGCCGTTCGACCTCGGCAAGGCCGTCCGTCATTCGCCATCCCCGATCGTCAACGATTCGTTGCCAGCGAACACCTCAGTGAAGCTGGCGGCGACACCAGCGAAGGCATCCTTGAAATCGGGCTCCTCCGGGTGGACCGCATCGTAGCCGCTTCCATCTACGCGTGAGGTGACCACGACATTTTCAGTCAGGTCGATCGAGATTTCGATGTCCGAGGTCTCGCTGTCGAGCAGTTCGGCTTCAAAGGCGAAGGGCTGACTGTCGGACTTGCGCAGCAGCTGCGGTTGTTCCTTCTCGATCCATGCCAGCACCGGGATGACCAGGCGGTCGGCATCGCCCGCGAAATCCGTCACCAGCGCCTTGAGCGTATACTGGTAGACGAACGACAGGGTCCGCGACTGGCGCGCGGCGATCTGCCCGCTTTCGAGGTAGATCTGCAGGCGGTCGGGATGGGTCTTGAATTCAGGCACACAGGCGGTCAGCCAGCGTCGCAAGCTATCGGCTTTGCGCATTACTACCTCCCTGCGTCAGGCGGACTTCCGCCTGCAATTCGATCAGTGTCGCGCGAATCTGGCCGGCCACGTCGTACAGCTGGGCGAAGCTGGGCAGCGTGTGGCCGCCCGTCATCTGGCCGCTGCTATCGCGCTGTACTCTCGGCAACGTCGGGGGGGCCGCCAGCAGCCCCGCCGACACTTTCGCCGTTCGCAGCGGCAGCGGCGCGGTCGAGCAGGCCGACGCCGTCAGCATCAACACACACATTGCGATAAACCGGGCGTTCGATGACCTTCTGCGTTTCATGGTAGATTTCCCTGACGTTGGCCTGCCGGGTGTACTCGGCCGCCTGGTGGCCTTCGGCCGAGGAGTCGATCTTGCCCTGCAGCTGATCGCGCTCGGCCTCGGCCGCGTCGTCAGCCCTCTTCTGCGCTGCCTGTTCGCGCTCGGTGCCGACGCGGGTGCCGTAGGCGAATCCGCCAATCCCCGCGACGCACGCGGCGAGGGCCCCGGCGAGGGCGAGGTGCGAGAGGCCGATCACGCTGGCATGCCGCATTTCCGGCGGTCGACGTTGCCGATCCGGTGGGCGATCCAGCCCTTGTGGAATGCTTTCAGGGTGCTGTTGACCCGAACAAGGCGGTCATACTCGGCGCGCTGATAGACATCGAGCATGGTCAGCGTGCCGAGGCACAGCGTAGTTGCGCCGCGCGACTTCTGACAGTCGGCAAACGCCTTTCGGGTACCGGGTCCAATCTGACCGTCAACAGTAAGCTTCGTGCCGCACTGGGCGTTGATCGCCTGCTGGAACCAGCGAGAAGGCCGAGCGGGCCCCATGTTCACCGTCGTGTCGAACAGCTCCTCGGTGACTGCCGCGTCCACCACGATAAGCGGGGCGAGGCCGGGCGCAACGAGGTAGCGATCGTAATAGATGCTTTCCGCGACATTGCGGGGCAGCGTGCGCATCGGCCCGGTGTAGCCGTTCTCGCGCGCGACCTGCACAGTGATGCCCATATTGGTTTCGCCGCCGGGGTCGGCCTTGTGGTTCACATAGCCGCCTTCGAGCGCGATCGCGGCGCCGATGATCGTGAGCGCGGCGGCGCCGATCTGGCGCGACTTGTTTTTGACGGTGGTCATGACAGACATGGATCAGCCTCTCTTCGGCAGGATGCGGTCGGCGATGCGGCCAGGGATGGTGACGAGGGTGTCGATCGCGGCCTTGACGACGCGCGGGGTGGCGTCGAACGCAAGGAGCGCGATGCCGAAGGCGATCGACTGCGCGACAAAGCCGTTCCAGTCGGTGACGGCGACGATCGCAAGCGTGGCGTAGTAGCTGACCGTCGAGCCCACGAGCCACTGGAGCATGCGGTCGCGCCACGACATCGCCGGCTTCCATGCCTGGGCGACGGCAGAGCCGATCAGCGAAGGCGTCAGCGAGCCCACCACTTCGGCGCAGTGTTCGAAAGCGAGATGGAAGATGGTGCGCAGGTCCATGGATCAGCTCCAAAGTTGAATGAGCGGCAATACGCGGGCGGCGCTGCCGTTGGGCTCGGCGGTGGCGGGGATGATGACCACCGTGCCGAGCGGGAGAATGGTGCCGAGGTCGGCGAGGCCGGGATTGGCATTCAGCACGCGGGCGAGATCGGACGGCCCGAGACCAGCATCGCGCCAGATCAACAGCGACAGCTTGTCGCCCTGCTTCGCGGTCAAGGTCTGGGCGGCCGCCATCAGATGAGTTCCACGGTGGTGCGCGAGCGGCCAACGATGTCGCGGACGGCATGCTGCGCATCGCGGCGCAGATCATCGACCGAGGGCGTCAGTTCGTCCGCTTGGCCGCCGCCGGCGGCCGTCGTGTCGAAGTCGCGGTGGCGCTCGATCAGTTCGGCTTTGGTGTAGAGGGCAACGGCGCGTGCGTAGCGGATCAGCTGCACACTTTGGCCGTCCAACTGGGGCGCAGGCACGGCCGCAAGCGTTGCGCTGCCGGCGGTAACGCAATCCGCGGCAAACGCCCGGAGGTCCGGCTCCACGCGCATGATCGCGCCGAGGATCGCCGCGCGCAGGCGCGCAGGCGTAATGCTGGTCGGGATACGTGCGGATTCGCGCACTGCAGCGGGATCGATGTCGGGGAAGAAGCCGTCGTTGACGATCGGCGTCTCGGCCTCCGGTAGCTGCTCGACCTCGGCGGCCGGGGGGAGGGAGACGAAGGACATTGGCAGGGCCTCAGGTTCGTGCCGGCACGCCGGCTAACAGGGGTGAGGATCGGGGAGAGTGCGGCCCTGCGGCCCGAAAGCCTCCCGCACTGCGCGATCCGCCCCTGAGCGCCGGGGGCGAGCTTGTCAGGCGGCGGTGCCGCCCTGTTCGGTGTTGGCTTCGGTTGCGATCGGCACGACGGCAGCCAGCAGTTTTTCGGCCCGCTTGACGCGGTCCTTCACGCCGACGCGGTCGTTGAGGCGCTGAGCGTCACGAAGGTGAAAGAGGGCACTTTCCAGGACGATGCGGCTATCTACCGCAGGCATGTCCTCGGCTTTGCGCAGCTGTTCGATGCCGATCGCCTTATGCAGCTTGGCGCGCACCTGGTCGTGGATGTCGAGCCCCGCCGTCAGGTTGTCGGCCGTATCGAGCACAGCCGGATCGAACGACTGGCTTGCATTCTGGGCCTTGGCGGCAGCATCCGCGATCAATTCGACGATGATTGTCGGAACGTCGCGCGCGTACCGAGCGGGCATCTCAACACGGTGACGGAGCAGGAATTCGGCGACGTCGAGCGCTGGCATGTAGTCGCCGGTGTCCAGGAGCCAGACCATGTACGTGGGGACCACGTCGGCTGCGAGGCCAGTGCCGACGCCAGCGGCGGCGCTCAGGACGCCGTCCACCCAAGCCTTGTACTCGGGAAGCATCTCGCGCTTCGCCGCGATCTTCTTGTCGATCGAGCGGATTTCCTTGAGACGGCGCAGATCATGCGTGAGGCGCAAGGCAATCTCGCGGGCAGCGCGCTCCGCTGGAGAAGCGGTATTCGCCCCCGCTGCCACGAGAATGGCGGCAGCGGGGGCGAGGGCCGCCCTACGGACAGGTGCAGCCGCTGCGCTGATGGTCTGGGCAGCGAGGATGCGATCACGCTTACGACGAGCGAGGCTCATGGTGGTGTCCTGTAGGTAGGGCGGTTTTCGGGAGGCTGTCCGCGCGCCGATCAGGCGGGCTTCTTGCCCATGACGATGTTCTCGACGAGCGCGCAGCGGCCGTAGTCTTCGACCACGTAGGCCTCGTTGACGGACTCGTAGTTTTCGATCTGGTCGAGCGCGGGCTCGTCCTTGACCTGGCGGCGGCGGGTTTCTTCCTGCCAATAGATCGCAAGGTTATCGAGGCTGGTGATCAGCAGCGCGTCTTCAGGGAAGAATGGCACGATGATGGCGCGCTTGCCTGCCAGCTGCTTGGGCAGGGTCAGGATGCGGTGCGCCGCCTCGCGTTCGGTTGCGGTGTCGCCGGCGGCCTGCAGCAGGTTCAGGTACTTGTCCTTGACCAGCTTCCAACCGACGATGACGACGAGATCGGTATCGCTGCGGTTCCACGGATCGAGGAGGTCCAGCGCGTCGAACGCCAGCGCATCGAGATTCGCGTAATCGGCCTCGGCATCGTCGGCATTTGTGGCATCGCCGTCGACGACTTCGACGCCGGCGGCGACGTAGATGGCCTTGGTGCCGGTCGCGGGGTTGTTGCCGGCGGCCGGGACGTAGGTGCTCAGTTCGCCGTCGTCGAGGACGCGCGAAGCACCGAAGACGCGGATTTTGTACAGCCAGCCTTCGTTGACGTCCTGCAGGAGCGGGCTCGACGCGCGATCGGTGTCGTCGGCCGCTTCCACGCCGTTGAAGCCGATCATGATGCGGTCGCGGCCCTGCTGCTTGACGATCACGTCGCGCAGCAGCGTCTGGAACTCGGGCTTGTGGCGCCAGGCGTCCAGCTTCGCATATGGGATCGCATGGTCGAAGTTGGTCTGGTGGCAGAAGTACTTGCCGTTGTCCGTGGTATCGGTCGGATCGCCGGGCGTGCGGCGGTTGCCGGCTTTGGTGTTGGTGCGGCCGGCAAGCGGGCGGGTGACGGCCACGCCGACCTTCTGGCCCGACTGGGCAGGCACACCGATGACGCTGATCTGGCCGAGGAAGTCGCTCGACTCCTGGATCTTCTCTTCGAGCTTCTGCTCGACGACGGGAGCTACGCTGAACTGGACGGTGGCATCGCCGATGCCGTTGAGGCTGGCGATCTGGCCGACGTAGTCATTGAACAGCAGGCGGGTGTCATTGCGCATGGGCGTGGGCTCCTGAGGGGCGCGAAAGGCGAAGGCGGACGGTTCGGGGCAGGCGGGACGGCGGGATCAGCAGTCGGTTGCGACCTTGCCGGTGCCGCCGGTGGCGGGACTGCGCTTGAAGGTAAGCGGGGGGACCTGTTCGGTGCTTTCGAGCTTCGCTTTCAGCACGTTGAAATCCGCGCGCAGTGCCGCGAGGCCTTCGTTCGCGGGCTTCGTGGCGGCAGTCACCTGCTCGCTCAGGATGGTAGCGAACCGGTCCATGTCGAAGACATTGTCGTTCGCCGGGGCAGGCGTCTGCTGGGCCGGCTGTTCCTTGGGCTTGTCACCCTTGAAGAAGGTGGCGAACGCCGCGAGCATGCCTGATTTCGTAGCTTCGGCTATCGAGGCCGCATCTGCCGGGGTGTCTTCAAGCTCGATCTCGATCGGTTCGAATGCCTCAGAAAACAAGTTGGCTGGTGAGGTTTTGCGCGCGTCGAACATCGGCTTGAATGCGGAGAAGTTGAACGCCTCTGTGCCGAGCGATGCGGGATTGTCGGTCAGGCCGAGGCCGACTAGGCCGACCTTGCCGGTGCCGGCGAAGTCGGGCGAAATCTCGACTGAGGGATAGGGCTTCTGGCCCTTGGCGCGCATGGCGAGCAGCTGATCGTTAGGCTCAACCTGCGCGTAAAGGGCGCGGCAGCGCTTGGACTGGCCGCCAATCACCAGTTCGTCGGTCTGCGCTTTCACTGCGACGACATCGCCATAACCGTTGAACGGCGGCTCGGGGCTGTAGCCCTTGATGTGCTCGATGTTGATGCGCGGGCTGTAGGTGTCCGCGTTGAAGGTGGCGACGATGTCGTCGATCCACGACGCCTCGATCTTGCGGCCGTCGCTCGCGGTGAAGCCTTCGACGAAGACGCGGAAAAACTTGCTCTTGGCCATGATAGGTCCGGTTCCCTTGAGGTTCGGCGGCGCGGATGCGTTTAGATGCGTTTTGATGCGCTTTTTGATGCACCCAGAAAGGGACGCTTGGGCGCTATCTCTCAAGGGGGTCCATTTGGCCGGGTGCCCGGCCAAATAGAGGGCGGTGCTTGGGCGGCGATGCGCGCGCCATGGTCGCGGAATGACTGGCCCATTCCTCCCCCAGCCCGGCGCACCCGCCACCGCATGGCAGTTCGATCCGCGCCGCCATGCGCGCAGCCTGTACTGGCGCGGGTGGGGCATCAGTCAGATCGCCGACGAATTCGCGCTGCACGGTGTAGTGGGCGACAAGGGCACGGCGATACCGCGCGCGACGATCGAATCGTGGAAGCAGCGCGATAGCTGGGACGACGCGCCTTCGATCCGTAAGATTGAGGACGGGCTGGAAATCCGGCTGCTGACCCTGATCGCGAAGGAGAAGAAGACCAGCGGCGATCTGGTTGAGATGGAGGCACTGAGCCGGCAGATCGAGAGCCTGGCGCGCGTTCGTCGCTACGAAGAGCCCGGTGGCCATTCCGGTGACCTCAACGAAAAGGTCGGCAACCGTAACGCAGGGCCGCGTAAAAAGCCCAAAAAGAACCACTTCACCGCCGACCAAGCGGCCGAACTCAAACGCATCTTCATTGAGGGGCTCTACGATTACCAGCTGACGTGGTGGAACGCGCTGAGCCAGCGCACCCGCATGATCCTGAAATCGCGACAGATCGGCGCGACCTACTATTTCGCGTTCGAGGCGCTGATCGACGTGATCGAGACTGGCCGGAACCAGATATTCCTGTCGGCCTCCAAGGCGCAGGCCCACCAGTTCCGGTCCTACATCGTCAGCTTCGCCAAGCTGGTCGGGGTTTCGCTGACCGGCGACCCGATGCTGATTACGTCCGATCTGCGCCCGGCCGAGGAAGCGGCGGCCGAGATGCATTTCCTCGGGACGAACTTCCGCACCGCGCAGGGTCGGCACGGCAATTTCTACTTTGACGAGTTCTTTTGGGTCCACTCGTTCGAGGAGCTTAACAAGGTCGCCTCGGGCATGGCGACCCACAAAAAGTGGCGCAAAACCTACTTCTCGACGCCGTCGACCGTGGCGCACCCGGCCTATCCTTACTGGACGGGCGAACGGCGCAACCGCCGGCGCAAGAAGGAAGACCGCGTCGAAATCGACGTCAGCCATGCCGCGCTGGGCGCGAAGGGCGGCGTCGGTCCCGATCGCATCTGGCGCCACATCGTCAATATCGAAGACGCCGAAGCCGGCGGCTGCGACCTCTTTGACATCGAGGAACTGCGCGACGAGTACGCGCCGGACGAATTCGCCAACCTGTTCATGTGCGATTTCGTCGACGACACGCTGTCGGCGTTCAAGTTCAACGACATGATCGCCTGCGGCTGCGACAGCCTGGTCGATTGGACCGATTTCGATATCGAGGGGGCCCGGCCATATGGCAATCGCCCGGTCTGGGCGGGCTACGATCCGCAGTCGAGCGAGAATGGCGATAACGCCGCGCTGGTGATCGCGGCGCCGCCGCTGGTGGAGGGCGGCCAGTTCCGCATCCTTGAGCGCCACCAGCTGCGCGGGCTCGACTTCCAGCAGCAGGCCGAGTTCATCATTGCGGTGCTCAGCCGGTACAACTGCACGTACCTTGGCGTCGATGCGCAGGGCGTCGGCGCCGGCGTCTACCAGCTGCTCGCAAAGATCGGTGCGATGCCGGGGTGTTCGGTAGCCAAGATCGAATACTCGCTGGAGATCAAGGCGCAGATGATCATGAAGGCGCAGAACGTGATCCGCCGGGGACGCCTGGCTTTCGAAAGCAGCTATCTCGACATCGTCTCCGCTTTTGTCTCGATCAAGAAGACGCTCACCACCAGCGGCCGAAACGTAACCTTCAAGGCGGGGCGCGGCGGCGCCGACGGCCATGCCGACCTCGCCTGGGCGGCTATGCACATCCTTATGAATGAACCGCTCGACGGCAAGGAAAAGCCAAAGGGCGCGATGGAGATTATCGAATGAGCAAGCGCAGCCGCACGCGCCGGATGAACCGTCAGGAATCTGCCGAGGCGTCGAATGGCGCGATCGTCCCCGCCAACGACAACCGAAGCCGCGCGATCGAGGCGTTCACCTTCGGTGAGCCCGAGCCGGTCAACAGCCGGGCGACCATGCTCGATATGATGGAATGCTGGCACAACCAGCGCTGGTATGAGCCGCCCATCTCGCTGGATGGCCTGTCGCGGTCGTTCCGGGCATCGCCGCACCATTCGAGCGCGATCATCCTGAAGCGCAACATGCTGGCCGCCAGCCTCGATCCGACGCCGCTGCTGTCGCGCAAGGCGTTCGCTGGGCTGGTGCAGGACTACCTCGTCCTGGGCAACGCCTATGTGCAGGAGATCCGCAACCGCCTGGGCGGGATTCTCCGACTGGATCACTGCCTGGCGAAATACACCCGGCGCGGCGTGGCGCCGGGGCAGTTCTGGTGGGTGCCGGGGTATAAGAACGAGGTCGAATTCGAGGCCGGCACAATCCACCAGTTGATGGCGCCGGACATCAATCAGGAAATCTATGGCCTGCCCGAGTATCTGTCGGCCCTGCAGTCTGCTTTGCTGAACGAGAACGCGACCCTGTTTCGCCGCAAATATTACGAGAACGGCAGCCACGCGGGCTACATCCTCCATGCCACGGGCGAGTTCGCGGACGGCGATGTCGATGCCATACGCGATGCGCTGAAGCGCTCGAAGGGACCGGGCAACTTCCGCAACCTGTTCGTCCATGCACCCAATGGGAAGGAGAACAGCATCAAACTGCTGCCGATCTCGCAGGTCGGCGCAAATGACGAATTCCTGGGCATCAAGAACACGACACGCGACGATGTCCTGGCCGCCCACCGGGTGCCGCCGCAGCTACTGGGGATCATCCCGGCAAATGCTGGCGGTTTTGGCGATCCGGCCAAAGCATTGGATGGCTTTCACGAACTGGAGATCGAGCCGCTGCAGTCCGTATTCCTCGAACTAAATGATGCGCTGGGCGTCCAAGCCGTGAAATTTCGGGAGCGGGCGAACGCTTCGGGCTAATGGCAGCGACAAGAAGATGGGGAGGGCGGCTCGAAAGAGCCGCCCTTTCTCGTTCTAGCCCCTGTGGTGGTTGACCGCGCGCTTCCACTCGCGATCGTCAGGTAGCGGGAGGTGGACAGTGGGACTTTCCTTGCAAGGCTCGAACCTCACCGGGCGCTCCTTCCGGCAATGCCTTTGCCAGCAAACGCGGCAATAGAAGTGCGACCGCGCTTTACCGAGAGCATCGTCCCATCTTGCGCGGTGGAAGCGCCACCACAACGCATGGGGGTGGAAGACGCTGGCGTTGCCGCAGCTGCACGTCGCCTTGAGCGTGTACATCCAGACGGCCGCTTCAAAGATGCGAGTGACTGCCTGTGCGTCGTTCGCATTGCGGCCCACATTAACCGGCCGGCTGCATGATCTGCGCCGCCGCGCACGCGAGGGCCCCGATCATGTAGGGGCTCTCGTCGCGCTTCCCGGTGCGAATTTCGCGCAGAAACGTTCGGTTGCTCAGGCCGCGCGCCTCCAAGGTGTCGGCCACGGCTCCGCGTATGTCTTCGATCTTCATGTGCGTCTCCTTTATATGGAACATATGAAGAACAAAAACCGAGTCGGTCAACGTTTTAGCGGCTCGATCCATCGCATCGGACGCACGGCGAATTATGTCGTTGTTCCGCAATAATGTTACGTTTTGAGATTTATTCCCGCCGCTCGTAATATTATTGCGCGTCGACGATCTGCCGTGCCGCGACCCCTAGCTGCGCGCTTTTACCCCCGCCTCGCCCGCGCACTTTATATGTCCCATTTGATGCACCGCGAGGACTTCCCGTCCCCCGGCCTAGGTCCTAGGCTGCGCGCGCACCTCAAGGACCTTCGCCGCGTTGCAATTTGATGCAGCTAGACGGGTCCTATGGAACGACGCGCGTCCTCTAAAAAATATGGATAAAGGCCCCTCGCTGCGGTGGGTGGTACCGGAGAAGCGTAACATGCGTAACCTCCGGCCGGGACGCAACCTCAAGTATATGAATTTAGGTTATTTTCCGTGTTACGTTCGGAAGGTAATCTAGTGCAACCTTGCAATGCGAAAAAGGTAACCCCCGCAGAAATCCTAGTGTTTTTCAGATCAAAAAGTTACGTTTTCAAAAGGTAATCTCATCACTCCAAGGTTACGCTTATGGTTACGTCAGAAACCGCAGTTTTCCGGGCGATGTTACTCTTGTTACGTTTTTTCCGGTAGCCCGCCCCATGGAAGAAGCGATATCTAACAAATCTTGCTGAGGTTATCCCATTGCAGCCGTTGTTTCTGCTAAGGCAAAATGGCATGCCTATTTCGATTGAGATACTAACAAAAGCGGATGGGGTGACAGTTTGAACGAAATAATATCTATGTTGCTAGAAGATTTGGATAATCTTGATGTAGCGATCAATACTCAAATCCCATCCAAGGATGTCTTTAGTATAGCTCACAATAATTGGAGCTTCCCTGGGTTATCAGTCGCTGATCTCAGTCGGAGGACTATTCGGGTGCGTTCTCGTGTTGCCGAGTTTGGTGACGTCGATATCACGGAAATTGAACCTGTACTCCGAGATTACCCGAGGCGATTAAAGTTTTTGATCGCTTCCACTATTCCGAATTTATGGTCAAACCCATCGATCGGAGTACCCGCGCTATTGAACACGCTCGACGGACTTCGTGACCTCTTTGAGCCACTGACACCCAAAGATGATGGTGGCCAGGCGGTGATGCAATTGAAGAAACTTCAGGCCCGTATACGCGCGATGGAAAGCCGCTTTCGCGATCTCGAACCGCGAACTGGTACGATGGAAGAAATGGTTGGGAGGATCGAAAGCGCAAATGAAGCAGCAGATCGGCTTCCAGAAACTCTAGAAAGCCTTATTGAATATCAAAATAAACTGTCGGGAATCGAGCGCGCATCTTCGAAAGATTATGCGACAATTGAGAACTTAAAGGCGCTCTCAGAGTCTGACCGTGACGCTTTTGAAATGATAAAAACAGAAGCGAGTAGCGTATTGCAGCGCTGTGAGACAGCATATTCAGCCGCCACTTCGGTCGGACTCGCTGCTGCTTTCACCGAGCGATCTGAAGCTTTGACCAAAACAATTAATACATGGGTGGTTTGTCTTGGCGTATCGCTTGCCATCGCGTGCGGGCTAGGCTTTTACCGCATAACAGAACTTAGCGCAGTGATAGACACTGCCACGCCCCTGAAGTTTGCGTTGAATGTCCTCGTTTCCGCCCTCGCTGTCGGGGGGCCAATTTGGTTCGCTTGGCTTTCGACCACCCAAATTGGACAACGCTTCCGCTTGTCCGAGGATTATGCATTCAAGGCCTCCGTTTCGCGGGCCTACGAAGGCTACCGGAGTGAGGCTTCCCGTATCGACAAGGATTTGGAGGCCCGGCTACTCGCTTCCGCCTTGAGCCGATTGGACGAATTACCTCTGCGGGTCCTGGATCATCGGACGCACGGAAGCCCGCTGCATGAGTTGGCCTCCTCAGACGTTGTAACAAAGGCTTTAAAGGCCGTTCCGGGATTTGCTGGGGAGGTGAAAACTTTAGCCAGTCGCGCTCTTAACGCCGTTGAGACCGCGACTTCTGCAGCTTCGGCCAAGGTTGTGCGGAAAATTGAGAGGGCAAACGATATCACCGACGACGTATGATTTCATCATGTGATGTCGGTCGGGACTATGTCGGGACTCTCGGTCCCGACATGTTCTCCTCAGACCCTTTTTGTTCCGCGAATGCACCTGTTGACCTCGCGCTAAAATCGCCTATTGGCTCAGTAAGACGCAAGTCGGGCGGTTAGCTCAGTTGGTAGAGCATCTCGTTTACACCGAGAGGGTCGGGGGTTCGAGCCCCTCACCGCCCACCATTTCCCAAAGTCACGGAATTTCCCTACCTTGCAGGCCCAGCCTGGCGGGGTGGTTCAGTTTCGGCGGGGCCTGTGCGGCTATGCAGGGATACGCGTATACTCGCTGACTGCGATGCCGGACTGAACCGGCCGGGCGGCCGGTAGCGGGAGCGTCGCTTTCAGGCCGCCCAGCGAAGAGACTGCCAGTTCCAGCCTGTCGCCGTGAAGTTCGGCGAGTTCGTGCGCGATCGGCAGACCGAAGCCGCGGCTTTCCTTGCGCTCGTCCAGGCGCCTGCCGGGGACCAGCGCTTTGTCCATCGCCGCCTTGAAAAGACCAGGGCCGTCGTCCTCCATTTCGATCGTTGGTGGTCTTGCCGTCGCCGTTTTTTTGGGGGGGCGGCGCTGTTGGCGTAGCTTCATTTCCATGCATTGCCGATCGCGCTGCCGATCGACGCCGATGCAGCGAGCAGGGCGATGCCGATCAAGGTCATACCGATAGCCAGCAGGCGGCCAAACTGGCGCAATTTGGGCGGGAAGCGCCCGCGCAGCACTGGCAGCACCAATTCCTCTTGCCTTTGTCGCAAACAATTCGCATTAGCGGCACGAATTGATACGCATTTGCAATAAACAAGGGGGGTTTGAGTGTCTGTTTCACGTCTTCGTAATTCTTCGGCCAAAATCGCGCCGGCTTATCTGGCGCTTTCCTGCGTCGGTTTCGCGGCCTCGCCGGCCATGGCGCAGGATGCTGCCGCCGACGCGGCCCCGCCCAGCCTGGGCGGCGTGACCGTTTCCGATACCGCGATCGACGAATCCGGCTACAAGGTCGATGAGGCCGCTTCGCCCAAGTACACAGCTCCGCTGCTCAACACTGCCAAGACCGTGATTGTCGTCCCCTCGCAGGTTATCCGCGAGAGCGGTTCGAGCACTTTCGCCGACGCGCTGCGCACCGTACCGGGCATCACCTTCGGCGCGGGTGAAGGCGGCAACCCGCAGGGCGATCGCCCTTTCATCCGTGGTTTCGACGCACAGGGCAGCACTTATATCGACGGTGTTCGCAGCGTCGGCGGCCAGTCGCGCGAGATTTTCGCGATCGAGCAGATCGAAGTCGTCAAGGGCGGCGATTCGACCATGGGCGGACGCGGCAGCGCCGGCGGCAGCCTCAACCTCGTCAGCAAGATGCCGCACCTGGGCACCAGCATCCTTGGTGATTTCAGCTACGGCAGCGACGACTACAAGCGCGCTACCGTCGATGCCAACTACCAGGTGAGCGACACCGCCGCGATCCGCGTCAACGGCATGTGGCACGACGCCGATGTCGCCGGACGCGATGTGGTGAACTACAACCGTTGGGGCATCTCGCCCTCGGCGGCGCTGGGCCTGGGCACTTCGACCCGCGCCTTCATCAACTATTACCACCTGCAGAGCGACGACATGCCCGATCCGGGCATCCCGTTCGAACGTCCCGGCAACGCCACTTATGTGAAGACCGCTGACCAGTTGAAGATCGGCCCCGCCGACGTGGACCGCGACACCTTCTACGGTCTCAAGAACCGCGACTTCCGCAAGACCAATGTCGACGAACTGTTCCTGCGCGCCGAGCATGACCTGTCCGACCGCATCAAGCTGCGCGCGACGGCCAAGTACGCTAACGTCAAGCAGTCCTACATCATCACCCAGCCCGACGACAGTCAGGGCAACGTGGTCAACGGCTTGGTCTGGCGCCGTGCGAACACGCGCTGGAGCAATGTCGATTCCATGGTCGGGCAGATGGACCTGTCAGGCAAGTTCGACACCGGCGGCATCGAGCACTCGTTCTCGGTCGGCGCCGAGGCGAGCTGGGAACAGTCCAAGCGCGGCACGTTCAATGTGAACACCAACACCAGCACCGCAGCTTCGGCGCGCTGCAGCGTGGCCAACCAAGCGGCCTACAACTGCACCAGCCTGACCAACCCGAACGCCAATGACCCCTGGCAGAACATCCAGACCAACGGCACCATCGTCCCCGTTGCCCGCAACGCGATCAGCGCCAAGACCGAAGCCACCACGTATGCGATCTACGCCCTCGACACGATCAGCATCACCGATCAGCTGCTGGTGAACCTGGGCATCCGTCAGGACTGGTACAAGACGGTCCAGACCACGATCCCGGCCACGGCTGCAGCGCCGGTGCTGGAAAAGAAGGACAACTTCCTGAACTATCAGGCCGGCCTGATCTTCAAGCCGATGTCCAACGGCAGCATCTATGTGTCCTACGCAAAGTCGACCACCCCTCCCGGCAGCCTTGTCGGCGAAGGTCAGGAAGGCAACGCGATCGCCCTGACGACGCTGAACGATCTCAAGGCCGAGAGCACCAAGTCCTATGAAGTCGGCACTAAGTGGTCGTTCATGGACGACGCCTTCGGCCTGAGCCTGGCGGCATTCCGCACCGAGACCAAGAACGCCCGCACCACTGGCGCAAACGGTCTGCTGGAATACGTCGGCGAACGGCGCATCCAGGGCTTCGAGGTCGGCTTCAATGGCAAGCCGCTTCCGTTCTGGAGCGTCTTCGGCGGCTATACCTACATGGACTCCGAGATCACCAGCATTGGCACCAATGTCACGCCGCTCACCGCCTTCGGTCTCGGCAAGCCGTTCCCCAACACGCCCAAGCACAGCTTTACCGCGTGGACCACGTTCGACATCGCCGAGCGTTTCCAGATCGGCGGCGGCGCGATCTACAACTCGAAGCAGTACGCGGGCTTCGGCAACGTCGTGTTCGCCGATCGTTCGAATAACACCGTCGTCCGCTCCATCGATGGCTACTGGCGCTTCGACGCGACGGCTTCGGCTACGCTCACCGACAACGTATCGGTGCGGGTGAACGTGCAGAACCTGACCAACAAGAAGTACTACGACCGCACGTACTCGACGCATTTCGCGACCGTGGCGCCGGGCCGCTCGGCCTTCGCGACGCTTTCGCTGAAGTACTGAGCTTCGGTTCTCGCTGACAGGGCAGGGCCCGCTCCTTTCGGGGGGCGGGCCCTGCTCGTTTTCAGGAGGCGGCTGGCCGCTGGCCCGGAGCCTGAACTGCGGGCTGCCGCGAGTGGGGAGATTCGCCGCCAGCCTGCCTGAAAGCCGCCCGCCTCGATCTGAGCGGAGCGGATGCCGAGCCGGGTCGGTCACAATTGCCGCCGAACCGGCACCAAGAAGCCACGAAGGCGACAATCCCGTTTTTGCGTATGCGCAGAGCCGTTTTCCCGGGCCTTGCGCGCGGAGGAAATGGCCTTGCGTGCGGATTGCGCATCCGGCCGGGGGCGTTCCGGCGTACCTTGCTTCCTGCCAGAAGCCGCCCTGCGGCGTCCGGTCGGCAGCCCGCCGGCACAGGGCCGAAGCGGCTGCTTCTGGGCGCGATCTCTCCTCCTGACCTGCCTTACGCTTTGCGCATACGGCAATTCATGGAGGACAACACAATGACCAACCGGACCCAGCGCCCGACGGCACGGCAAACCCTGCTTTGCGCAACGACTATCCCGCTATTGCTCCTGGGCGCCTGCGCCGACAACGTCGGATTTCATGCAGGCACGCCTTCGGGCCCGTCGACCCCCAGCGGACCCACGGGTCCCACCGGCCCTACTGGACCGACTGGCCCAACCGGCCCGACGGGACCTACTGGCCCCAGCGGCCCCAGCGGCCCCTCCGGTCCGACCGGGACGACCAGCATCACCGGCCCCGCTACCGGGGTGAGTGTCGGCGGCGTGCCCATTCTTGGCCCCAGCGGTCCGGGCAGCCTGATCGACGTCAATGTAGCTCCGCCCGCCGGTTCCACCGGCAGTGGCAGCGGCATCGTGGTCGACGTGCTGACGGGTGACGGCAACGTTGTGCAGGTGACCCTGCCCACCACAACGGCGCAGACGCAGCAGGCCCTGGCCCCGGTCGGCGCGCTGGCGGGAGCACTGCTGGGCGAGCCGGTAGGAACGACAGTGACCGGCCTGACCAACGGGCTTTCGCCCACGGTCGCTGCCGTGACTTCCACCGTCAGCGGCGTGACCACGCCTTTGCTCGATACCGTCGATACCGTGCTGGCCCCGGTTGTGGGTTCCGGCGGCCTGCTGGCTCCGCTTACCGGACAGCTGGGCGGCCTGGTAAGTGGCGTAACCGGCAGCTTGCCGGGCAGCGGCTCCGGCGCCGCGCCGACTTATACCGGACCGCTTGTGGGGCTGGACCTTGCGAACAACGGCCTGACCGGCGCGAGCACGAGCGGCACCCTAGTGGGCGCAAACGTGCTGTCGAACAATCCGGGCCTCGTCTCGGGGCAGCTGGTGACGGCTGACGTGCTTTCCGATGGCGCGGTGCTGGACGTTACGCTGCCGACGACGGCGGCGGGCGTGGCGCAGGGTCTGGCGCCTGTCGGCAACCTTGCCGGTGCTCTGCTGGGCGCGCAGGTCGGCAGCGGCGTGACCCAGGTTACCGACGGGCTGGCTCCGGTCGTGGCACCTGTCACCCTCGTGGTGGACACGGTGACCTCGCCGGTGCTGGACGCCGTGAACGGAGCGCTTGGTCCGTTGGTCGGCCAAGTGGTCGGCGGCCTCGGTGCGGGGGAGACCGGCAGCTCGGTGCTGTCGCCCGTTACCGGGGTCGTCGGCGGCCTTCTCGGCGGCGTCAGTGGTGGTTCGGGTGCCGGCACTGTGCTTGCCCCGGTCACGGGCGTAGTGAGCGGCTTGCTGGGCGGTGTCGGCGGCGGCAGCGGCGCGGGCACGGTGCTCGCTCCTGTCACGGGCGTAGTGAGCGGCCTGCTAGGTGGCGTCGGTGGTGGTAGCGGCGCGGGCAGTGCGCTTGCTCCGGTGACCGGCGTGGTGAGCGGTCTGCTTGGCGGCGTCGGCGGTGGCAGCGGAGCAGGCAGTGCTCTCGCCCCGGTCACGGGTGTCGTCAGTGGTCTGCTCGGCGGTGTCGGCGGGGGCACGGGTTCAGGAACTGCTTCCCTGCTCTCGCCCGTGACGGGGCTGCTTGGCGGCCTCACGGGGAGCTGAAACAAGGATGGCGTGTCCGCCGCTCTTGTTGCCCTCCCCCAGGTCGGACACGCCTCTACCCGACTCCGTCTGACGGGGTCGGGGAGGAGGCGGCCCTTGCCGTGGGCCGCCTCCTCTAACTCCCGCGATGAAGAAACCCCCGTCGCGGGAGGGGGAGACATTCAGTACTCAGGGGCGCATGTGCCCGGCGATCAAAGCCGGCTCGTGCGCCCGCTTTCGTAGAGAGATCATGCGCAGCGCCCGGTCTCGTCGATCCCGACCTCAGAGGCTGGCGGCGGCCACGTCGGCTGCTGCGACGAACCCCCGCACCGCCACGCAAACCGGGACCGCCGTGCCTGATCGCGGTTCAGGGCGTCTGCCGGTCGCTTTCGGCCCCGGCCAGTACCAGCGAGAAATCCTCCTGCGGATCGGTCCAGTGTTCCAGCTGGTTCCAGCCACTGGCGGCCAGCAGCAGGCGCATCTCGCTAGGGCGGTACTTGTGGCAGTTCTCGGTGTGGATGGTCTCGCCGCCGTCCATGTGGAAGGACTGGCCGGCAACCTCGAAGCGAAGGGCGCGGAGGGCTTCGAGATGCATCTCGATCCTGCTCGCATTCTCGTTCCAGCGGGCGACATGGCGAAATTCGCTTATCGGGATGGTTCCGCCAAGCTCGCGGTTGATGCGCTGGAGCAGATTGAGGTTGAACAGCGCTGTCACCCCCTGCGCATCGTCATAAGCGGCGATCAGGCGCTGGGGGTCCTTCACCCGGTCGATGCCGATCAGCAGGTGCGCTTTCGGTCCCAGCGTCTGGCGCATCGAGCGCAGCAGGTCGATCGCCGCTGCTGCCGTCATGTTGCCGATGGTCGATCCGGGGAAGAAGCCCAGCATCGCCTGCCCGTCACGCTGCACCGGCAAGTGCACCGGGTTCATGAAGTTCGCCTCCACCGGCACGATCCGCAACTGCGGGAATAGCGCCGCAAGGTCCGCGCAGGCTTCGTCGAGAAACTCGCCGCAGATGTCGATCGGCACATACGTGGCGCGGGGCATGGATTTCAGCAGGATGCGGGTCTTGATCGAACTGCCCGATCCGAACTCGACCACCGTAGCGTCCGCACCCAACGTTTGCGCCACGGCCGGGGCGTGGTCGTGGAGCAGGGCTGTCTCGGTGCGGGTGGGGTAATATTCGGAAACCTGCGTGATCGCCTCGAACAGCTGCGATCCGCGCATGTCGTAGAACCAGCGTGCGGGGATCGCCTTGTCCGCCTGACCCAGCCCTCGCAGCACGTCGGCGCGGAACGCCGGGTCGATGGCGGGCGCATCGCTGCGGGTATCGTCTTCGGGGCGCGTCGGCGTGAACAGCATGCCTATAGGCTCCTTGCAAGGCGCAGGCCGGTGAACTGCCAACGCTGATGAGGATGGAAGAAATTGCGGTACGAGGCGCGGACATGGCCGCGCGGCGTGGCGCAGCTACCGCCCTTGAGCACGAACTGGCCGGACATGAACTTGCCATTGTATTCGCCCACCGCGCCGGCCGCCGGGCGGTAACCGGGCCAGGGGCGATAGGCCGAGCCGGTCCATTCCCACACGTTGCCGAACAGCGAGGCGAAAGCGCCATCCTTGCTCTCGGCGCGCGGCGTGACACCGCCTGCTCGGTCCAGCTGGACTCCGCTCAGCGGATTGCGGAACTGGGCGGCGGATTCCCATTCCTGCTCGGTCGGCAGGCGGGCACCGGCCCATGTCGCGAAAGCGTCGGCTTCGTAGAACGAGATGTGGGTGACAGGCGCGTGGGGATCGAGCGGCTGCCATCCGGCCAGCGTGAAATGTTCCCACGCGCCGCCCTGTCCGCGCCAGTATAGCGGGGCGCCAATGCCCTCACGCCGCACCCAGTCCCAGCCGTCCGACAGCCACAGCGAGGGGGTTGCATAGCCTTGGTCGGCGATGAATTCGATCCACTCGCCATTGGTCACCGGCCGGTTGGCCAGCGCATGGGGTGCGAGCCAGGAGGGATGGCGCGGCAATTCGTTGTCAAAGGCGAAGCCTTCCCCGTCGCTGCCGATTTCAGCCAGCCCCTCGGCGCCCGTGATCCAGCGCAGCGGAACGTCTGTGCCCGCAGCGCCGTCACCGGCTGCGGCGTAGGCCGCAGGGCCAAGCGGATTGCGCGAGAAGAGGTGCTTGATGTCTGTCAGCAGCAGTTCTTGGTGCTGCTGTTCGTGTTGGATACCCAGTTCCACAAGCTCGCCGTGCCGCTCCATCAACCGGGGCAGCGCGGCGGACATGGCCTCGTCCACATGGTCGCGGTAGGCCAGCATTTCTGCTACGGTCGGGCGGGTCAGCAGACCGCGCTCGGGGCGGGCCATACGTGCGCCTTCGGCTTCGTAATAGCTGTTGAACAAAAACGGCCAGCGTTCATCGAACAGGCGATAGCCAGGCACCTGATCGCGCAGCAGGAAGGTTTCGAAGAACCACGTCGTATGCGCCAGATGCCACTTGGCGGGCGAGGCGTCGGGCATCGACTGCACCGTCATGTCCGCCTCGTTCAGCCCGTCGGCAAGATCGCGGCTGAGGTCCCGTGTGCGGCGGAAGCGTTCGAGAATCGCGCCTTGTGCCCGCGATCCGGCGACTGCTTCCGACTGGTCCCTCATCGTCACTCCTCCTCGCTGCCCACGTGGGCACGCCCGGCCTTCGGCAGACAGGCGCCGTGCTATCGAGTGCGGGCGCGCGGCTGAACGATACGACTGTATGAGTGTGTTTAGTGCGCGGAACGCGCCAAGGTTCCATTACCGCCGTAAAAGCGCGGCCAGTCGAGGCCGCCCCTGTCCCGGCGGAGGCCTCAGGCCGCTGAAACGGTCCTCGATCGCCGCTGCGGCGCGCGCCTTTACGGGCGGTGCGGCAAGGCCGAAGCAGGGTCGCGGTTGAAGATCAGGGTTGCGCCCAGAACCACGGTACCGGCCAGCGCCAGCGGCAGGGGCAGCCCGCCGTAGCGCAGCAGCAGCGCGCCGATGGCCGCTCCGGCGAAGATCGACAGCACCGCGCCGAAGCGGCGGACAAGGTTGGGAGATTTTCCGTCGGCGCGGTCGGCGGCGATGCCGGTGATGGTCAGGGTCAGCACAGTGGTCGTCAGGTCGGGCACCTTGAGCTGGCGTACGGTCGCATTACGCAGTCCCATCGCGAAGCCGGTCAGCGCGATCACGGTGAGGACCGCCAGTTCCGGGGCTTGCGAGGCGACGTCGATCTTCAGCGCGATCAGGGCGGCAATCCACAGCAGCCCGCCTTCGACCAGCGCGGCCCAAAGCAGCCAGCGGCGCAGCGGACGCTTGACATGGCTGCGGGCAAGGTGCCCCGCGCCCCAGGCGCCCACCATGAACGACAGCAGCGCAAGAACGGCGGGGATCACCTTGAAACCCGGCGTCCCGGCGGCGGCAAAGCCCAGGAATACGACGTTTCCGGTCATGTTGGCGGTGAAGACCTTGCCCAGCCCCAACACCGAAGCGGCATCGACGAGGCCGGTGGTGGCGGACAGCAGCAGCAGGAGGCGGGGCAGCGTGGCGGATGGTGTGGCGGTCATGATGGTCTCCGAATGGGCTATGACGCTGGTTTAAAGGGCTGGCGCATTCCCGAATATCCGAATAAAATCGCTCCATTAGTTCGATGAAACTGAAAAGCTCAAAAGCGGAAATTGCTTTCCAGGCCGAGCATGTGGATCGTCTTGCCGCTGCCGGTTTCACGGATGAAGGCGCCCGGCGCGAAGGCGGAGATCGAGGCCGAGAGTTCGAGTTCGGCGCTGGCTTGCCAGGCTACGGTGGCTTCCACTTCCTTGCCGATGAAGCGGGCGCGGCTGTCTTCCGCACTCCGGATCAGGTTGCCGGGAATGTCGTAGACCCCGTCGGCGCGGGAGTAGCGCCAGAACGCGGCGGCGCCGATGCTGGCGGATACGGTGGGCGCCAGTTGCAGGCCGACCGAGGGGTTGACGTTGATCATGTTGTAGGGCCCGACCGGCGAGAGTTCGCCGAAATACTTTCCCTTGGGAAACAGGGCGTTGAAGGTGCCGAGGCGGTTGTCGGAGCGGTTGGTGTCGCCGCTCACCACGTTGGTGCGCAAGGTGAAATCCGGGGCCAGCGGGGCGTCCGGGAAGGCGCGGCCCACTTCCGTGCCCAGCGTCCAGGCGCGGATGCGGCCGCCGGCGAAGTGGCCGAACTGCGCCACGCCCTCGACGTTCCAGTGCCAGTTGTGGCGGGCGCCGTGCCAGCGTGCGCCCAGGCTGTGGCGGGTTTCCGCGCCGGTGCGGGCGGCCCAGCGGGCGGCGTCGTTGCGGTAGCCGAGGTAGTAGAGGTCCAGTTCCGGCAGCGCGGCATAGGCGCCCCACAAAGCCTTGTCTGATGAGGTGCGGTCATCAAAATCGCCTTTGCCGGGCTGCACCGGGCGCACTGCGAGCAGGCTGATCTTGGCGCTACCCACCCTGACGTTAGCGCGCAGTCCGTCGAACGCGAGGGGTACGTTGGGGCCGTAACGCGTGCCGATCAGCCGCTCCGTGCCCAGCGAAAGCATCTGCCGGCCGCCGCGCAGGGTGACGGGGCCGAGATCGGCTTCGACGAACCCTTGCAGCAGGTCGATGCCGGTTTCGTCCACCGGGCCGGGGGAGGGCGCTACGCCGATCGAGGTCGCGGCGATCGGCTGGACGAAGGCGCGAAGCTTGCCGACGTGGAGGTCTGCATAGGGCATCGCGCGCAGCCATACGTAGCCGTCGTCGGGGGCATCGGCGCCGCCCCACAGGTTGTCGTCGTAGTTCTCGCTGCGGGCGCGCAGTTCTATGCCGGTGGAGAGCCAAGCGTCCTCTCCCGCGATTTCGCCTAGGGGGATGTACTTGAACGGGCCGGTCCAGTGATCCGCGCGCTCGTCTGCGTCGGCGAGGTCGGACCAGTCTTCGTCGTAACGGGTGATGGTGAGCGTGGGGGCCTGCCACGCTTCCGTGGTTTGCGCGTGGGCAGCGGTAGGCAGGCAGGCCGCGAGGGCGAGCGCCAGCGCGGCCCTGGTTGCGCCGTCAGCCACTTTGCTTGGCCCGGTAGCTCAGGATCGCGGCGAGGATGAAGCCGCCGACGAGGCCCATGTGCTCGAAGAAGGCGTTGGTCACGGCGAAGCGCTCCGCACCTGCCGGCATGGCCCAGAAGGCATTGGCGGTCAGCGCGGCGAGGAACGTGAACACGCCCAGCATTCCCGCGCCCAGCCACACCAGTCGCCCCGTCAGGATCAGAGCCGAGCCGATCAGCTCCACCGCGATCGTCAGCCCGGCCCACAGGGCCGGCGGGGTCATGCCGAAGTGCGCCTGTTCCGCCAGCGCCGAGGGCCAGTCGGACAGCTTGGTCACGCCGCCGACGAGATACGCGCTCACCAGCAGGAGGCGGGCGAGGAAGCCCGTCGGCGCGAAGTTCAGCACCGATATCGCGAAGCGGGGGGTGTTATCGGTGCCCATGGCTCAGCCCACCTTGTCGGAGTGGATTTCGGCGATGTAGCCGCCGGGAAAGCGCACGATTGCGCTCTGGCGCTGACCAGTGGCGAAAGGCTCGACCAGCGTTTCCACCCCCGCTGCGCCGGCCTTGGCAAGCGTGGCGGCGAGGTCGGTCACTTCGTAGCCAGTCATGTCGCGGCCATACGGCCAGGGGAGCTGGCCGTCCGAGACGTAGACCACCATCTTGCCGTAGCCGCTGTCCAGCGAAACACGGCGGATGGTCTTGCCCGGCTCGCCGATCTCTGCGCCGGGAGCGGCCTTGTCGTCAGCCATGATCCTGGCGTGGGCGAAGCCGGTCCAGCTCTTGAGGAAGGCGGGCGCGGCGTCTGCGGTCAGGTATATGCGGTTCTCGGGCACGGTGGTCAGCGGGGCGTAATTGGGCTTCGCGGTGTGCCAGTAGAGCTGCATGTTGACGCCGCCCGGCCACTGGATCACCGAATCCCGGCCGATGGGATCGGGGAAGCTTTCCAGTCGGCGCACTGCGCCGTGGGCAACGGCGGACGTAACCGCTGCGTCGAGATCGGTCGTCAGATAGCCGGTGCGCTCGTCGCCGAAGGGGTAGGGGATCGGCGTCTTGAAGCCGAAAACCGAGACCGTGCCTGAAGGCGTGAGCACAAGCTGCGACTTGGTGAGGCTGGGGGTCGGGGTAACCTGGAATTCGCCCTGCTTGCTGGTGGTGCCGCCGAACGTGGCGACGAAGCTGGCGACGAAGGTGTCGAACTGGTCTTGCGGCACGTAGACGTGGGTGGTGTCGTACTGGGCGCCGACGGCATAATCGGCGGCGGCTGAAGCGGGGGGCGCGGCGAACGCGGGCGTGACTGCGGGGCCCGCGACCACCATGGCGGCCGCGATCATCAGGGTGAAGGTCTTCATGTCTGTGGCTCCGATGGGAGAGGGACAATGCCGCTCGGTCGATGGTGCGAGACCTGTGTAGGCGGCACTCCGGGATCTATCGATCCGAATAATCTAGACTGAAACGTTCGATATTATTGAATAGTGGCGATACGGCCCCTCCCCATCGAGAGGGGCCGTACGGGTTCAAACCGCCCAGCAGCCGCAGCCCAGCGATCCCCAGAAGGTCTGGACATCCGCTGCCGGCACATTGGCGCCCAGCGCGGCCGCGTGGTCGTGGCCATGGACGCCGCAGCTGCTGGCGCAGCCGCAGGCAGAGGCCAGCTTTTCCTTCGCTTCGGGCGTCTGGTAATAGCCGCCGAAGGTGGCGACCGGCGACCAGTCCGGCATCGGACGCGGCAACTCCGGAGCGAGCGGGCGGAAGTCGCCATCACCGTGGACCACCTTGCCGCCCAGGATCGTCAGGATCGCGCGGATATGGACGATCTCGTGCTCGGGCACGGCAAAGAAGTCGTCCGAGAGCAGCGCGAGGTCGGCCAGCTGGCCAGCCTTGATCTGCCCCTTCTTGCCCACTTCGCTGGAGAACCAGGTGTTCTCATGCGTCCACATCGCCAGCGCCTTTTCACGGCTGACGCGGTTGGCATTTGGGTACAGGCGCAGGCCGCCCACGGTGCGTCCGCTCACCAGCCACGACAGCGAGACCCAAGGGTTGTAGCTGGCAACGCGGGTGGCATCGGTGCCGCCGCCCACCGGGATGCCGGCGGCCAGCATCTTGGCGATCGGCGGGGTGCGCTCTGCCGCCTTGGCGCCGTAGCGCTGCACGAAGTCCTCGCCCTGATAGGCCATGCGGTGCTGCACGGCGATGCCGCCGCCAAGAGCCGCGATGCGGTCTATGTTGCGGTCGCTGATCGTCTCGGCATGGTCGAAGAACCAGTTGATGCCCGTAAGCGGGATGTCGCGGTTGACCTTCTCATACACGTCGAGCGCGCGGCCGATCGTCTCGTCATACGTGGCGTGCAGGCGCCAGGGCCAGCGGTGCTCTGCCAGCAGACGGATGACGGGTTCGAGATCGCCTTCCATGCTGGGCGCCATGTCGGGGCGCTCCACGCGGAAGTCCTCGAAGTCGGCGGCGGAATAGACCAGCATCTCGCCCGCGCCGTTGTGGCGGTAGGTATCGTCGCCCTGGCCGGGCTTTACCTGCTTCACCCAGCCCTGGAAGTCGGCCAATTCTTCCTTCGGCTTCTGGGTGAACAGGTTGTAGCTGATGCGCACCGTCAGCTGATCGTCGGCGTGCAGCTTCTCGATGATCTCGTAGTCGTCGGGGTAGTTCTGGAAGCCGCCGCCCGCATCGATCACGCCGGTGACGCCCAGCGCGTTGACTTCGCGCATGAAGTGGCGGGTCGAATTGATCTGGTATTCCGGCGGCAGCTTCGGCCCCTTGGCCAGCGTCGAATAGAGGATCGTCGCGTTGGGCTGGGCCAGCAGCAGGCCGGTGGGGTTGCCCTGTGCATCGCGCACGATTTCACCGCCGGGCGGGTTGGGCGTGTCCTTGGTATAGCCCACCACCCGCAGCGCCGCGGCATTGAGCAGCGCGCGGTCGTAGAGGTGCAGGATGAACACCGGGGTATCGGGCGCTACCGCGTTCAGCTCGGCGATGGTGGGCAGGCGCTTTTCGGCGAACTGGTGTTCGGTAAAGCCGCCGACCACGCGCACCCACTGCGGGGCGGGGGTCTTGTCGACCTGGGCCTTCAGCATCGCCATCGCTTCGGACAGGCTGGTCACGCCGTCCCAGCGCAGCTCCATGTTGAAGTTCAGGCCGCCGCGAATGATGTGCATGTGGCTGTCGATCAGGCCGGGGATCAGGCGGTGGCCCTTGGCGTCGATCACGGTGGCTTCAGGGGCTGCCGCGCGAACTTCCTGTTCGCTGCCGACGGCCAGAAACTTGCCGTCCCGGATCGCCACGGCCTCAGCCTGCGGGTTCTCGCGGTCCAGCGTGGTGATCTTGGCGTTGATGATGATCGTGTCGGTCATGGGAGAGCTTTCGTTTGATCGGGCCGGTTGGGCTGAGAGCATGGCAGGCAATAGCGACGAGGCAGCGGCGCCGGCAATCGTCTGGCGGCGGGTAATCATGCTTCCGCCTTGTCTGTGGAGGCGCGGCAGGGGAACTTGTCACCCGGCAGGCGGCCCAGCACATGCTGGCGGCAGTCGGTCTGGACGAAGTGGGCGACGTCCTCGGCTGCCCAGACTTTTTTTGCCAGCGGCATCACCTGTTCGCCCAGCAGGATGCCCAGCAGGCCGATCAATGCGATCATCGGCGGGGCGGGCGAACGAACCCCGAGGAAGCTGTAAACGACGCCCACCAAAAGCCCGGCGGCAAGAGAGAGAAGGTAGGGTTTCATATCTGTTTCCTCGGTGTCTGGGGTGGGGGCTTCGACAAGCTCAGCCTGAGCGGATTTGAAAAAGGATGCTCTCGGACTGCCCTGATCCCGCTCAGGCTGAGCTTGTCGAAGCCCGCTCCACCGGCGCGGCGCAGGTCCCGCCCCCGCTGCCTTCTCGTGAACGACAGCAGGGAGCGGGTCGGCAGGCGTTGGCTCAGGCCTGCACGAAGGCGAGCAGGTCCGGGTTGATGACTTCGGCGTCCACGGTCAGCATCCCGTGCGACAATCCGGGGTAGATCTTGAGAGTGGCGTCGGGCAGGATCTCGGCCTGCAACTCGGCGGCGTTCTTGTACGGCACGACCTGGTCGTCATCGCCCTGGAGGACGAGCACGGGGACGGTGATCGCTTTCAGGTCATCGGTCTGGTCGGTTTCGGAGAAGGCCTTGATGCCGTCGTAATGGGCCTTTGCGCTGCCCATCATGCCCTGGCGCCACCAATTGTCGATCACGGCGGGGATGACCGTCGCACCCTCGCGGTTGAAGCCGTAGAAGGCGCCGGCGGCGAGGTCGTGGAAGAACTGCGCGCGGTTGGCGGCAAGGGCGGCGCGAAGGCCGTCGAACACCGCGATCGGCAGGCCGCCGGGGTAGCGCTCGGTCTGGAGCATGATCGGCGGGACGGAGCTGACCAGTACCGCCTTGGCGACGCGGCCCTGCGGAATGCCGTACTGCGCGACGTAGCGGGCAACTTCGCCGCCGCCGGTCGAGTGACCGATGTGGACGGCGTTCCTGAGGTCGAGGTGCTCCATCACGGCGGCGGCATCGGCGGCGTAGTGGTCCATGTCATGGCCCTCGCTCACCTGCGCCGAACGGCCGTGGCCCCGGCGATCATGCGCGACGACGCGGTAGCCCTTCGCAAGGAAGAACAGCATCTGCGCATCCCAGTCGTCCGACGACAGCGGCCAGCCGTGATGGAAGACGATCGGCTGGGCGTCCTTCGGGCCCCAGTCCTTGTAGAAGATTTCAACGCCGTCGGTGGTGGTTACATAAGCCATGATGCTGATCCTTGGATGAAGGTGGAGATGCCGCATGGGGCTTCGACAAGCTCAGCCTGAGCGGGTTTTGAAGCTACTTTTGCAATTCATTCGGATGGAGCGGGTCTACAGCTATGCTTGAAATCCACTCAGGTTGGGCAGGTCTGAAGTTACCTTCGAAACCCGCTCAGGCTGAGCTTGTCGAAGCCCCCGAAAGGGCCGGGTGGGACCGGCGGCGACAGATGAGGGTAAGATGCCGCCGATCCCGAGCTTAACTCAGTTTGCGCCTTCCGAAGCGCCAAACATGGTCTTGGCGTATTTGATGCCCAGGCCGTAGGAACCACCCCAGACCTTGGCGATGCCGGTGGTGCTGTCGTAAGTTTCGGTACGCGCCCAGTCGCGCTGCAGTTCGAGCAGGTACTGGAGCGAGGTCATCGGCACCGCGCCAAGCTGGATCATACGCTGAACGGCGATCTCATGCGCTTCGTCCGAGATGTCGCCGCAGGCATCGGCGATGAAGTAGGCCTCGAAGCCCTGGTCGATGGCCGATGCCACCGGGCCGACGATGCACACCGAAGTCCACAGACCGGCGAAGACAATGCGGGGTTTGGCGATGCGGTTGATCTCGGCGATCACGGCAGCATCTTCCCAGGTGTTCATCGAAGTACGGTCAAGCAGTTCCTGGCCAGGGAAGGCATCGGTGATCTCGTCGAACATCGGGCCGGAGAAGCTTTTCTCGGCAACTGTGGTGAGGATGGTGGGCACGCCGAACGACTTCGCCCCGCGCGAGATGAGCGCAGCGTTGTTGCGGAGCAGTTCGGCGGAGATGGACTTGGTGGCGAAGGCCATCTGCGATTGGAAATCGATCAGGACAAGGGCGTGATTGTCAGGAGAAATCAGCGAGTTGCCAGGGGTTGCAGTGGCGGTCGGGGCGGCGGCGATGGTCATGTTGAAACTCCTCGGTGAGGGGCGCTCTTGCCCGGTGAGGTCTTTCTCGCGGAAATTCGAACTTCGATAAAGATGGATAAAATAGAGGTACATGTTCGATAAAATAGAAAAGTCGTATGACCGGCGCACGGACCGGCATTCCAGCAACGAGGGTGCCGCCATTTGCGCCCAAGATGGGGGCAAGCGCTCCCCCCAATACCCCCTCTCAAAGGTACGGGGCCGAAGCGCCCAGATGTGGTTTTTCGCAGGATCCAGCACCTGCACCGAAGCCCCAGAGCAAGCAGCACAAAAAAGGCATGAAAGGCGATTGCCTATCACCCCGTCGCCATGTAAATGGCCCGCCTGCCCGCAAGGCACGCCGCTTTAGCTCAGTTGGTAGAGCACATCATTCGTAATGATGGGGTCACAGGTTCGAATCCTGTAAGCGGCACCATTGACCCCTCCCAAAACGTCTCCCAAGGTTGAAAAAATGGCGGTTTTCTGCCATTCCTGAGCCTCAACAGTCTCGGAGCGTGTCAGGTAAAATCAGGGTATCCTGAACGAGTGGTGCCACGGGAGACCGGGAATTTGCCCCATCGGGCATCGAACCCGTGGCCACTTGCCTGCTGTCACGCTCCTCGACCCGTCGAGGAGAATCGCCAATGGCGCTTACGGAAATGCAGATCCGCCACCTCCAGCCTGCGGAGAAGGCCTACCGATGCAGCGATGGCCGCGGGCTCTATCTTGAGATCCACCCCGCAGGGTCGAAGCTCTGGCGCTTCAAGTACCGGTTCGCAGGAAAGCAGAAGCGTCTCGCGCTGGGGCGTTACCCGGACGTCGGCCTTGCCGGTGCAAGGCGCAAGCTTGACGAGGCGAGAAGGCTTCTGGAGGCCGGGGAGGATCCGCTTGCGCTGCGCAAGCAGAAGAAGCTTATCGCCTCTTTCCATGCGGCTAACACTTTCGAGGACATTGCCAAGGAGTTCATCGAGCGAATGGTGGCTGAAGAGCGGGCCGAAGCGACCATCGTCAAGGCGAACTGGCTCCTCAGTCGGCTGAAACCGATAGCAAAGCGGCCCGTCGCCGATATCAAACCGCTCGAGATCATGGCCGTTCTCAAGGGGATCGAAGCGCAGGGCAAGCGGGAGACGGCCCACCGCTGCCGGTCATTTGCAAGCCGCATCTTTCGATACGCCGTGGCTACCGGCCGCGGAGAGAGTGACCCGACGTTTATTCTTCGCGGCGCCTTGATAGCCCCAAAAGTAAAGCATCACGCGGCGCTGCTCGAGCCGGCACAGGTCGGTCAGTTGCTTCGGGATATTGATAAATACTCAGGCAACGCGTTGACCCGGCTTGCCATGCAGATCGCACCACACGTGATGACGCGGCCCGGTGAGCTGCGAAAAGCGGACTGGTCGGAGTTCAATCTCGAGCACTCAGTGTGGACGGTTCCTGCGGAACGAATGAAAATGCGACTTCCACACCGGGTGCCGCTTTCGCGCCAAGTGATAGGCTATCTGCGTGAATTGCAGAGTTTGACGGGAGCGACCGGAAACGTATTCCCGGCGTTTCATACATCGCGCCGGACAATGAGCGAGAACACCGTCAACAATGCATTTCGCCGCATGGGCTATGGCCCGAACGAAGTCACCGCGCATGGCCTCCGAACTACCGCCTCGACATTGCTCAACGAAAGCGGGCGGTGGAGCCCGGATGCGATCGAGCGCTCGCTTGCCCATATGGACACCAATGCGATCCGGGGAATCTACAATCGCGGGCTCTACTGGGGCGAGCGCACCGCCATGCATCAATGGTGGAGTGACTATCTTGATCAGCTTCGCGAAGGGGTTGAAGTCGAGCCGTTGACGGGGCACGCATATGGCTTGCGTCGCCCATAAAGCCTGAAGTCTGATCCGGCGCCAGCCAGCTTACCGCGGTAACCTTTCCTCGTCGAGGATTGATGGGTGATAGCGCGTGTAGCGCCGGCTGCACACGCCGCGCCATACGCTTAGCCCCGTGAGGGCGCGGGCGCCGGTGGCCGGTGCGGGGTCTGATTGCTTACAACCACGTCCGGCCTTGCTTCAGAAGTCGCCGCCTGCCTCTGTGGCATGTCCGAACTATGGCATTGATCGGTATGTTTCCCGACGGACGCGGTGAAGGATGAAAGTCTGGGTCACTCTTTCGTGTCGCGCGGCAATCTGGGTCAGAGACGAATTTCCTCGCCTGAAATGCTCTCGGTAAAGCTGTTGTTGTCTCTTCTAAACTGCTCCCTGACTAATGTCGGGAGGGGAGGACGCTGACGGTGAGGTTGTTGCAGATGAGCCCGGCAACGATCGACTGTGCTCTTCAGAGTGCGAAGGGGAACAGTCAGAAGGTTCGGCGCCGCGGTATGGGCGGATCGGAGCTACGGCATAGCGCCCCGATCTGTGCGTTCAATGACTGCGACTATCCGGCGCCGCAACTCGATCGCGCGCCCTGTTGGTAAGGACTATGCTATCGGCATAGAAACACTGGCTCCTAAGAGGGTACAGAGAGGCCGACGCCATAGCCGCACGTGTCTACTTCCCTGCTTGGTCCATACTTTTCAGTCCCGTCCTAGCTTCGCTTTAAGCGCGTCGATTCGCTGCGACGCTTCTGCTTTGCTGAGGTCGTCGGGCGGTAAGTTCTCACCTGCTTCCTCGCACAAAGTCGTGAGATAGGAGGCCTGGGCGCCGGTCATCGGGTCATCGCCCGACACCCAGTCCGACGGGTCCTTCTCGGTATTTGATCCCGGGTGATCATCCAGCTTCGGGTTAGGCAGTTCATCGCTCATATGCGCATCCTCGTTCTTTGTATGTTCTCAACAGACCGATGGACGACTTGGTTCCCGCACATGCATGGCTCAAACTTATGCGCGCGCCAGTTTTGGAGGGCGGCAGGGCCGCCGATGCTCCTTGCCTGATATGAAACATGGGCTGCGCTGCGGGTTGGTAGCCCGGAGCCTGCGCCTGGCAGCGATCTCATCGCAGCGCGGCGGAAGCTCGCTCGGCAGCATTGCTTTTCATTCGAACGCCTCGCGCGATGCTCGCGGAACGGTGTGAGGCGTTAGGTGTTAGACCCACGCCATCCTTGTTCGTGGGACGGCGCATACCTGACCTTTACCGCATCGCCAGCGCAAGCACGGCTACAAGGAGCTATCGATGACAGAAGTATCAGCAGCAACGCCGACCCTCGTCGAAGCGGATACTTCAGGGCTGAAGGTGCGTTCGCGCGACGGCGATAACCTTGGTCACATCAAGGCGTTCATGGTCGACAAGCGTTCAGGGCAATCGACGTTCGCGGTTCTGAGCCTGGGAGGCTTCCTGGGGTTCAACAAGAGCTTCTACCCCGTACCCTTCGACGTGCTGGCCTATGATGCAGCCGGGGACGATTACATTGTCACGATCGACCGCCGAGTGCTTGAAGGCGGCCCCAGTTGGGCAAACAACGCTCCCGAGTTCAATCAAGCCTACGCGGATCGTGTATCGAGCTATTACGGTACTGCGCCGACGCAGATCGGCTGAGGGTTATGGTTCGTATCTGATATCTGCCCCGCAGAGTCACCCACGTACGCACATTGCCCGCTGTTCTCATTTGTGGCTGGCTGAATCGTCAGCTTCGCTATCTGTCGTTTTGTGGCCTTTGCCGCTTGACCATCATGGCTTTGCCCGGCGGTCAGGCGCAGCCGGATCGGGAGGCCTTGCCCATCGACCAGCGCGTGGATTTTAGTCGTGAGCCCGCCTTTCGCCATCGAGTGAAGCGATTGTAGCAGGTGGTGCGCGGACCATATCGTTGAGGCAGGTTGCGCCAGGGCGCACCGGACCGAAGCGCCCAAAAAATGCCGTTCAGCACGCGGCGATCATCAACGCGGGGCACGCCTCGCGGCTTATTAGGTAGCATTGGCTCAATCACCCGCCATTCGAAGTCGGTCAAATCATATCGGCTCATGCCGAACCTGAATCAGCTCCCAACCGCCAAGGAAGGGAGTTTGATAGCCGCATGCCCAACTTCGCGCTAAACCGTCGGGGCCAGCGTGACGGAATTGGTAGACGTATCACCACAGTGATCCTGAGCCTTGAGGCTTAGGTGCGGGTTCGATCCCCTGCCGCTGGCGTCCCATTTACGGGTTCACGACCAGACAGCTAGTTCTGTAGAGGGCGGTGGTCTGGCGGCGGCAACGGATTCGTGCGACCGGTGGTATCGACGAAAAAAGGGCCACTTCAAAAGAAGCGGCCCTTGATGAGTGGCGGTCCCACGGAGGGGGTGGGGAAGCGGGACCGTCAGGTTCCAGCCCTTTGCAGGGCGTTCGATACAGGAACAGCGCTGCGCTGGTTTCGTTCCCGCCTTGCGCTGACCAACCAGTCGCTGGTCGCTGCGCCTGACTGGCCGAAAATCCCATCGCTTCGCGTGCGTCGTTCAACTCGCAGCGCAAACGGGGTGCTGCATCTTCCAGCGCTTCAATGCGCGCTGCGTCATGAGGTCATTCTGGATCGGCTGCCTGCTTGTTTGCGGCGAAGCGGCTTTCATCACGGATCCGTGGCCATTTGAATCGCACTCACATCAGCGGCTTCTCACCTCGACATTGCAGATCGTTCATCGCAATTTGGGGCAATGAGGATCAGGGGGATTTCATTGGCGCTGGTCTGTGTGCTGGCGCCGTTCGCGGCCGACGCCCATCCGGGCGGCCTCGATGCGGCAGGCTGTCATAACAACCGCAAGACCGGCAACTATCACTGCCATCGAGGCAGTGGAGGCCGCGGCCCGGCTCCTTCCTCGCGCCCGCAGCGAGCACTGGCGGGTGAAACCTATTACCCGGATTGCGCTGTTGCCCGGGCAGCCGGCGCCGCGGCGTTGCGACGGGGAGATCCCGGGTATCGTGCCGGACTCGACCGCGACAACTATGGCCGGGCTTGCGAATACTCGCGGTGAATATTGGAGCGAGCGGGTCGCTTTGATGCAGTTTTGGTCTGACGAGCTGGAACGTCTTCGTGATGGAGCCAAGATCCTCAAGCCCAACTTTGCAACGTGGAACCGTCCAGACGCGGACTGACATGACGGAGCGATTTGGCAAATCATAACCTAAAGGTTATATCTAGAGCTTAATCCCTACAGGGTATATCTCTTGATAATACCTTGTAGGGTATATATAATGAATATACCTTTTGGGTTATAGGTGGAGCAGTGCTCATGGAACAAGTGGTACGGCTTGCCAGCCAACTAGGCGCTCTGCTTCAGACGGAGCGACGGCGTCGATCCATGAGCCAGACGGACCTTGCGAGCAAAGTTGGGACGCATCAAAAGACGATTTCTGCCATCGAAAACGGAAGTGAGGGAGTGAAGCTCGAGACGCTTTTAGGGATCATAGCTGCTCTGGATCTGGATATGCAGATCGTACCGCGCCGTAAGGTTGGAAAATCGATCGAGGATGTTTTCTAGGCTATGGCGCGCAAGAAAAGCCATGCTCCTCTAGATGTCCTGATCAACGGGCGTCTTGTCGGGCGCCTTGAAAAGGCCGCCAATGGTGCGACCTCCTTTCATTACGCAGCAGAATGGCTTCAATGGGAGCACCGGTTCGCGGTATCGATGTCCCTGCCGCTGCGCCTGGATGCATACCGCGGCGCAGAGGTCGCCGCCGTCTTCGATAATCTCCTACCGGATCGCGATGCCGTGCGAAGGCGTGTTGCAGAGCGGATGGGGGCGCAAGGTACAGACTATTACAGCTTGCTGGAGGCAATTGGACGCGACTGCGTCGGCGCGATGCAGTTCATTCCCGAGGGAGCGGATCTGGATACGGCTAGACCAATTGAGGCCCAGGACATCAGCGATGCGGAGATAGAGGCCATGCTGGCGGACCTCGCCAGCGCTCCGCTGGGCGTCGACCGTGAACAGGAATTCCGGATATCGGTGGCAGGCGCGCAGGAGAAGACCGCGCTGCTGCTGAGGGATGGGCGCTGGTGTCGACCGCTAGGCACCACTCCGACCACACATATCCTCAAACCGCAGCTCGGCCAGATTCCGACGTCCGAGGGCATGATCGACATGTCCGACAGCGTTGACAACGAGCACTATTGTCTGAAGCTGATGGAAGCCTTCGGGCTGAAAGTGGCGTCGACCGAGATAATGACATTCGGGCAACGGCGCGTCCTCGTCGTAGAGCGGTTTGATCGGCGCTGGCGCGATGGTAGCCGCATTCTGCGCCTCCCTCAGGAAGATTGCTGTCAGGCGATCGGAATTCCACCAACGCGCAAATACCAGAGCGATGGTGGGCCAGGCATGCGGCAGATCCTCGAATTGCTCCGGGGTACCAATGATCCGCAAAGCGACCAGGCCGCCTTCTTCAAGAGTCAGATACTGTTCTGGCTCATGGGCGCGACGGACGGGCACGCAAAGAATTTCAGCATTTTCCTCGAGCCGGGAGGCGGGTTCCGATCGACGCCATTCTACGACGTCCTGTCGGCCCAGCCAACGTTCGATAAGGGCCAGATCGCCCAAAATCAGTTCCGCATCGCAATGTCGGCCGGCAAGAGCCGCCATTACCGGATGTTGGAAATCATGGGGCGACATTTTGTGCAGAGTGGCAAAGCTGCAGGCCTCAGTGCGAAACTGATGTCCGACAGCATCACGGAGCTTCTGGATATTGCGGGCAATGCCCCGGAAAAGGCATTGTCGGTCATGCCCGACGACTTTGCGACAGGGGTGCACGAAAGCATCTCAGCTGCATTGACAGCGCGATTGCCACGACTGGCCAATTCCAGGGCTGATATTGGTGAATGATAACGGTATGCAGTGAGGCTGCCTGGGCAACCTATCAGTTGGCCCGGGGCCTGCTGAGCCGATATGCCGACGCGTTCGTCGAGTTCGGCCGCTTCGGACCACGATCCAACTCGAAAGCGTAAGTATCATATGGCATTCTTCGATACCGGCGGTCCCGATGGACTGCTTCCTGTTGCCGATATTGAGCGAATGGAGCGTGGGTGGGTCTCGCGATCCTCAGGCGAAAGTCATTCGGCTGTCGTGGCCCGCACCAGCCGGAACGGACGGCCATCGAAGAACGATGATCCCGCGTTCTTGAACGCGATGGCCGGGATGAAGACTTCCCAGCCGTTGTCGCGCTCGCTCCAGCGGATCTCACCGCGTTTCAGGGTTTCCAGTTGTCGTTCAGAGCGTGGCAACTGGCCGCGAGGGCAGATCATCAGCTGCCGCAGGTTCTTCTGACGGAGCCCAAGATGCAGGCCGAGCCGAATGAGCAGGAAGGAGCGCGCCGCCTCAGCGGCGGCGCGCGGATACCGATCAGGATTGGGCGCAAGCCGCAGGATTTCGTCGGCGATCTTACGGTATTAGCCCACCGGGCTGTCGGCCTGCAGGACCCAAAGAATCGGCTCGAAGGGATCGCGATGGACGCGGGCGACTCGCTCGATTTCCTTGGCCCGCTCGGCCGCGTGGGCATAGAGTCGATCGCAAGCCGCGCCCCAGTCGGCTTGCGCGGTGTCTATGTCCTGTTCGCTGATCAACCCTTCGATCGGAGTGAGCCTGGCCGCGAGGCCCAGCATTTAGCGCAGCCATCCGATCTGTTTGCGGGTCAGCGCCGATGCGAGACGGAGCATGTCGACCTCCCAGCGGGTGAAGAACCCGCGGCGCACCTCACGCCATTGCACGTACCAGTCCCACAAGCGTGCAAAGACCAGCATCGCGATTGTGAGATGGCGCGCAGGGATGCCGAGGCCTGCCACGATGCCGCTTGGAGCGGCGCGCATCGCTCCGAACATCAGACCCAGGTGCTCCAGTTTCTGCAGGATCGTCTCCTCGTTCCACACGCCGCTGAGATGGAATCCTATGTCCGTCAGTGCGCTCGACTTGAACCGGACAAGTTCGCCCATTTCAGCGGTAAGGCTCAAGTTCACGGGGATAAAATGCCGGAAATTGAGCCGATAGATATGGAACAATTCGAAGACGACGTAACGAAGTCGCGAGGACGTGAATGGTAGGACGATGTCGAAGCATGTGACGGTTGCGGCAAGGTTTTTGTCGAAGCGGACTATATGATTGATGGCCCCCTCCATCGCGGAGGGCCGTGGGGCAACATATGCGAGCAATGCTTCCTCTCCGGTGATCGTCAGCTTGGCGTGGGTCTCGGTCAATTGTTCAAAAAGACGCCGACCGGATGGTCGATGGTAGGCGGATATCCGGAGGCCCTTACTGATGAGGAAGAATACTAGTCCGCTTGCGAACGGAATTCCCGGGTGGCTCGGACTGTGCCAAAAGGATTAGGAGGCCGCTTTTTGCCAAGCTTCCTCCGGCTGGGTGTGTCACATCGCTTGTGAAATTCGGACCATTTACCGTTTGAGTTCGCGGAGTGCGCGGCCACATTTTTTTCAGTAATTCGATCAGGGTTCGAGAGGCATTCGCCGACATCTACGGGAAAGCGCGTCGGCGTGATGAAGTTGACCTAATTCTTTACCTAGATAGACTTAACCTCAACGCGCGTCGGCGCGAAGGGGATATGTAGAGTGACGAGTGAAGATAGCCGGGCACGTTGGGTGCGTGACCTGGCGCGATTCTTACCGTTGAAGAGTCAATTCGTTCTGACCGGTAACGTTCGAGATTTGCAAACCCGAGCGATTGGTGCGCGCGTCGTGGCGGTCCCGCTGAGCGATGTCATCGGCTCGACGCTTACGGAAGCCGGGTATGAGCATATCGTACGATATGACCCGCTCGCGGGTTTTACCGTTCTTCCTCGGCCCGATGGGTCTGAATCCAATGCGGATGAAGTTCTGGCAGCGATTGGCCTTACCGCTGTCAACGGCAAGGCCCCTGCCGGAACGGACCTCTTGGCCAGTACGATGGAGCGCATCGTTGCGATGGACGGTCCGCCGATCGCACTGGTCGTGGATTTCGCGTCAAGGCTCGTTGTTCGAAATGACGCACTTTCCGCGTCGGAGCACCAGCTTTTCACTCGAGCGCTTGTTCTGAGCCAAACTGCTCGACCGCGTCCAGTTGGCCCCGACCGCGCGCCACGCTTCAATTCGGTCGTCTGGATCGCAGAGAAGGAAGGAGATCTTCCGGACTGGCTTCTGATTGACAATCCCAAGTTGCGCCACATCTCGTTAGCCCCGCCGGACCGGGCGACCAGGCAATTGGTTGCGGCCTCGCTCGTGCGCGGAATACCCGGAGCGAAGGAAGCGTCGGCAGACGTCCTGCGTGAAGCTGAAGATGATCTTGTCGATTCCACCGAGGGATTGCTGCTGGTTGACCTCAATGCGGTCGTCCAGCTTTCACGAGCGGAAAATGTAGTCGTATCCGAGGTCGCGGAGGCGGTCAGGCGATACAAAGTGGGCGTCACCGAAGACGCATGGCGTAAGCTAGAACGGGCGAAAATCAGCAATGGGGCGGCGGCAATCGGCCGCAGGGTGATCGGTCAGGATCACGCTGCGGTGCATATGCTCGATATCATCAAACGAGCTGCGACCGGCATCGGCACGCGCGGGAGGGGTGGACGACCTCGCGGCGTGGCATTCCTTGCGGGTCCGACAGGCGTCGGAAAGACCGAACTCGCCAAGACTGTCACTGAACTGCTCTTCGGTGACGAGAGCGCCTACATCCGCTTCGACATGTCTGAATTCAGCGCCGAACATGCGGACCAGCGGTTGATCGGCGCCCCGCCCGGTTACGTTGGATATGATGTCGGCGGCGAACTGACCAACGCCGTGCGAGAGCGGCCTTTCAGCGTCGTCCTGTTCGACGAGATCGAGAAAGCACATCCGCGCATCCTCGACAAATTCCTGCAAATTTTGGACGACGGCGTCCTGACTTCCGGTCGCGGGGATAGGGTCTACTTCTCCGAAGCTCTCATCATTTTTACATCGAACCTGGGTATATATTCGACGGCCCCCGATGGCAGCCGAGTGGCCAATGTCACGCCCGACCAGCCATTCGAGGAAGTACGCTCAAGGGTCAGGGGCGAGATCGAAAATCATTTCAAGCTTGTCCTGAACCGACCGGAAATTCTCAATCGCTTCGGCGAAAACGTGATCGTCTTCGATTTCATCCGGCCGGAAGTGGCGGACGGGATTTTCACCTCCATGGTCAATCGCGTGGTTGAAGATGCAAGCGCAGGTGGCCGCCAGATCTCCATCGCACCGCCGGCACTCGAAAAGTTGCGGATCTTGTGCACCGCCGACCTCGCGAATGGGGGCCGAGGCATCCGCAACAAGATCGAGGCGCACCTCATCAATCCTTTGGCGCGGGGCCTGTTCGACCGGGAGGACGAAGGGGCGGTAGTCATCGACGATGTCGTCGCCGAGGCAGTGACATCGCTGGTCTTGAGAGCGGCCTGATGTTCGCTTCGATTTCGAGAATTCATTTCCCCGTCACGACACTGGGGCCTGGCCGCCGCGTGGGCGTGTGGTTTCAGGGGTGCTCGATCCAATGCCCCGGCTGCATCTCGGTGGATACTTGGCAGCATGATAGCGGCAGAATGCCGCTGGCTGATCTAGTGGGGGAGATCAGGGCGATGGCGTCCGAAGCCGACGGCCTTACCATTTCAGGAGGCGAACCGTTCGAGCAGCCCGAAGTCCTGCGAGATGTGCTCGCTGCCTGGCGAGAGGTATCTGTCGGTTCCATTCTGGTTTTCACCGGCCGGGAGCTTCGTGAGATCGGATCCTGGCTCGTAGCCCACCCGGGCCTGGTCGACGCGGTAATGAGCGGCCCATTCGTCTCGAGTGAGCCGCAGACACTGGCGCTACGCGGAAGCGACAATCAGATTTTGACCGTGCTGACGCCGAGAGGCTCCGAATTTGCGGAATACCACCGCGTCATCGATGCGAGCGACAGGAAGCTCGATGTGATGTTCGAAGCTGACGGAAACGCTTGGTTCGCAGGAGTTCCCGCGCGTGGAGACCTAGCCAGGCTTCGCCGGGCGATGGCGGCATCGGGGCATTCGATTATGACTTCAGACCAATTGGGGATTGCTGGGCAATGATGCGCTTCTGCCCGAACTGCCACACCGAACGACTCGTCGATGAAATCGTCTGCGAGGGTGAGGTCGACAATCTTGAATGCGGCTGGGATCTCATCTCGTTGCCAGTACGGCCACAGGGCTGGCGGCCGACTACCGCCGCACCCGCAATTCTCGCTGACAACCCGGTCCAATGCGCGAACGGCCACGCCATGGATCCGGGGGACCTGATGTGCCAGGTGTGTGGGGAAGATGCGGTCGATGAGGTTTCGCCACAGGCTACGCCTTCAAGCGTCCTACCCACGCCCATCCAGGCGTCTTTGACCGAGACCGATGCACCCCGGATCGCCGGATGGCAGCTGCTTAGGCGGATCAGCACTACAAGCGAGGTGCGCGAGCGCTTCGAGACTGTCCGGGACGAAGACGGTCGCCAGGCGATTCTGACCCTGTATGCAGACGGCAGTGAACCGGATCCTGGGGTTCACGACGTCTTGCGGTCGCTTGACCGCGACCATGTCCCTGAGATCTTCGAAACGGGCCGCCATGAGGATCGCGCGTTCGAGGTCTCGGAATATCTGCGGGGAGGAACCTTGGCCGACCTTGGTCTGCTGCAGGACGATGTCGATACGTTGTCGAGCATACTCGTCGAAGTTGGCGGGGCTCTTTCTGCGTTGGCTGAATGCGGTTTGCGCCATCGTGATCTGAGGCCGGAAGCGATCATGGTGCGGGCAAGGAACCCGCTCGATCTCGTGCTTACAGACTTCGGTTCGGCGCGGCTTTCGGAATACGATCTCGATGTCGTGTCTCCGCTAGAGATCACCCGATATACTGCGCCAGAGGCTGTCGCAGGGGGTGTCGCGGCCGCCAGTGACTGGTGGAGCCTGGGCATGATCCTGCTCGAGCAGGTCACGGGGGGAGAATGTTTCGGTGGCGCCGATGACCAGGCGTTCCTTATCAACGTCCTGACAAACGGGGCCCCCATTCCCGCCGACCTTGGGCCCGGCCTGGATGCGCTTTTCCGCGGCCTGCTCTGCGTCGACCGCCGCAACCGCTGGGGGTGGCAGGAAATTCGGCGCTGGCTTGATGGAGACATGCCGGCCGCTCCCCCACGGCACCGCGCGAATGAGGAAACCGAGAGCCGCAGGTCCATCGTCCTTGCCGGTGCCCGGTACGCGACGCCTGAGCGATTCGCGCTCGCTGCTGCCCAGGTCCCTCAATGGGAGGAAGCTCGGGACTTGCTTCTGCACGGCGAACTGGTCACCTGGATGGAGGAGGCCGGCCAGCATCCTGGATTGCGCGCGAAAGTTCGTACCATCGCGGCTCTGGACGGCGTGTCGCAGGACATTCGGCTGGCCCTTGCCCTCAAGGCTCTGAACCCGGCAATGCCCCTGGTGGTCAGAGGCGAGATCGTCACGCCTGGATGGCTGATCGACCACCCAGAGGAAGGCTATGCTCTTATCACCGGGCCAGTCCCGGATCGCCTCGACCGCGAAGATGACGAGGTCTGGCTTGGGCGGCTAAAACGCAGGGAAGCGCGGGTGCGCGAGCGGGCACAGCAGCTCGATGTCGAACTTGACGAAACACTTTTGCGTGTCGCCGCATTGTCGACGTCTCGAATACGGCTATCTGCCGTATGGGATGAGCGGCGCAGGGTCTTGCCCGATACGGATCATCCCGGCCTTCTGGCTATCGTCGAGCGTCGGATCACCGAGGAAGAGGACTTCATCCTCCTGCTCTCGGCCGCAGTCTCTCAATTCTGCGCAGCCGATGCCATCGTCATGGAAGCAAAGCTGGCTGCCGGACAGGCTGGGCTTTCTGATTTCGATACGGAACAGGCCCTGGAGTGGACCGCTCGACCGAGACGCGAACTTCACGCCGAGATCGAGGCCCGGCTGGAGGGTTTTGCAAGGTCCGGCCGTGACCGCATCGACGAGTGGGGCGATCAGTTCAGGTTGGAACGTCGCCTTCCCTTGGCCCGTGCGCTGGTCTTGCTCGCCGTGCCAAGAGACGAATGGCGACAGCCGCCCCACCAAGCCTACATCGCAACCTTGCTCGATTTCTACGCGCGACGGATAACCGGCTCCATTATGCGTGGGCCATTGACCCGCATGATCATAGGCAAGACGACGGCAAGGATAGACCTTGCGGAACTCGATACCGAGCGGACGCGCGCAGCGTCGCTGCTCGATCACATCCTGCTGCGCAATGACCAATCCATCGAAATTGATCCCGCCGCTTTGATGGGCAATCCTCAAGTGGAAAGGCGTGTCCGAACGCTGCATTCGCACGCGACGCTGTATCGGCGGGACACGGGGATCGATGGGCTCTATCTCGGTTTTCCTTTCCTCGTCATGCAGGACGCCCGCGCCACCACGCGCCCCAGGATCGCGCCGGTTCTCTTGTGGCCCGTGCGCCTGAAACCCGAAGTCGGCTCGCGCGGCCGGGTTACCCTGGCCTTCGACCGCGACCGCGAGGAGGTCAGGCTCAACCCGGCATTCGAGACCCTGCTTGGTGTCGATACCGCCCGGCGTTGGCAGGAAGCCGCGAAAGAGATTCTGGGTAGGTCGTCCGTAACCACCGCCGAGGTACTCGACGCCTTTGCCGAACTCGCATCCGTCGCCGGGCATAAGCTGGCTGCGCTTCCCTCGCCAGGGTTACGCGTGCGCGTGGGTGAGGATCGCGTGGTTTGCGCCGCTGCTCTGTTCCACCTCGCGTTCCTTGGCCAGGCCGTCATGGAAGACTTGCGGCAATTGAAAGGTCTGCCGCCAGTGGGCACCAGCCTGGAAACCGCCTTCCGGGTTGGGGAGAAGGTTGAACGCTCAGAGCCAGTCGTAGCGCCCGAGCGTGAACGCTATTTCACCGCCGCCAGCGATCCATCGCAGGAGGCTGCCGTGCTTGAGGCGCGCGCCGGACGCGGACTTCTCGTCGAAGGGCCGCCGGGTACCGGCAAGAGCCAGACAATCGTCAACATGGTCGCTGATGCGATCGGGACTGGCCGTAGCTTGCTGGTGGTCTGCCAGAAGCAGGCCGCTCTGGAAGTCGTTCATAAGCGGCTGGATGCAGCCGGCCTTGGCGAGCGCGTCGTCATTGTCAACGATGTGAATAAGGATCGCGAGCCGGTAATTCGCGCCATCCGTGAGCAACTGGAGGCACTATTCCAGAGGCCTGACGGAGCCACTGGCTGGCAGCAGCAACGCGAGCAAACAGCCGGCCGTATTGAGGCCCTGGAAAAGGACCTCGATGGTCATCATCGAGCGCTGCACGCGGTCGATGAGGCGACGGGCCTGTCTTACCGGCTCGTCCTCGGTGGGCTGATCCGGCTCGCCGGCGAGGGGGATACCATTCGCGTTCCTTCGCTGACGCCGCTGATGGCAGGGATGGATCCCGGCAGGTTGGCAGTGTTGCAGGAAGCCTGTGGCCCATTGGCACGACTGTGGCTGCCTGCGCATTTCGAGGGCAGCGCCTTGGCGCAGACACGAGAGTTCGGGATTGACGACGGCAGCGCACAGGCGTTCGCCGCTGACCTTCTCGATTTCGTGCGCGTCGAACTGGAACGCGATGCGGTGGTCGAACGCACGCCCGACGCTTTGATGATCGAGGACCCGGAGCCTTATCGTTCGTGGTCCCACCTGCATGGTCCGGCGTTCATGGCATTGGACGATACGCAACGCGCGCGCCTGGCGAGATGGATGGATATCTTTTCCGGGGGAACCGAGACAGCCCCGGTCCAGCGTGAGATTGCCGAAATCGAGCGGTTGCTCCTTGGCCTGCCTGCGGACGAAGCCGCCAATGATGCCATTGAAGTTGCCCGGGGCCTGGATGACGAAGACCTGACGCGGTGGATCGCCAATTCCGACCGCCTGGCCGGCCGCGCAAGCTTCTGGGAGACAATGTCGTTTTCTCGCTGGATGGCACAGCGTCATCGCCGCAAGTTCATGCAGCAGGAGCAGCTGGACGACACCGGCGCCTTCCGCGCTGCCTTGCATCGGGAAGCTCTTTTGCGACCCGTTCGCTCGAGGCTCTTTGAAGCGGCCACTGAGCTGGGAGAACCGGCAGGTCACCTGCCGCCCCTTCGCATACCCGATCTCCTCAGCGCTGCTCGCCAGCTGGGGGGGTATCTTGACGCAACCGGCGAACTGGTCCGGCATATGGGGGCATATCCGGAAGAGCAAACTGCGCGTGCAATGGTTCGTGCTGCATCCCGACAAGCCGTTGCCGACATGATGGAAGGCATCGACCAGGGGCTTGCACGTCACGCTGCTCGTGAAGCAAGCCGCTCGGCGCTGAAGCGCCTTCACCCTTGGATGGAGGACGACTGGTCGAGTCCCTGCAGGGGTCAGATCGATCGCAATGGTTCGACCGCTCGCATCAGTGCTCCATTGGTCGAGGCAATGCCGCAGCTGGATGCCTATCAGCGTTTCAGGCCCAGGGTTCCGCACCTCGGAGATGAGGCCATGGCAGTATTTGCTGAGCTGGCCCGCGTTCGCGTTGGCCTGGAGGCACTGCCAGCGGCCGATCTGGAGACGGTCGTGCGTCGCATCCTCGCGGTCGAAGCCCACCGGGCGTGGAAGTTCCGGATGGAGAAGGCTGACGCGACCTTGCTGCTGGAAGCCCGCGAGCTTGAGGCGAAGGCAATCTCGTTGACGACCGCTGACCGCGATATGCGACTGCTCAATCGTCGCAGCCTCGTGGAAGGGCTTAATGCACGTGATCTCTCCCCACTGCGTGAATGGGAAGACATCACTCGCCTTCGCGGCGTTCGATCCCGCCGTCTTCGCGAGTTCGTCGAGCGAGGCGCTGATCTTGGGCTGATGAAGCTGCGGCCGGTCTGGCTCGTCAATCCTGACGTCGCCAGCCGTCTAATGCCCTTGCGCAAGGGTCTGTTCGACACGGTGATCTTCGACGAGGCTTCGCAGATGCCGATCGAATATGCCCTGCCGACCTTGTATCGAAGCGGAGCCATGATCGTCAGTGGCGATGAGAAGCAGATGCCGCCGACCAATTTCTTCTCCTCGCGGGTCGAGAACGACGAAGCCGAGATTTTCGAAGGTCAGTCAGCGGACGAAAACCTCGATGAAGAGGAACGCGATACCGCCGAGGAGACCTGGAACCGTCGAGAGATCAAGGATTGCCCGGACCTTCTGCAGCTGGCCAAGACTGTTCTACCGCCAACCACGCTCCAGATCCACTATCGGTCCGTCTATCGCGAGTTGATCCAGTTCTCGAACGCAGCGTTCTACGGGGGCAGGTTGAGTGTTCCGGCGCGTCACCCGGCTGAAGAGATCAAGAGGCGCAAGCCCGTCCAACTCATTCGTGTCGATGGCACTTATGTTGACCAGACAAACCCGCAAGAGGCCGAGCGGGTCGTTGGTATACTGCGCGATCTTTGGGCGAAGAACCCGACGCCTCCCACTGTCGGTGTGGTGACGTTCAACCGCAAACAGGCCGATCTCATCGAGGAGGTTCTGGAGCAGTGTGCCGAGCGCGAACCGTCGTTCAGGATTGCGCTGACACGCGAGCGCGATCGCGTCGATGCAGGCGAGGACATGGGCTTCTTCGTCAAGAACGTCGAAAACGTCCAGGGTGACGAGCGCGATGTCATTATCTTCTCATCGACGTTTGGCCGCAACCCGCAAGGCACGTTCCGGCGATCCTTTGGTGTGCTGGGGCAATCGGGAGGCGAGCGACGACTGAATGTCGCCATCACGCGTGCACGCAAGAAAGTGCTGCTTGTCACTTCCATGCCGATACCGCTCATTTCCGATTTTCTGACCACCCGGCGGCAGGCATCGAGCCCACGCGATTATCTGCAGGCCTACTTCGAATATGCCCGCACGATCTCCGAAGGCGACCTGGACGGGGCCGCTGCCGTGCTATCCCGGCTAAACACCGATACCCGCTCCAATTTGGGCCGGTCGCTGGAGACCGACGATGGTCTCGAACTGGCCGTGGCGGAGGAGATTCGGGCGATGGGATGGAATCCGATGGAAGTGCGTGACGATGGCGCGTTCGGTTTGGATTTCGCGATCGAGGATCCTCGTACCGGTCTGTATGGCATCGGGATTGAATGCGACGCGCCGCGCCACCCCTTGCTGGCCTCCGCTCGCGCTCGCGAAATGTGGCGGCCTGGTGTCTTGCGTCGATCGATCCCCGTCATCCATCGCGTCTCGACCCACCGTTGGTTTCATGAACCGCACATCGAACGCGAAAGGCTGCGTACCGCTGTTCGCCAAGCCCTGGGAGAAGCGTCGTGAGTGGTCCCAAGGTCGTGCGCATCGTTACGCGCGAAGAGATCATCGAATTGTGCAGGGGCCACCTTGCCAGAGTGGATGCGGCTCTGGAGGAATGGATCAGGGTCGGTCGGCGTAACGAATGCCTCGATGAGGACGCCATCGCGGCTGCAACCCGGCGACGCGATGCGCTGGCCGCGCTGATTGCAGCGGATCGCTTCCAAAATCTGCAGAAACAGGCTCCGGACGAAATCGCATATCTCCAGCAGAATATGCAGACACGGCTCGCCGAAGTGGTCGCTAGGCAAGCCTTGGCGCGAACGCGCGAGAAGCGGGAGAAGCAAGCGTCCGAAACCTTGCTCAATCGACTGCACTCCGCTGGAATCACGCTCGATCCCGCACTTGAGCTGCAGCTGAAGCGATGCGAACCCGGTGCGGTGGGCAAAGCGTTCTCGCTTCTTGCCGATGCGCAGTCCCAGGCAACGGCCTCGAATGCGCTTGCCGTGCAGCTGGGGGAGGGGGAGCGCAAACGCACCTTTTCCGACTGGCTGGCCGGGCAGGAGCCAATTCAGGACGAGGACCCTGCGATCGAGAAGCTACAGGCGCGAATCGATGAGCTCTGCGTCCTGCTTGATCCTTCGGACATAGCAGTTTGGCGCAGCCGTTTGTTAGAGGCGGGTTCAGCGCCTGTTGCCCGCCGCAACCTGGTTCTCGACGGGCTCGACATCGAAACCGGCCGCGTGCTGTCTCAAGCGCGGACATGGACCAAACTGGTCGCGGAGTACCGTATGGTCTGTGCCGAATTGGCAGAGGCCGGCGTGGAGAATTCTGAAGTACCCTATCTCGAATTTACTGCAGGCAGGCAAGATGACCTGCAAGAGTCGATTGATCGGTCGCGATCGCTGCTTGAGCAGCATCGTGCAAAAAGGGCGGCAGATGCACGCCGGGCCGCTGTGCTCGAAGGGCTTGCGGGCCTGGGCTATGAAGTCTCCCAGGGTATGTCGACGTCGCTTGCGGAGGAAGGCCGGCTGGTCGTGCGCAGCATGGCGAGGCCTGACTATGGCGTTGAGGTTGCCGTGGCTGCCGAACGGATGCAGATGCGCCCGGTCGCTTTCGAAAGTGCTGGCCAGGGACCGCCGACGTCCCGCGACCGGGATGCCGAGACGATATGGTGCGGTGATGTGTCCGTGCTCCAGGCCAAGCTGGCCGCTCTGGGCGGGCAGTTGGCGATCGAGAAATCGCTCCCAATCGGTGCGACCCCTCTCAAGCGCGTGGCGATAGCCGGGCAGGACAGCGTTGCAGCCGCAGAAGTGCCAGTCCTGAAAGGGCGGACTTTGCGTTGATCGTTGCCTTTGATCTGGTTTGCGCGACATTGGCGCTTTTTGGGAATTTCGATCCTGGCGAAGGGCAGTTCGTCATCTGGTAGATTGCGGGCAAACTCTGGCGACGCGCTGCCCATCGTCCCACCGCTTCTTGTAGATCGCGGCCCCTTTGCCCAGTTGCCAGCAGGACAGGTCTCCTGTTTCGCTGGCTACGAGTGCCAGGGTTCGACCGTACCGGTCGGTTCCAACCCGCTCGATCGTGAGGCGGCCATGCAGTGCATCTCGTAGGCTATCCGTCGATGCTTCCGGATCGCCCGGTGCGCACTGCCTTCCCTTTCGGCAATGGCCGGCAAGTTCGGGAGCATCGATGCCCAGCAAGCGAATGCGTTCGCCGGCACAATTGAGCGTATCACCGTCCACCACGCGGCAGCCGGTAAGCGGGTGGCCGGCACGGGCCGGTGGATTTTCCGGCCAAACTAGTGATGCCGCACCGGCACCAGCTCCCACCAGCGCAGCTGCGCCGAACCATGCGGCAATTACTTTGGTCGTTCTGGACCGTGACCTGCGACGGTGGTGGTCAAATTTGATCAGGTTGTCAGTTTGATGGCGCCTGCGCATGGCGCTCTTTACGCGGCGTGGGGAGGTTTCCAAGCACTCACATTAGAATGCTGCCCCGCGCCTTCGGCGCGGCCGCGCTCTATCTCCGCTTCGCTCCGACCGAGCCACCTTCGGCGTCTCGCTCCAGGCGGGTGACGATCGCTGGCATGGCCGGCCCGCTGCGCGATCCGGATGCGGACAGCGCGGCAGGCTGCACTGGCGTTGCTGTTTGACCTGCTGGTCAGGCGGTGTGAGCGTCACTCACCTTTAGGCCCGCCGCGGCGGCGCGCAACCTGGGCTGCACCCAGGTCCTCGATTTCATTGCGGCCTTCCCACCCCATTGCGAATGCAATGGGGACCCTGGTTCAGGTGCGCCCCGCCTCATTCGGCGGGCCTGCCGGATCGCTCCTCTCGCCCACCCCGCCCTCCGGCCGGTCAATGCGCGCGATGGAAGAAGGAGTGAAGGAAAATGGAACTCAAGCACATCGACATCACCCGTCTGTCGGTTTCCAGCCTCAACATGCGGGGGACCAAGAAGACCTGCGACATTGCCAACATCCTGCCCTCGGTCCGGGCGCGGGGCGTGCTGGTGCCGCTCATCGTTCGCGAGATAGTTGGGTCCGGCGGAGAGACGTTCGAGGCCGGATCGGCCGCTGGCGAAGATGGTCCGGCCTACGAGATTCTGGCAGGCAAGCGCAGGTTCCATGCCGCGCTGGCGGTGGTCGAAGAAGGCGGCGGCATCGAGGACCTCCCCTGCGCGGTGATCGAGCCCGGTGAGGATGCAGCGGCGCTGGAAGCCTCGCTCATCGAGAACATCGCCCGGCTCGATCCCGACGAGATGACTCGCCGCGAGACGTTCACGCGGTTGGTGCGCGAAGGGAGCGATGTGGATGGGATTGCCCTGACCTTCGAGCTGACGGCGCTGCAGGTGAAACGTACCCTTGCGCTGGGCGACCTTATCCCGCGCCTGCGCAATCTCTACCGGTCGGGCGGCATCGATGCGGTGTCGCTGCGGCACCTCACCATGGGATCCAAGGCGAAGCAGGAGGAATGACTGGCGCTCCACCATGACGAGCGGGCGACGGCACCGACGGGCGCATGGCTCAAGGCATGGCTGCTGGGCTGAGCGTCGATTCCGGTCGGCGCGGCGCTGTTCGTTCTGGATACTTACGGCCGCATCATCGCACGTTGCACGTCTGGCGGCGCCGATTTGTCATGCCAGCAGATCGAGGAAGGCCATGCCGTCCGGCCTTACGGTTCCATCTCGTGCTGACGGCGGCAGCGGTCAGATCATCGAATGATCGCGCCATCCTGCCTTTGCCGTCACATCGCTGCCATCAGGTGCCGCGCGAGCGAAGCGACGCCCGCTTGCGCTCCGCCGGGCAGGTCACCGGCCTTGAAGTGCGGCAAGATGTCGTTCTGGATGATCTCTAGGCAAACATCGTCGGGAAGGCTCTTTTCCAGACCATAGCCCACGGGGATACGCACCTTGCGTTCGTTCGGCGCGATCATCAGTACAACGCCGTCGTTATGGTCCTTGCGGCCGACACCCCACGCGTTGGCAAGCCTGGTCGTGAATGTCGAAATGTCCTCGCCGCCCAGAGAGGGTGTCGTTGCGACGACCATCTGGTGCTTGGTCGAACGCTCGAGCGCCGCAAGCCTCGCAGTGATCGCGTCCTCCGCTCCCGGAGGAATGATGTTTGCGGCGTCCGTAACCCTGCCCGTCAGGGGTATTGCGGCCATGGTCGACGCAGCGCCCGTCCGTTCGGCAGCTGGCTCGGTGTTGCACCCGGCCAGCAGGAGTGACAGCCCAAGTGCGAATTTGAGGATCGTCGACACCTGGTTGTGTGTCGCTGCTGGCGCCGCGTCCGTCAATACGCCGGGTGAAGAAGGTGCCGAGACATTTTCGCAGGTACGCTGCAGGCGCGTCGGCACTCTAACGGGGCGTGCCGGGCAGCGTTTTCTGCGTGCTGGCCTGGCGCAGATCAATAGCACTTTATCGCTCGTAAAAGGACTGGCTATCAAGAAAGAGTGATTGGACGGGCGCCGATTTGGCCGGTTGCGAGGATTTACGAAAAAGCGCCCGTCGGGGCCCACGTTCGGCGATGCAGAGTAGATCGATGTTCTGGCAAGATCGATCCGACGCGCTGGCCAAGTGTCTTTGTTACCCGGTTGTCAGGCAGTCTTTGTCTGGTGCGGAGGGAAGCGCTAGGCACCGAATAGGGGGTATTGGCTGTGCGGGATAGCCAGCTCATGATCCGCACTTTGCTCTGCGAAGGACGTAGCTTGCGAATGGTTTTTCAACGCCTTTTCGGTCTCGAGCTGCGATTTGCCATGTCAGGCGATCTCCCGAGACGCGCCACCGGTTTACAAAGGCATCGTCGGGATACTGGTAGGTGATCTCAAATCCATCCGCGGCGCCGATGCCGCGCCCCGGCGCCGCGAAAGCGCCGCCGAAACTATCCGCCCAATATCCGATAATCTGATCGGCTTCTGGCTCGGACTGCTTGCCAGTTCCTCCGAAGACCAGGTGGGCCGCATATTGATCCTTGGGATCGGCGATTGCGCTGCTCACAGCCTCGATGGCCAGCATAGCATCCTGCACGATGCGGTAGGCGTTCACGGCTAATGCGACCGGTTTGCCCGTCACGTGCCCGCTGCCTTCCCAGCAGCCTTCGAGGGCCATCACGGAAGGCGGTACCGGCGAGGAGGCTTGCTCCGCACAATGGGCATCGCTCGACGCGGCCAACAATACAATAACGGCACAGCAAAACTTAGCGAACATCGATCCCCCCGATTCCCACCTTGTTTAGAAGCGACCGCACGGAAGCAAGCAATGTCTTAATAGAATAACTGGTGCCGCTCGGCGCGCGAGAGGCAAAATGGTCGTGCCGTGGCTTGTGCCTATCGGGCGGGAGCCGACCTGCCAACCGTTCGCCTGGCTATTTTCAGCTTTTTCAAAATGCCAGAAGCTTCCGGACGTTAGAGGTCTTTAATCGACTCTGTTACAAGGTTAGGCTGCCGACTTAGCCCCGCGACTCTGGCTCTGATCACGAGTCGCGCCGGTCGCCCGTTCCCGAAGTGTCGGCGACCCGTTCCTGAAGGTTCGAAGCTGTCGTTCCCGTAGGATCGACGAAGTGTTCCGGATGGATCGATGCAAGGTGCGGCTAGCGTTCCTGAAGTGTCGAACCCACGCAAATCGGGGAAAAATATGGCTTGGCTGCGTTCTTCCCTTGCCGAATCACGTTCATTTTCGAAGCGGCTGCGAATCGGTGGTCGCAAGGTTTGGTACGATACGAGGCGAGACGCGACACTTCGGGAACGCCTGCGAAATGCGAGACTCGCCGGGTTAGGGCGAGTCGGCTTCAGCCAAGGCCTCCGTTTCGACCGTTTCCTTTCGCCCGTGCCCAAAACTCCGGTGAGTACGGTCCACGCTGGCACGGCAGCTATTGCAGCATTCTCACCGGAACGCGGCGGGGGGAAGCGCTCCGATCCAGCTGCGCATCGGCTCCGCAGTCAGCCCGGCAGCTGATGACGATGTTTGGCGTGGTGACGCTTTACCCAACCGATGAAGGCGCGTTGCCAGTCGACAGGCGTGCGCTGCGTGTCCTGGCCAGTCCAGCGCTCGAATTCGGCATGCAGGGCATGCAGGTCCCATCCCGGGCACTGTCGGCGCAGGAGATCGATGGTCTCGTCGGTCATGAACCCGCGCGTCGCCGCGTCTGAGAGGCCGGCGATCGTCGACCTGATGAGCTTGCGGGCATCAATGACCTCGGGTTGGCCCGGCAAGACATCTTCTGACACCCCCGTTGCCGCGGCTGCCTGCGGGGAATGGGGTTCGGGTGTCGGCGTCCCACTCGGTACAGAGGCAATCCCCGATGCGGCGGCCCTCGGAGCGCCGTCCGGTTCTTGAATCGATGCGGGCAAGGCGTTTTCGGCGCCGCCCTTGCCGTCCACGCGGCGCATGCGGATCATCGGTTCGCCATCCTTGGCGGCCTCGATGCCCAGCGCGTAGCCGGGCAGATCGTCCTTCTGCGCGAGCTTGAGCATCTCGAACTTGAAACGGCGGTAAGGCCCTTCTGCGCCCGACTTTTCGAACAGGACCGGCATCGAGATCGCAAATCCCGCGTCTCCGGCGCCGCCGGCATGCTTGCGTGCGACGCGATAGAGCCACCGTTCGCGCCCGCCGGTGATGTCGAAATAGGCCCGGTCTATGGCGAGCACGCCGCCCTTCATCATCACACCTTCCCAGAACCAGTTCGACAGCTCGATCGTCATGCCGCGCGACCGCTCGGTTCGCTCGTCCACGAGCTGGGTCCAGCCATCGAGCCACGAGAACGTCGCCTCGCGACGGTTCTCGGCGCGCAGGTTGGTCTTGATCGTCGTTGCGACGAGACGGTCGAGCGCCTGGCCGAGAAGTTCATAGGCGCGCCCCGTGGTGGGGCGTCCGATCGCGCGCAGCAGGTCGTAGGGCATCAGGTGCAGCTTGCGCGGCACGTCGTTGGCGCCCCGGCGCGCCATGTCGGCGAGCATGCTGGCACAATAGATCAGGATGTCGGCATCCCAGATCGTCGCCATGCCATAGTCGGGATTGGCCGAGACGTGGACGCGAACCTTGCCATCCGGGCTGGTGTAGTCGATCGGCTTGACCCGCTTGGACTTGGCGAGGCTGAAGAACGGCCGCTCCATCATCTCGCGCTGGTCGCGCAAGGGCAGGTCGGCGATGTACGGCAGGAACAGGTCGAACTGCTCGCTGACGGTTACGCGCCCGCGCGTCATGAGCGATGTTTCCGAGAGGAAACACTCTTCGGGTGCACCACGAAAGCGGTGTGGAGGCTGGCGTTTCGAGGGCTGGCGCATCCGCCAGGCGCCGGACCGGCAGCCTCGCACGGCCGGCGTTCGATCGCCCGCTTGCTTGCCTGCGCCGGACCGTCGCTCCGCGAAAAAATGGGTTGCGCGTTCGACAAGAGCGGCTCCGTTGCTCGGTTCTGCCGGCGCCTGTGGCACAACCGCTCCGCGCGGACAACGCGGTGAGACCTGTTGTGCGAACGATATCGACGGCCGGTTCCTGGTCCATCCACTTGAGCCCACATCTTCCGCGGCATGCGGTCACGCATGCGTGCGGTGGAGCGGATGATAAAACCCGCGGGGTGCAGGTTGCTCTGCGGATTTCCCGATCGGGAAAGAATGGACGTAGTGACCGGCAATGGATGGTCTATTGTCCCGATCGGGAATTTTTTGGGACAAAGCCATGGACGATGTCACTGCCTTTGGCGCTTTGATCCGCCAGGAACGCAAGGCACAGGGGTTGCGTCAGGACGAACTTGCCGCAGCCAGCGGGGTCGGTTTGCGTTTTCTTGTCGAACTGGAACGCGGCAAACCCACCGTGCAGTTTGGCAAGGCGCTGGCCGTTCTTGCCGCTTTGGGTTGCCGGGTCGATGTCGTTCGCCCTGGCAGGCAGCCGGGGTAGGATAATTAGCGAGGGTTCCGACTGTTTGCCGGGCAGCGAGAGGGAGTGCCGAGCGCAAGCCTTCTCGGGAAAAGTCTAGGCCTGGGCGATAAGGCTGTCGGACACGATGTTGCCGCTCTGAAGCGGGGTGATCAGCGGCGTCAGGTCGAACCCTTGCGCGCTAGCGCTCGACAGGTAGTCGTCGCGCACTTCGCCGGGCAGCTGCGGGGTGCGCGAGAGCAGCCACAGATTGGCCCGATCGGGAGTGCCCACCAGGGCGACCGAGTAGTCGGCCGCGATGCGCATGACCCAATAGTCGCCCTTGGTGAAGGGAAGCCAGCGCAGGTACTGGGGCAGGAAGCTGACTTTCAGCCGGGCCTTGCCCGCATCGGTGGGGACGGCCTGTCCGATCGCCTGGTCGGGCTTGCCGTCCTCGTCGATACACCGGTTGTCGACCCTGATCGCCCCGTCGGTATCGAGCGAATAGGTGGCAGTGATATCGCGCGCTTTCGCGTCCTCCCACTTGAGCGGTAGCCGGCAGATCTCGAACCAGGTTCCAAGGTATCGGTCCAGGTCCAGGCTCGAGACGGTGGTGATCGTGTGCGGGGGCGTCGTCATCTCGGTCTCCATCCGGACAGAACGGAAGCGATGTCGCTTCGGTTCCGTCTGGGCAATGCTTCGAGCGGTGGGCATGGCGGTCAGCCATCCTCGACCGAATAGAACATCGGGTTACGCATCCACTCGTTGATGGCGCTTTCGCGCCATCCGGCGCAGCGCGTCGCGATGCGCAACTGCCTGGGAAAGGTTCCGCTCTGGATCTTGCGATAGAGCGTCGCGCGCGAAAGTCCGGTGCGATCGAGCACGGCGTTGAGGCGAAGGATACGGTCGGGGGCGTTGTCGGTCACGGCGGTGTCTCCTGATGCGGCGATGGCGCAATTGCCTCGCGAAGACAGCATTTGGGATGGCTTCGATGCGGTCAAGATGGCGGGATTCCGCAGGTTTTACGCCATTGTATCCTGTGCTTGGCGGTCGTCTCCGAAGTTGCTCGGGGCTGCGACAGAAATATTTTCAAGGGTGCAGTTTGGGCGTCCCGCAGCCGGTGGCCGGGCCGGGCTCTGCCTTCGCTTCGCGTCGGTCGAGCCGCCTTTGGCGTCTCGCCGGCATGGCCGCTGCGATCCCTGACGCGAAGGTCGGCCCGCGTGGCGGTCCCGGCGGGGCGCTGAAGCGTCCCGGATGCGGACGCCGCGGGTGCGCGGCGGCGCTGGGCCTTCGGCCCCAAGGTGGCGGGGGGCGTCGCTACCCCCTAGCCCCGCCTCGGCGCGGCGCAACCTGAGCTACGCTGAGGTCCTCCTCTTCGTTCCGGCCTTTCAGGTGCGCCCCGCCTTCAGCCGGCGGGGCTTTTCGGTTCGCTCCTGCCGCCCCCCGCCACCCTGGCGCCGGTCAATGGCGGTTGAGGAAGGAGTGAAGGAGCATGTCCGAACGTCAGAGCCTCTATGGCGAGGTTACCGCGCGCATCATCGTCGAGCTGGAAGAAGGCCGGTTGCCATGGGTGCAGCCTTGGGATGGGGCCAAGTGCCCGTGCATGATGCCGGCGAATGCGGTGTCGGGGCGGGTTTACTCGGGAATTAATGTGCTCATTTTATGGGCAGCGGGTGTCGGAGGCGGGTTCTCCTCGCAGCGCTGGCTGACATATCGGCAGGCGGCAGCGGCGGGCGGGACCGTGCGGCGCGGCGCGAAGGGGACGGTGATCTGCTATGCCGATCGATTCACCCCCAAGGACGAGGCGGCGCGTGCATTGAGCGAAGGCAGCGAGGCGCGGACCGTGGCGTTCCTCAAGCGCTTCATCGTCTTCAATATCGATCAGTGCGAGGGGCTGGACGAGGATCTGGCGGGTGGTTCCGTGCTGCCCGATCCGGTCCTGGCGATTGCAGAAGCGGATCGGATCATTGCCGGATCGGGAGCGGACTTCCGGATCGGTGGCAGCGAGGCGTTCTATGCGCCGGGTCCGGATTTCGTGCAGGTGCCGCCGCAGGTCGCGTTCCGGGAGCCGATCAACTGGTATCGCACGGCGCTGCACGAACTGGGTCACTATGTCGGCGGCAAGGGCCGGCTTGAGCGCGATCAGTCCGGGGTGTTTGGTTCGTCATCGTATGCGCGCGAGGAGCTTGTCGCCGAAATGACGGCGGCCTTCGCCTGTGCTTCGCTGGGCATCCAGCCCACCGTGCGCCATGCCGATTACATCGGCGCGTGGCTCGAGGTGCTCAGGGCCGATGATAAGGCGATTTTCCGGGCTGCGAGCGCGGCCAGCAAGGGCGCCGACTGGCTGCTTGCCTGCGGGGAGGATCGGCCATGAGCCGGCAGCCTTCCCGCCGGGCCCTGCTGCGCGCCGAGCGGCGGGGCCTGAGGCGAATGACGCCGTTCCAGCGCGAGGTATTTCTGGCCCTGCGCGTCGAGACGGTCACATATGCCGATCTTGCACGGCATCATGGCGTCGGCCTGGCCGAGATCGAGGCGGCGTTCACCCAGGCATTGCTGATCCTCATGCGCTGCGTGCGCGAATGCGAGCCGTGGTGGCGCCGTCTGTGGCCATGGTGATCGGTTCCCGCCGTCCGGTGGCTTGCCATCGGGCGGCGGGGACGACAGGGTAGAGGCACCATGCGAAGCGATCTCGACCATCTTCCCGCCAACAAGCAGCGCGAGCTCGCGCGCGTGCTCCAGCTCGTCTTCGAGGAATTCGAGGACGGCATCGCGCTCGCCACCCACGACTGGAAGAAGAAGGGACGTATCCTCAAGGTCGTGCTCTACGGCTCCTACGCACGCGGGGGCTGGGTCGATGAGCCGCACACCGCCAAGGGTTACAAGTCCGACTACGACCTGCTCCTCATCGTCAGCGACAAGCGCCTGACTGATCGGGTCAAATACTGGGCGAAGGTCGATGACCGGCTGATGCGCGAATACGGCATCACCGGCACCCTCAAGACCCCGGTCAATCTGATCGTCCATACCCTGCAGGAAGTGAACGACGGGCTTGCCCACGGCCGCTATTTCTTCATGGACATCGCCAAGGACGGCATCGCGCTGTACCAGAGCGACGACACGCCGCTCCACACGCCCAAGCCCAAGACGCCCGAGGCGGCGCTGGCGATGGCGATGGAGTATTTTGAGGAGTGGATGCCATCCGCTCAGCAGTTTCTCATCCAAGGCAACGAGGCGGCTCAGCGAGGCTGGAATAACAAAGCCGCATTTGAGCTTCATCAGGCCAGCGAACGCCTCTATCACTGCGTTCTGCTCGTCACGACGTTCTACACGCCCCACGTGCACAATCTTGCGTTTCTGCGGACCCAGGCCGAGCGGCTCGACTCCAGGCTCGTCTATGTCTGGCCGAGCGATAGTCAGCGCCACCGCGCGATGTTCGAGAAGCTCAAGGAGGCCTACGTCAAGGCGCGCTACTCCAAGCATTATACGATCACTGGAGAGGAACTGACCTGGCTTGGCAAGCAGGTCGAGGAACTCGGCCGCGTCGTTCACGCCATCTGCAGCGAGCGCATCGCGAAGCTGGAGGCGGATGCACCGGTCGGCTGACCCAGACTGATGCTCGGTGATGGATCGGACAGATTTGTCCTGATCTCCGGCTGCTCCGGGGGCGGTAAATCAACCTTGCTTGCAGAACTGGCGCGGCGCGGGCACGCAGTTGTCGAAGAGCCCGGACGCCGGGTGATTGCCGAGCCACTGGCCGGCGACGGGTCAGCGCTGCCCTGGATCGACATGCAGGCCTTTGCCCGCCGCGCGATCGAGGTTTCGTTGCGGGATCGCACGGATGCCCGGCGCCATGAGGGATGGGTCTTCTTCGATCGCGGACTGATCGATGCCGCGCTCGCACTCGTGCACGCCAGCGGCGATCCGGTGGCCGAGCTCCTTTGCCGCGAGCACCGCTACCACCGTGAAGTTTTCCTGACCCCGCCCTGGCCAGAAATCTATCGCCAGGATGCCGATCGCCGGCACGACATCGCCTCGGCTCTCGACGAGTACGAACGTCTGCTCGCCGCCTATCCGCGCCTGGGCTATAATGTGGTGATCCTGCCGAAGGCGCCGATCGAGGACCGCGCCGCTTTTCTGCTCGAACGGTTGGGCGCCTGAATCGGATCTGATCCGCACGGTAATTCAGCCAATCGCGCGGCCGTAACGGCTTTGCCTACCCGTTCGGCGCCGAGGCCGGGATTGTCCTGGCGACGCGGCAATCCTGCCAGCCTGCGTCGTCCTTCGGAACGAAAGCAATGAAGTCCCCGTCCAGGATCAGCGTGGCCTGCGGGCTATGGTATTGCTGACCCATCAACGAAGATTTGCGGACGAGGTTGAGTTGCCGCTCGCCCACCCGGACCCTGGCGCGTCGCTGCTCCGCCTGGAGCAGGAACTGGCGGCCACCCGCACATTGCACCTGGACGGGGGCTTTGGTCGGCTGGGCGGACGTGGAGATTGGCATTGAGGTCGCAGCCCCCAGACCAATGAGCATGACAAGCGAGTAAGACGCCGCGCGGCGCATGAGGCGGGAGCTTTCGTTGACTGAACTCCCTTAAGCCGCAGCCGAGTCTGCGGTTCCCTCCCGAACGGCGCTGGCGATCATCGCGGCGAGCGTCTCCTCCGCGCGCTGGCGCAGGGCATCGTCCTTGGCGTCGAGGTCGTGCCGAATCCATTGCGGTGTCCGTCCGAGCACCCGCAGGATAATGGTATTGAGATTGTCGTCCATCGTCGGGCCTATGACGCTTCGCGCGGCGCCGGGCAATGCGCTTGCGGCGGCCGGCATTGCCCGGCAGGAACCGGGCATGAAGCATTCGATCTTCACCCTGGGTTTTGTGGCTGCGATGGCGGCCACGCCGGCATTCGCGAACCCAGATTCCGCGCCCGTCGCATGCTCCGGGCCCGAGCTCCGGGATGAGGAGCCCTATCCAGCTTCCGTCACGGTATCGCCGGGCCTCTATCGCTGCAGTGAGGAGGGAGTCACAATCACCCTGCGCCTTGATGCCAATGGCCGGTTCGAGGAGCGGATGACCGCCGACGAACCGATGTTCGAACGCGAGGGCGGCGGCATGGAAAACGAGACGACCTTGGCGGGCCAGTGGCGGCTCGAAGGCACCCGGCTCCACTTCTTCGCCCGGCCGCTGCGGGCGCCGAAGCTCGCCCTCGCCGAAGCCCGCCGCGACCCTGCGGTAGAGCTGCGCATCGAGGTGATGACCCCGGATGGAAAACCGGCGCAGGGCCTCTTTGTCGGGGAGGGCCAGGATGCCAATCCTCGCTCGTCGCTGGATGACGGTGTGCTGACGATCCCGAAGGGACAGGCGTGGCAGCCTGGCACGCGCTGGATCGTGCGCGACGGCGATGAACTACGCTTGGTGTCGTTCGCTATCGAGGCGGGCGGCCCGAACAGCTTCCGCTATGTCTACGAGCCAAGTGAGGTCGAGCCCTTCGACCAGCGCGGTATGGTCGCTGGCGCGCATGGCGAAGTCGTGGTCGTTCCGCTCGGCATTGGCGGCGCGGCGCTGCGACGCGTTGATGCCGCTAGGTAGGATCCGAACGCTGCAGGACGGAGCGTTCCGCCTGTGCATCCGGCTCGGCCTTATCCTGCGCGAAGGCACGTGCACCGCGCCGCTGCCATAGCGTGAGGCTTTGCTCGCGGTAGTCGCCGCGCAGCCTGGCGGCTGCCTCCACCAGCAGACCGAGCAGGACGGCGCGGTCATCCTCGACCAGCTCGACCAGCCCGGACTTCACCACGAGCCCGCCGAGCTCGATCAGATGCCGCGTGCGTTCCCGCCGCTTCACTCGCCATTCCCGGGTCTCATGTCGTGCCCTGCTCGCTGCGAGGCGGTTCATGGCCGCCCGGTTCCGCCGCAGGCCGGCGCGGCTCGCTGCCAGTGCCTGCGCGAGCGTGTTCCGGCTCGGCTGTCCGCTCGCCTGAAAAGAACGCGGCGCCGCGCTTGCGCCATGCCTCCCGCTTCGCCGGCTCAGTCGTCGCGGCAATAGCCAGCAGCGCGCCGGCCAGTTCCTCCGATGTCAGTGCGTCGGCGCCGGTTGCCACGACCAGCTCGCCGAGCTGGCTTGTCCTGCGCGCTTTGAGTTGCCGGGCCTTGTCGCCCAGAGCTTTCAGCTCGGCGTCGTAGTCCCGTGGTTTGCGCATGGTTTGTCCTTTCCATTGATGGTGCCGGACGAACCAGTTATCGAAGCTTCCGATCAGTCTCAACATGCTGGAATGTCTTGAGATCCTGCCATCCCGAGACTGATGAAATCTTTCGAGGGCGCGCTTATACGTCGTGCCGACGTGCGCTTTTAAGGGTAGATGGTATGTCGCCATGGCGATCTACCACTTCTCGGCCAAAGTCATATCGCGCGCCCCCGGCTCGTCTGCCGTGGCAGCGGCCGCCTACCGCTCGGCCTCGCGGCTGCGCGACGAGCGGCTCGATCGTGCCCATGACTTCTCCAACAAGGCCGGCGTCGTCCATTCCGAGATCCTGCTCCCCGAGGGCGCGCCCGAGGAATGGCGCGACCGCGAGCGACTGTGGAACGACGTCGAGGCGATCGAGGTGCGCAAGGACGCGCAGCTCGCTCGTGAAGTGGAGTTCGCCATCCCGCGCGAGATGAGCCAGGCCGACGGGATCGAGCTGGCTCGCGACTTCGTCGAACGCGAGTTCGTCGCACGCGGCATGGTCGCCGATCTCAATGTGCACTGGGATATCGGCGAGGATGGCAGCCCCAAGCCCCATGCCCATGTGATGCTGGGCATGCGCGAGGTGACCGAGGAAGGCTTCGGTCCCAAGGTCCGCGACTGGAACCGCACCGAACTGCTCACCCAATGGCGCGAGGCCTGGGCTAACCATGTCAACGAGAGGCTGGCCCAGCTCGACATCGATGCCCGCGTCGATCATCGCTCGCTGGAGGCGCAGGGGATCGATCTGGAACCCCAGCACAAGATCGGTCCCGCCGCCTCGCGCATGGCGGCCCAAGGGCTGGATAGCGAGCGGCTCGACGAGCACCATGCTATCGCCCGCGGCAACGGCGACAAGATCCTCGCCGACCCGGGCATCGCGATCGATGCGATTACCCACCAGCAGGCAACTTTCACCACCCGCGACCTGGCGATGTTCGTTCACCGGCATAGCGAGGGGAAGGATCAGTTCGATCAGGTGATGGCTGCGGTGCGCACTTCGCCCGAGCTGGTGAAGCTGGGCAAGGACGGGCGAGGGGAAGACCGCTTCACTTCGCGCTCGATGATCGAAACCGAACGGGGGCTGGAGAACGCCACGATCCGCCTCGATGCGGGTCGGCGCCACGGCGTGCCCGACCGGATACAGGACGCGGCGCTGGCGCGCGCCGAGCAGCGCGGGCTTATCCTGTCGCCCGAGCAGCGCGGCGCCTTCGAGCATGTGACCGGCAGCCGAGGGCTCAGCTCGGTGATCGGCTATGCCGGCACCGGCAAGAGCGCGATGCTCGGTGTGGCCCGCGAGGCCTGGGAGGCAGCCGGCTACGAGATACGCGGCGCGGCGTTGTCTGGCATCGCCGCCGAGAACCTCGAGAACGGCTCGGCGATCGCCTCGCGCACGATCGCCGGCATGGAGCATCAGTGGGACCAGGGACGCGAGCTGCTGACCGACCGCTCTATCCTCGTCATCGACGAAGCCGGGATGATCGGCACGCGCCAGATGGAGCGCGTCGTCGCGGAAGCCGAGAAGCGCGGCGCCAAGGTCGTGTTGGTCGGCGATCCCGAGCAACTGCAGGCGATCGAGGCCGGCGCGGCCTTCCGCTCGGTCGCCGAGCGGCACGGCAGTGTCGAGATCACCACCATCCGCCGCCAGGAAATCGACTGGCAGCGCGATGCCACCCGGCATCTGGCGACCGGGCGGACGGGCGAGGCGCTGGCCGCATACGAGGAGGCGGGGCACATCCACGCTGCGGAGACGCGCGCGGGGGCAAGGGAAGCGCTGATCGAACGCTGGGACCGGGACCGCAAGGACAGGCCCGATGCGAGCCGGCTTATTCTCACCCATACCAACGACGAGGTGCGGCTGCTCAACGAGGCCGCGCGCGAGCGCATGCATGCGGCCGGAGACCTCGGCGAGGACGTCATCCTGCAGGTCGAGCGCGGCGACCGCGAGTTTGCCAGCGGAGAGCGGGTCATGTTCCTCAAGAACGAGCGTAGCCTCGGGGTGAAGAACGGCTCGCTCGGCACGATCCAGAGCGTCAATGCCGTCAGTATGGCGGTCACGCTCGACGACGAGCGTTCGGTCGCCTTCGACATCAAGGACTACGCCCATGTCGATCACGGCTACGCAGCGACGATCCACAAGGCGCAGGGCGTGTCGATCGACGACGTCCACGTGCTGGCGACGCCAGGGCTCGATCGCCATGCGTCCTATGTCGCGCTGTCACGGCACAAGGCCCACGTCGACATGCACTATGGCACAGATGACTTCGCCGATCGCGACCGGCTCGTGCGCACCCTTGGCCGCGAGCGTGGCAAGGACATGGTGTCGGACTATGGCGCTGCGCGCGACGCGGCTGCGGACGTCAAACCGGAACGGAGCATCTTCGATGGACTGCGGCTTGGTGTGGACCGGCATCGCAGCGCTCCATCGGCCGAGCGGTCATCACCTTCGGCCCAGGTCATCGACGACGGTGACGACGCTCACGAGGCCGCCTTGCGGCGGGAGCGCACGCAGGCGCTCAAGCGCCATGCCCGGGCGATCGACGCCGTCTTCACCGCCCAGGACGAAGGTGGCCGTCCTACCCCCGAGCAGTACGGCGAGCTAAACGATGCACGCAAACATTTCGATGCGCTGCGGCCGCATGGCGCGCGCGACGCCGAAGCTGCCTATCGCGAGGATCCGAGTCTCGCGCGCGAAGCGGCGAGTGGGAGCATCAATCGCACGATCCGAGCGCTCCAGCTCGAGACCGAATTGCGGACCAATCCCGAGCTGCGTGCGAACCGCTTCATCAGCCGTTGGAAGGCGCTAGGGGCAGAAAGCAACAGGCAGTACGTTGCGGGTGAGATGAGCGGGATGCGAGCCACGCGAGCGGTGATGGCTGACATGGCGGAAAGTCTGCACCGCGACCCGCAGCTGGAGTCGGTGCTGGCACAGCACAAGCAGCAGCTTGGCATCAATATGACCACCGGCCGTTCGCTTGGCCATGATCTGGCTTTCAGTGTCGGGGTCGATATTGGCCGGGGACGCGGGATGGGGCTGTGAATGAGGCGACCTTCAGCTCTATTCGAGACTGGGCAGCGTGGCCTGGTTAAAGGCGGCGTCGCGCGTCGATCCCTCTGGAGCGGCTACCGGGTTTTTCCACCAGGATGATCGAGGAAGAAGGGAGGCAACGTCAATCGTGTGCCTAATCGCTACCTGGCAGGTCAGCCAATGCGCGCATGTGTCCGGGCGGCATTCTGAGAATGTCGGCGCGAGACCGGCAAATTCTTGACGAAATCGCACCGCCTCAAGAAATGTCTCGGCGCAGGTCAGTGAGGATTTCGGGACGCTTGCAAGCACTCTGAAATGCGCTCGACGATTGGAGCATATTTTGTCGTAAGGCTTTCCGGGTAACGAAAGCGGAAAGCGATCAGTCGGCCGCCCGATCGGATGGCTTTAGTGTAAAGGACCTGGTCGACACGTGTGCCTGATACCACGAACCACGTGTCGCCGTTCGTTAAATCCCTGCCAGTCCCGACCAAAGCGATATGGGTCAATCGTTCTTTCTCCAGGCGGATTGGCTCAGCCAGAGTTGCCGCAGTGTAGTCGATGCCGGCCGCAAAGAGTTGAGCGCTGTCATCGGACTCCATGGCAACGGCATGCCCTTGCGCGGACTCGCGCGTGTCGGGAAATACGTCGGCGGGGTAACAAATCGAGAAGGCGAAGCGAGCGTTTTGCCATGTGGTCCAATGCTTGTCCTCAGCCGCGACCGAACTCACCGACAGGAGAGATGAAAATGCCGAAGCTACCAGCGCCGCGACCTGCGCGATGCCCTTCATGAGGCGGGAGCCAGTGCTCGCCGATAGCGTTGCTGCCATCCGCCAATCACCATCGAGCGCATGCGCCGTGCCGTTAAAAAGTTCATAGCTACCCTTTCACTCAGCCGGCTGTGTTTGACCTTCCTATCCTAAAGCGATCAGGCCGGCATCCCGCAGCCTGTATGATGGTATCTGAAGCGCGAGGCGCGCTGTCATCCCGGCGCATCGCTGATCAATGCTTTCTTGCCGTTGATTGCCCGAGTGCCACTGCCAGGTGGGGGCGCTTCCCCATTCCGGTAGCTGTCGTCCAGATTTCGGTCGGCCGGAAGAGAGAGTTGGCCGGGCCAAATCGTCGGTTATCAATTCCTCTCCCGTCATGCCCCCCTGAACAGGTGAGCGAGAGCCCCCGACAGGCATCGTGGGAAGCCCCTTTTCAGGTAACTTGGATATGCAAGGATCAAGATCGTCAGGCGCTTGATCATGGCGCTGAGCGATGGGAATTCGGCGCTCGAAATGCGGTATGTCTAGCCGCTCGGGAACATATTTGCGTTGCGTTTATTTCGAATATGCATTATGAAATTGCCCTGCCACGGAGAGATCCCATGACATTGCCCGCGCATTCAGAGCCGTTCGGCGGCCACATGCCGTCGGCCGATGACCGCCAGATCGCCAACCAGCTTCGCCGCATGCTTGCAGCCCAAAAGTCGGGCGAAGCGACCTTGCGCGTACGAGAACCGGAATCGAAAAAGCCGGTCGAGGTCACACTCACTCCCGCCATGTCAGACCTGTTCCTTGAATTACTACGCCATATCGGCAGCGGTAGTGCGGTAACGCTTGTGCCGATCCAGGAGATGCTGACGACGCAGCAAGCTGCAGACCTCCTCAATGTGTCACGCCCTTATCTGATCAAGCTGCTTGAGCAGGAAGCGATGCCCCACACGCTGGTAGGGCGGCATCGCCGTATCCGGGCCGATGATGTCTTCCGCTACAAGGCAAAACGTGATGATAAACGTTCGCGAGCCCTCGACGAACTCATCAGCGGCGATGCCGACTTGGTCTGACCAGTGTTCGCAAACCGCTACACCGCCCTGATTGATGCCTGTACGCTCGTCAGTGTTTGGCGCCGAAACTTGCTGCTGTCGCTTGCCGAAGCCGAGTTTTTCCGCATTCGCTGGTCAGAGTCCATTCTGACCGAGACCAGAACAGCTCTGATCAAGATGGCGCGTGAGCGAGATCTCGAAGATGCTGAGGCACGAGGGGAGCGAGCGATAAAAGCCATGCAGGCGGCATTCCCTGAAGCGATGGTCGAAGACTTTAAGCTGCTCGGCAGTGCCCAGTTTGGCCTGCCCGACCCCGATGACGAACACGTCATCGCTGCCGCCGTCAAAACGCAAGCCCAAGCCCTCGTAACCGAAAATCTCAAGGATTTTCCGGTTGAGATCCTCGGGCAACTCAACATCGAGGCGCGAAGCGCCGATGACTTCATTGCCGACACGGTGGCTCTTGAGGAGGGGCGCGCGATCGCGGCGATCCGCAAAATGCGAGGGCGCCTGAAGCGGCCCGAAATGTCGCCTGAAGACTTCTTGCGTGCTCTGGAAGCCAACGACCTGTTCGAAACAGCTTCGGTCCTCACTCCACACCTGGGTTCAATTTGAATATTCGCTTTTCATTCTGATGAAATCAATACGGCGGTCACGTTGCAACCCGCCCCTCATCCATTAGCCGCTCTCGCCATCCAATCTTGGGCGGGCTTTTCCCGGCCACTCAACGGGTGATTTTCGTTCCCCTACGCGTAGGTCATCCGGTATCCGGCAGCTGTCGACAACCATACGCCGTTCCGATGCGGTGGCGGGAATGGCGTCTCATCTCGGAACCGGCCGTTCGCGGACCTGATATCCCCGCTTCACGGTAAATTACTGCGCCTGCTTTCCATATCTGCCAGAACTGATCTGCTGATGAGCCACAAATCCTGGATCATGTCGCTGATGCTAATTCTGGCATTCCTGCCGCCAAGCGCTCAAAATTTGTCCTCTTCGTTCGAACGGGCTTCGGCGAGACCTCGCTCGATCGCTATCCGCGCGCGCCGGGTCTCGGGAAGTGGATCGCGCTCAATCGCGCCGATCCAAGCAGCGCACACGGCAGGATGACCGCGGTTACGACGACGCATGGCAGTAGCAACCTGGGCGCTGGCGAAGCGCACTAAGTAGGGATCATATTGCAGATGGTCCGCCGGCGAGGTCATCACGGTCTCGTCAAGAATGATGCCGAGCGCGATGCTGACCGGGCCATCGACGCTGCTCGGAACGCGGTCGTGGCACCGGCAGAAGGCCATGGCGAAGAAGCGCAGGAGCGAAAACAGTGTGCCCCCCTGCCGCGTAGCGACAGCCTGGGCGCATTCGGACCAGATGGCCTCCTCAAAAACGCTCTCGCTGATCGGTCCCGCCTCAAGGACCGCATCGAGAAAAACGTGCAGGATTTCCGTGTCGCCGCTTTCCTTTGCAAGCAGTAGGTCTCTCAAAAAAATCTTGGCCGTTCCGGGCTCCAGTAGCCCCAGATCAACCAGTGCCGGCATCGCGGGCTCCGACCGCAGTGGATATTTCTTGATGTCGAACAGCTCAGCCAACCCTGGGATCTGGTCCGGTAACGTTGCTGCGCGACGTGCGAGGGTCGCTGCCATCCGTGACGTCTGTTCGACAAGATTGAGGCGGTCGTTGTTACCGAAGAAATCGGGACGCGCGGCCTCAGCGGCATGCCCCTCCACGAAAGTCCGCAGACGCGCGACTTCGGTGGCAATCTGCTCTGCGCCCATCGTGAATGCCGGTGTCCGGAACGCGGACAGCAATTCGCCATCACTCACGGAGGCATCGGTCAGTGGAGCGCCATCGAGTATGGCGTCGGTGATCGCCGCCAGAGGATCGATCCCGTCAGGCATGGGAAGCGACAGAAAGGCGCTACGCAGGAAAATAGTCCCATCCGGAAGGCCATTCACCTCAAAGTCGGGATGCCAGAGCACCTCACCGAAGCGGACCTGTTCGGCACAATCGAGAAGATCAGAATCGAGCATCCAGCTGAGGCGCGAGGAGGCGGCCTCGCGACGATCGCGATCCGTCATAACCTCCATTGCGTGATCGATGATCGCCGTCCATTCTGGACCACGGCCCGACGCGCGAATGCCGGGCGCGAGGCAGGTTGTCAGATCCAAGGTGTCGTTCGCAAAGGGGCCAACCCCAGGACGTATTTCGGTTGAGAACAGGGCGAGCAGCATGGTGTCGAGGTCAGCAAACTCCGCGACCTCGAAACACCGTTTGGCCACAGACTTCAACTCGTTTGCGAGCTCGATGCTACGCTGAAATTTAGGATCCGCCTGAAGCGAGATGGCGATATCCAGCCACTCCGCTGCGCGCTTCGGGCTTCTCAGCAGGACCCGTGATGCGACTTCAAGCGCAGACTTGAGACGGTCTTTCCAATAGCCGCCAGCGGGCGCATCGGGCGCGATACGCTTGCGCGCAGCAAGGACGGTCTCTTTTAGGCGCTCGATCAGCCGATCGGCATCGGCCGGTTCTATGCGCGCGATCGTGGCGCGGGTGAGCAGGGCATCGAAATGTTTGTTCGTCGCAGACGGAGACGCGCGTAGAAACCCGTCGATGGCCCGGGTAGGCGCGATGTCGATCAGCCAGCGCGCCGCCTCGATCAGCAGCGGGAGGCTGAGTCCGAAATCGTTGATCCGTATCGGAAGCCCGGTTTCCTCCTGATATCGCAGCGCCTTATAGGCGAGCAGCCGATCCATGCGCGGATCGACGCCCGCGAGGTGGTGGGTGAGGTAGGTCGATCCCAGATCGAACCTGCGCGATATCTCGGTCGGCTTCCTGATACGCGGCGGGATCTGAGAGAGACCGGCTACAAGATCATGGAAATCGCGCTTGCTGGGGCAACCACGCGCCAGAAGCTGGTCCTGCCGCAGATCAAACCGGTCGCGGGCTGATTGATGCTGCGCCCAGTCGCTATTCCCGCCTTGCACTGCGTAGGTGCGGAACAGCATAGCGATGCTCTCACGTGACCACGAGGCGATATCGGTCTTCCCGCGTAGCGTTTGGGCGCGGATCGTGGTCAACACCTGCGCGGAGATTTCCTCCGCCTCGGTATCGCGACCGATGTCGGCGAGCAGGCCCGCCTTGCGCAGGTGCCAGAAGGTGTCGCCCTCTATCGTCCAGCTAGCGAGGAGCCTCTCGACCTCGTCGACTTCGAGCTTTGAACGGGCAAGCAGAATCCGCTCGTAGGCAAGTCGATCCCTTGCTTCCCCGTCGCCTTGCGATCTTTCGCTCGTCCAAGCGAGCCACCGCTCGAAGAGCGGCTCGTCGCCCTCCTCGCGAGCATGGCGAACAACCGCGAGCGCGAGCGCGCGAAAGTGCGCAGCGCGGGCCTCCGACATGGCGTCGTAACGCCCGACCATCGCGTCTAGCAGTTCGATGATTATGTCATCGACCGTGAGCACCAACGGAATGAGCGCGACCTCGAGCTGCCAGTTGAGCTCGAAGAGCGCATCCAGCCGCTCATCCTCGTCCATGGCCCGCAGGCCTGGCACGATTTCCGAGAAGCGCGTGCCAAGGCTGGACCAGACGTAGTCGGTCGTATCGAGCGGAGCGACAACCCAGCCAGGATATATCTCCCGGTTCCGCTGCCACTGGACGACGAACTGGCGGGTCTTTTCAAGCGCGCGCCCTCGACCATCGTAGGCGGGGTCGGGCAGCGGCGCCCGGGGATCGTGGCGCTGGGTCACGAATTCTAACGACGGAACGAAGCCCGGCGCCGGCTTAGGCCAGCGCTGCGCCCGGTACGGCTCGGCTGCCCGGAGTCGCTCCAAGAACCATTGGTGCGCGTTCGCTATCCGTAGATTCGACGGCCAATTCGCGAACTCCGGCAGCGCGGCGAGATCGACGGGCTGAATTCCCCGACCCTCGAGCATCTTACGCTTCGCAGTGCTCAACCCGAGCGTACCGACGAGATAGATGGGCGGTGCTTTCTGGCCGAGGCGGTCTCGCACCCAGCCCGACCAGAAAAGAAAGTTGGGATCGTCGCCGGAGAAGCCGACCAGCACCAGCATGTTCTCCATCGCGACCTGCTGGGCGAGATTGACGAAGGCGGCCGCGCGTTCGGGGTAGCGTCGGAAGTCCTCTTCGGTGAAGACGAAGGGACGGTTCGACGGGAAGCTGCCGTGGAGCTTGATAATCCGAGGTGCCCGCGCCTCGGGGATTTCCTCGACAGCGCGCAGGACTTCATAGACGCGGTCCTCGGCCGCCTCGCCGGCGCGTTCCAGCAAGGTGTCCCAGTTGGTCGTCAAAATATCTGCCCAAGGCAGCTCGACGAGCATCCGGTGCAGCTTGCCGGGCGAGAATTGCCGATCGGGCACATGTCGCAAGATCAGCTTGTCCAGCGCGTCACGGCTGAACTGCGCCTCATATTCTTCGGCGACCCGCAGATAGGCGCTCGTTGCACCCGTCTGTTCTAGCAACCAATCGCGCTGGGTACGGAGCCCTTCACCCGGCACTGCGGCTCCAACTGCTACCGTGGCGGGATACAGGTGGTTGACCATCACCTTATAGATGTCGTTCCACCCGGGCATCGTACCGACCGACGGGCGGACCGGAACCGCGTTGCGACTGAAACCCGCGCCGACCAGCAGGGCAGCTGATCCGACTGGCTCGCGCATCCAGAGCGCCTCGGCAATGCGCTCGACATGGGGATCGTCGGCGAATCTTGGCATACTCATTTTAGTTCCGTCGTTACGTTCATGATCAAGGGCAGGCTCCTGAAGAGGCAGCAAGGGTGGCAGCAGCTTTCGGGGAGTGCAACCGACCGCGAAGGGTATTGCGTCGCATCTGCTGGCCATGGCACGTTCTCAAGGTAACGCGTGAACGACTGATCTTCAGCTGAAAGCCGCCCTTCGACGCCCGCCCGGGAATGACGGCAATGTCCCACGACGCGGCGTTTGGCGCTCAGCAAAACCGACCCATCCCGGTCGTTCAGTCGCCGATTTTAGCTCTCCAAGAGCGGACCGGCAGCTTCTTGGTTCAGCGGCCTAAGGGGCAGCAAGCACGCCCTGCCTCGGCGGTCGCATGGTTGGGGCGTGCGCAGCAAATACATTTGTCGACGCGGCGCCTGTCAACCGCAGCGGCAGGAGCAACGAGCAAGCCGCTGAATACGGCAACGGCAACCGCGGCGATCATACGATCCGTTGATACTGCCGACCCAGCCTTGACATGTTAAATTTTCTCAGCACATATGAGAATGAAAATCTTAACATGGCGGCGGCATGATCGTTCTTGCGGAAGAATTCGAAACGGGTCCCCGGCTCGCACAGCTGGGAATGACGACGGCTGACCTTCTAACCATCGTCAGGGTCGCCGTCGGCGCCCGCCGCAATGCTGTCGCGTTTCACCCGGCCAGCGCGCCCGGTCTTTTTTCCTGGCTGGAGGGGACCGCTCAGATGCGGCGCGTGTTCTTAGCCAAGGAAGACTGGGAGCTGAGCCGCCGCGACAACATCGAATCCGTCTATAATCCCCAGCTCGGCATCAAGATCATCTTCCAGAACGCCGAACGCGCGGGCGATCCAATCTTCGAGCCGATGGCGGCGAACCGCAAGGGCGCCGCATCCGCGCGCGCCGTCGACCTTGGCCAGATCGAACTGTTTCCCGAGCACCGGATCGAAAAGGAACAGACGGCGGCGGAACTGAACGCCAATGTTTGGATCCTGTTCGTCGAGGCCCAAGGCCAGAACGTGCGTGCAGAATTCTCCCGCCCCAAGGCAATCAGCGACGAGCAGTACGCCGGCTTCCACGAACGCATTCTTCTGGTACAGGGCGGCGAATGGGATACCCCCGACCCGCTGTCGGATGACGGCGAGCCGCCTGCAGATTATGAGGTTACCGTCTCCCGCAAGGGCTGACAAATGCCATGTTCAATGCCCAGAGACTGATTCTTGCTCGCAAGCGGCGCAAGCTTACGGCGCGCGCGCTTGCTGATGCTATCGGCGCTTCGCCGATCACGATCTCGCGCCTGGAGAATGCAGCAAACGAGCCGGGGATGGAGACGGTCGAGGCCCTCGCCCGCGCTCTGGGATTTCCGAGGGAATTCTTTTTCGGCGAGGAGTTCGACGAACTGCCGGGGAATGCGGCAAGCTTTCGGAGTCTGTCCTCGATGACGGCCAAGGAGCGCGACGCCGCGCTCTCAGCGGGCGCGATCGCCTATCTGTTCCACGATTGGGTGGCCGAACGGTTCAACCTGCCGGCGGCAGAAGTGCCGATCATGAGCGAGAATGCATCGCCGGAAGAGGCTGCGCAAATCGTGCGGACCAACTGGGGCCTCGGTCAGCAGCCGGTCTCGAATATGGTCAAGCTTCTCGAAGCCAAGGGCGTGCGGGTGTTCTCGCTCAGCGAAGAGACCAATTCGGTCGATGCCTTCTCGTGCTGGCGCGGAGAGCAGCCCTTCGCATTCCTCAACACATTCAAGTCGGCCGAGCGCAGCCGTTTCGACGCTGCGCACGAACTCGGGCATCTCGTCATGCATCGTCATGGCACGCCGCAGGACAGCAAGCAGGCAGAGAGCGAAGCCGACCGGTTCGCTTCGGAATTTCTGATGCCCGCCGACGATGTACGCAGCCGTATCCGGCACGTGACAAACGTCGAGGATCTCATCCGGCTGAAGGTGCGCTGGGGCGTCTCGGTTGCCGCGCTGAATTACCGGGTAAACAAGCTCGGGCTGGTCAGCGAGTGGCAGAACCGCAGCCTCAACATCGAGATCGCCCGCCGGGGATACCGCAAGGACGAGCCTGCCGGCATGCTGCTGGAGCAGTCTTCGCTCTGGCCCCAAGTCTTCGCCTCACTGTGGCAGGAGCGGCAGACGAGAGAGAGCATAGCGGCGCAGTTGAACGTGCCGACGTCTGAGCTCGACCAGTTCCTGATGCATTTAAGCGAGGCGCGCCTACCGGCCCCCGCCGAGAAGCCCGGCCTGCGCGCGGTCAAGTAGCCCCGGTCCATTCGGGCACGATGTACTGACAGGCGGAACCGGCAAGGTGTCCCTGCTCCCGGACTGAAACATGGGCCTCTAGCCCTGAAAGAATCTTGAACTGTAGGGCCTCTGCTATTTCTGGGCTCGCGAAATCCCCGATTTCTGCGGCTTTTAAGAGCGTGAAATCGGAGATTTTCGCTATCAGACATAGGAAATGGGCCTTGCTCACGCTCTTTATTCGTTATCCTCATCGGCTTCTTCGATGAGGTATGTTTTTACTCGCGACATCATATGGAACAGGAATTCCGCCATGATGAGGGCGTTCAGGCTGCTCTTTGCGGTGTTATAGACGATGATGCCATGCAGACTGGCGTGGCGATTAGGAACTGGATCAGCTTCAAAGCTAGCGATTGTATCTGGATCTTCACCAACCTTTTCATACAAATGCGATTCCATCTTTTTGAAAAGGTGGTAGCCATAATCGTATGTAGTCACCTCTCCAGCTGGGAGGCTGCCAATATCTCTTCGGATTGTAGGCAGGCTAGTGATGCCTACCGTCTTGCCATCCTTGGTTTTGACTTTACGCTTACCGTCGTAAAATTCAACAGCAGCTACTCGTTCAATCTCTGGGAATAGCGTCCGAGGAACTGTGCGATACAGGCCTAGTTTATGCGCCTTGATAGCCTCTGCGAAACATGCCTTTGCTTCAGCATCGATCTCGTGGTCCGATACAGCTTCAAGAAAATCCGTTTCGATGCTCGACCAGTTCTCTTCGTAGAAGCTAGCGATGGTCGCATCGACTTCCTCAGTTGATTGATCCTCATCGATAAGATGAAACGGTGTGCTGGAATGGGGCAGCCATCCGCTTGCTTCCACCAGCTTAGCTTTTGCAGATTGTTCGGAAAGCCTGTTGAAGACGGGCTGGAGTGGGATGAGGACCGACTTCCAAGCCTGCGCTATCTTGGCGGTATTCTCGGCGAGCTGCTGGAGGTGCGCACTGACCGGTGATGGTGGAAGGAAGAAGCGCGGGGCGGCTTGCATCGCTTTCATCGCCTGAGGTTCAACGAAATTGAACGTGCGTCGGGCGGCGGCGATTTTTTCCATAAATTCGTTTGTCGCCGTGACGGAGCGAAGTCGGCTCATGGCTTGGCCAACTTCTGAAGTCCTCGCCAGCTTGCGGGCCTCGTCCATTTTGCGGACCGTTTCGCCGATTTCGACCGTGCGTGATAGCCGTCGAGCAGTTTCGATGCTCTGAGCCAGAGTGCGCCTTGTATTCTCGTCCATGATCCACCTCGCTGGACTGGACATAAGCGTCAATTAATTGAGCGGAAAGGCTATGAGCGGAAAATTCACAGAACCAGCATGGCGGCAATTAAGCCAGCCGTAGCGTCGAATATCGTCAGCGTCATTCATCCAACCCCGTCAATGGCCGAAGTCTTGCCTTATCTCGTGGAAATCCATGGCTCAGACGAGACCGAGGGCAATGCTGTCATCGATGCCATCCGAACCTGTCTTCAGATACGTCAGCAGTCCGACTTGTGAATGCCTGCTCCGTTTTAGGGATGGCTGCGTCTTCTGAGTTTTCTGTCTCCTGACTGTCATCAACGAGTTGGAAAACTCTAAAAGCTATGTTGTGCCAATCGTCTGCGGTCATAACGAGCCAGTCAATTACTTGCTTCGCTTCCTTTCTCACAGGAGAATCATCCCCTAGCTCAAGGTAAAATGGGACCACATCTTTTAAAACAACCTTTGTGGGAAATCTGTCGTCATCACGAAACAGGGATTCGACCGTTCCCTGATAGCCGACAAATCTTTTGCCTTCTGACATTTTGGAAATCACATACGCAGTGATGAACTTGTCGTCACCATTCGCGCTTTCTATAACATCGGCAAGCGGACCATAGATCAGGGATTTGTCCATCCATTTGATCGCGGCCCGACCCGCCAGAAGTCCGATGAGCACAGCAAGCAGGCTAAGAAGAAGTAGGCCGGAAAGAAATGCCCACGCAAGGTCGATAGCGTTATCGCCCTTCTGCGCAACGAATGGGCGATAAGGATCCGATAGCGGGAGCGGGATTGTTGGTGGTATTTGAAGAACGATCTTCAGTGCCAGGACATAAACCGCGTGCACCACGAGGCTGAAGCCACCGACCAAAGAAATGCCGTTCGGGGTAGAGAGCGACGGGACTGGAACTTCCACCTCGCGCGTCTGACCCGCGAAATAGAAAGAACGAGCAGCGATTATGCCTGGCAGCAACAGCGCTGCCGTAAAAATCGCAATCAGGGTCAGACCCATACTGGGCTACTTAACCGCGACGGTTTTGGGTAGCGCCGTTAGCAGGGTGCAATTCACTGCGACGCACCACATAGACTCCGGAATCGTCACGCCGCGCGGTGCGTTCCACTTGGGCCCAACTGTCGCCTGCTGCGCGAAGGGTGCGCGTTGCGGTGTTCATCGAACCTTCGGAGTTGATACGTCCTTTGCTCATAACATCAATCTAATGTTTAGCGCAGGTCCTGCCAAGCCCCAGCGAAGGGTGCGTGCTCAAAAGCGTGTGACGGACGGCAGGAATGTTACTCTTTAGCGTCCGAGATCGAGTTGCGACGCTCTGTAGCTGACAGTCGCGAATGTCCCAGACCCAGCCCATCGACTTGATCGACGGCAGGCTTCGGGAAGGGTGGTCTTTGAGAGGATTGTTTCCACAGCGCCGGTGCGGTGACGGCATCAAGCAGTTTTGCTGCTATGGCCGAAAGCATCGCCTATTTATGATCATTCGCGAAGAAAGATAGTTTTTGCTAACACCACTCTTGGTTGGCGACCAGAACCGAGGAGAGTATTTTCGTCTCTGGCAGGATAGCCATCATGTGGCCAATGATATTTTTAGAGATCATTGGATAGGGTTTGAGATTGGCACTGGTACTTCTCGAATAGCCATAAAAAATGGCAAATTTGGTTCCTATACTGGATGAGGAGGATTTTTTTATTTAAAATGGTGCCACTCATGGTCTCTTTTCGTAATCCAAATCGCGATATTCGATTTATGTCAAGGGATTAGGAACTGCTATTGGTTCCTGTAAGCGGCACCATTCCCCACGACATAAATATTTATAACTAAACAATAATCGACAGATGTGCCGGAAATCCGTTCACCATTTTCGTTCCGGTGGAAGACGAATGTGCACGGTTAGGGGCGGTCAACAGGGCAGGACTTTTGTCCACTGCGCTACGTATGAAGAGTTGGCGCGCGTTCGGACGGGAGCCGAGGTCATCCGCCCAAAGCAGGCAGCCATTGTGACAAGCAGCGCCCTGACTTTCGCAATGGCGTCCCAGCCCGAGGGAATGCTCGAAGCGGATCGCCGCATCGCTGTACTCGCCTCGGCTGTAGTTCCATTGAGGCTACCGCGATCCGCGCAATACGAGCAAAAAGGATCGTGAGTTCTTCGACATGTGCGAGTGCTTCATAATCCACAGGCAGCGATCTGCGGCTGAGGGAGATGAGCGGCCGAACGCGAAGGACTACCCTAACCGCGCGGAGCCTGCCGAGGCTGAGTGCGCGGAGCTGCGCGATCTTCTGCTCACGCTCGACCGCGATGCGCGACCCGACGACCAGGACGATGACTTCGGCCCTTACGCCGAAGCATGGGGGCGGCTTGGCGCCGCCCTCAACCCCAGCGCCAGGAGCGAGTGATGGGTGAAGGCGTGGGAGCGGACGAGTAGTCAATCCTTGGGACTTTCGTTTTGTGCCAGGTTATATTGGCCGCCTCAGTGAAGAAAGGATGCTTTCCATGATTCGCAAGCTGATGACCGCCGCCGCTCTTGTCGGCATGCTCGCCGCAACGCCATCGATGGCGGCACCGTGCAAAGACGCCAAAGGCAAATTCGTAAAGTGCCCGGATTCTAAGGCTGCAGCCACTGCCATGAAACCGGGTGTGGTGAAGGATGCGAAGGGCAAGTGCCACATCGCATCGGGTCCGAAGAAGGGCCATTTCACCAAGTGCAGTTGAACTGACGATACAGAGGCCGCGTGAGCGCATTTCTGTCCTTGCCGCCGCCGGCCTCTGCATCGCCGCAGTCCATGCCGGGGACACCATTCGATTTTGTTCTGGGGAGCGGGTGCGCCTGGCGGGTATCGACGCGCCCGAAGTGTACGATTCGCCCCGATGCGCGCCGCAGCAGCGTCAGCGCTTGACTGGATTTAAGAACCCGGCGTGGTGCGAATACCGGGTGGGCAGCCGCAGCCGTGACGCGCTGCAGGCTTTCGTACTGACGGGGCGCGTGTCGATCGAGCGCTTTGGGTCTAATCGACAACTAGCGGACCTTGCCACACCTGACATAGCGCGAATGCTTCCTCCGGCGTCCCGTCAGTCCAGCGCGACCAGTCTCTGCGCGCAAGGATTGTCGGCATCCTGTCGTGCACGTCTGCCATCAGTTTGCGGCCGTCGACCATAGCCATCGAATAGACATTGCCCCATTCCGCCGTTGGCCGCCAGACGCCCGCGACTGCATGCATCTCCCGATCCGGCAGCGAATACCGAGTGCGCGTCATGTTGCCCTTGATGCCCTCTGCCTCCGCCCAAGCGATGACCTGGATGAGGCAACGCCGATTGGCGAAGCTGTCCCGCCAGAACGCTTTGCCTAGTTTGTCTTCGCGCGCGTTATTCACCGGCTTGGGCTTTAGCGCCGCGCCGGTGACCTTGCTCTTGAGAACCAGCGGAAAGCCCCACGACATGGCGCGGACGTGCTGTTCATCCTGTAAAGGTTGCACATGTCGTATCATGTGCTGCTCACGATCGCGCTGCCAAACGGGCTAGCCATGCCGTTATGTTCCGTTTATGTTCTCGATTGTGGTGGTGATTCGGAGCTTCTGATGAAATGGTCGGAAGGAGGTTTGATGTTGCCGGCCGACACCTTCAATGCGGTACTCCAGCGCCTTCGTGAGAAAGTCGAGATCACGCGCAATCTGGTGGCGATCCAGCGCATCGACCTGGGTGAACCCAAGGCATGGTGACGGATGGCCACCGCTGTCACCGACAGAAACGAAACAGACGACCGGCTGCAGCTGGCGCTAACGCACCTCTGAACCAGAGGTCTGATCCGCCATCAACAATTCCCTTTGCCTGATGGCGGTGTGGGTGCGGCAATCCGCAACGTCGCACCCACACTTTTCCTATTGCCGGTTGACGCCCAGCTTAGACACCCTGTTTTCGGCGCTCGATTTCAGCAAGAACCGCGGTTTGCAGAATGTTGAGATTCTCACTGTCGGTCACCGCATCCCGTGCATTGCGTAGCTGCTCTTCTGTCATCCCTGTAGCGATCTCTTCAGCCGTTACAGCGTCAACCTGGGGATGCTCGTGCGGTGTGTCTTCGGTCATATCGCTCTCCCGGCCAGACGTTCATCTGCGCTGGCTCAGGTTGATAAACGCTGCCTGGTGCGGTTGGTTCGCGGATGCGTAAAAAGCCGGCGCGGAAGAGGATCGGTGCGCCCGGATGCCGCCGGGAACGTCTCGGCCGATACAACAACGGATTGATTTTGCAGAGGCTATTGCAGTAAGCTGCAAAAAAATGGCCCGGCACTGAACAAACAGGCCGAGCCAAGTGAAAGGACGAATCAGTCCTTCGGGTCGCAACCCTCAACTAGCCGAAGAAGCATCGATTCAGGTTGTAAATAGAACCATTTCAGTTCTATCTTTCGTGGCGCATTGCATCAGCGGTTCCCCCGCGAGCGCTTGCACGAGACATCAGATGAAAATCATTCCCCAAGCTGTCAGCTGCGCCGTTGGCCGGCATGAACCGGACAGGCGAAAGGTCGAGTGGGATGGCATCCACTATGTAGGTAACTGCACCGGTTGCGGCGTGGGCGTTTATCGGGTGTCGCATAAGCGGTGGCGCACGATCGACACTCTCGAGCGGGGGCCTATTTAAGGCCAGTCGCCAAGCGGGCTCACCGATGCATCGAGGCCTGATCTTGCAAGATTTTAACTGGAAGACAGCGAAGGGTCGCTCCGATAAATTCCGAACAGAAAAATCGGGAGGGCGCTATGTTTGATATTCAGTCATTGATTCCTCGAGTCACCGAAGAAATGATCAGCCGCACCATGGAAAACTATCCATTCTCGGCTTGGCCGCAGGATGAGGCTGAATTGGCCGCCCTTTTCAATTTCATGCTTGAAGACCTTCTCGTCAGTAGTGCGCCGGTGCCATTCCAATTTGCGCCAGGATGACGGCAGTACAAGGCGGCCGGCACCCTCCTGCGGTTGTTGGGCGCGTTGCGGATCGATAAAAGGCGGGCGCTGCGGCGGCCCGATGACCCCCTGTCTAGATCGCCGCAGCAACGACCATCCTTGGTCTGTAGCTCCACTGTTCTCAAGCGGCGAGCGCCCGCTACTTCCTCACGCGTGCGTCGATTGACCGATGCCGGGAGTGCATGTGCATCCTGATTCCCCCCCACTTGTGAGACATCCCCGAAGTCGATAATTTCCGGATGTTGCAGCGGTTAGGTCAACCCCGAAGCGGCCGCTGCAGCACCAGTTTATTGCAATCGGAGGTGCAGGGTCCGGGCCGCTGTGGCGCAACCGGCCCGTTTAATTCTCACACCTTCCGGCGCGTCGAACCGAGAACATAAAAATAGATCTGGGATTGTAGGGTGGAGGAAGACATGCAGGTTACGTCATCACCTGTCGCCGCGCACACCGTAACCGCAGCACTTGAGCGCGCCGCTCGGGCGCTGTGTTATGTCCACGGTGTGCATCCGAACGAACCGATGGGCGCGGCTCCTAGTTGGATGCATTACCTCCCCGAAGTCCAGGCTGTCCTAGAAGCTGTGCGCGACCCGTCGACCAAGATGAGCCTCGCGGGAAATCATCAATTGAACCTGAGGTCCGGGGCCCAGATCGATGAACGGGACGTCGAAACCACATGGCGCGCTATGGTTGATGCGGCCCTTTCGGAACGGTGAAGCTGGCGGGGGGGCAGTGGACAAATGATCGGCCCGACCTTGCCTGAGCACCTTGCGCCCTGATCGCATCCACCTTCGCCGCGCACTGATTGAACGCTTCTGGTGATGGGCCATCGACACCGCGCCCGTCCGCTTAATCGCCGTTGGCATCGACCATGAATACAGTGGGTTTGCCTCGCGATGCCGGATCCCATCCTGCCGACAACGCGGCCCGCACGCCTCGCGAAGCAATCGTGTCGTTGATATGCGAACGCCCCTTCGGCAATCCTTTCAACAGGCGCTTCGGCGTCGGAAATTCCAGCACTGCCTCACGTGGCATGCCTTTCTGACGCAGGGAAATCGTCATGCCCTTCCAGCCATCGAAAGAGGACAACTGGGGTTCGCTGAGGAGTTCCCAGTCATATTTGAACCCATCGATTTCGACGGTGCCACCGCGGCCATGTGTATGAAGCATGACATGCCTTTAGCATGCCAGCGGCCACACTCCACCCGTCACTGGTGCTCGTCGCCTGATACTCGTCAAATTCCTTGAAGGCGCGCTGCGAACGCAGCTTGGCTGTCTGTGCAAGCTGCGACTTTTAACGTCCGGCAATCCCCCTCCGGGAGGAGGGTGGGGTGAGGGCGCCTTTAGTCGCCCAACCAACCCGATATGATCTCGCCCTTATGTCCTTCGGGCGCTAGCGCCGCGCGCAAAGCTTCCAATAGTGGCGGCAGTGTCTGCGTGAAAGCGTAGGGCGGATTGACGATATAGAGGCCTGCGCCGTTATAGATGCCGGGTTGCTCGCTATCGTATAGCCAATGCTCCACCAGCAGCAATTTCGGGATGCCGAGCTTGCGCAACTGCTCCTTCCACCGCCAATGCGTGGCGCTGTCCTTCAGCGGATACCAGATCACCGTCACGCCGTGCGCCCACTTGCGGTAAGCGGCGGCAAGGGTGGCGGTGATACGTGAGCGTTCGTCCGTCTGCTCGTACGGCGGGTCGACCACCACCACGCCGCGCGCAGTGGCGGGCGGCAGCAGAGCCAGCCAAAGTTCGTAGGCGTCGCGTTCATGTACAGCCGCGCGGGTGCCGCGCATCGCGCCGCGCAGGGTGTAAGCGTCTTCCGGGTGCTTTTCGTTGAGGGTCAGGAAATCCTGCGGGCGCAAAAGCTGCGCCAGAAACTGCGGCGAGCCGGGGTAAAGGTGCGGTTCGTCACCCACATTCACTGCCTGCACGGCGGTGCGGTAGTCGTCCAGCAAGGGATTCTGGTCGGCAAAGGCCCGCAACACGCCCTGCGTCGCCTCGCCGGTGCGCTGGGCATCGTCGCCGCCAAGGTCGTACATGCCGCAGCCGGCATGGGTGTCGATCAGAGTGAGCGCGCCCGGCTTTTGCTGCAAGGCCCGAACCAAAGCGATCAGGATGCTGTGCTTGACGACATCGGCGCTGTTGCCAGCATGGAAGGAATGGCGATAATTCATTGTGATCCAGGATACTGACGGCCAGCCTTTAGACGAACTGCCGGACCTTCTGCAAAGCGAAGTTATGGCCGCGCCGGTATTGTTGGGCGCACAAGCCGAACGCGAGGCAATTGAAGCAGCCGGACCGGTGTTCGCTCAGAGTCGGGCGGAGGCTTTCAAAGCGCTTCGGCGCAAGGCCCCAAGCCTGCGTCAGCGAACATCACCGGAGGCGATGACTGGCCGAGGCTATGTAAAAAAGCGGTCTCGGGGCGTGCCATATCTGGTGGAGGCGGTGGAACGAGACTGGCCGATTTCGCCCTGATGATCGGTATCGACTGCCAGCTGCACGTTGCATTCAACCTGGGCGGCCACGGCCTTCAGATATTGCATTTAGCGCCGCAGCCCGGCGACCTTCTCCCGGATCTTGTCGGCCCGCATTTCGGGGACGTCGCTGCCTTCTTGAAACAAGCGCTTTTGGTCCGTGCGTCCATCATTGCTCGCGGAACATGTGGCCGAACGCATCGGTAAGGGGGCTGAGCATGTAGTCCAGCAAAGTGCGGTCCTTGGCGCGGATATGGACGGAGACGGGGACGCCGGGGCGCAGGGTCACGCCTTCGCGGCGCAGCAGGGCGGGGTTGGAGACGGCGATGCGGGCGCGGAAGGTCTGTTCGCCGTTTTCGGCGGTGATGGGGGCGGGCGAGAGGGCGACGACCTTGCCCTCGAAGTCGCTGCGGCCATGCGGGTTTACCGTGGGGAAGCGCAAGGTGCCAGGCATGCCAACGCGCACGCTGTCGATATCCTTGGGCGTCACTGCCGTCTCCACGATCAGTGCGCGCGAATCCGGAACGACTTCCATGACCGTCTGGCCGCCGCGAAGAACGGTGCCTTTGCCTATCTTGGACACGCCGGACACGCGGCCGGCCACCGGGCTGCGTAGCATGTCACGTGCCGCGTCGTATTGGACGATGCGCAGGGCCGGATCAACTTGCGCTAATTGCTCCTCAACCTCGCCGAGCTGGGCAACAGTCTGCATCATCTGGTTGCTCTCGAACCGCGCGAGTTCCAGCGCGGATTTCTCGACTTCGCCCGAGGTGACAGCGGTATCGCCTTTCAACTGGGCGGCGGCGCGTTCCAGCGCGCGCAGTTGCGGCTTGCGAGCATAGCCCCGCGCGTAAAGTTCGCGGATGCCGGTGAGTTCGTCTTCGATCAGCCGCAGCTGTTCACGCGCGGCGGTTTGCCGTGCGCCGGCGGCGCGGCCCTGCTGCTCGGCGATGCGGCGGTCGGCCTCGATCACCTTGCGGTGGCTGTCGAAGATGGCTTGCTGCGAGGCGATGGCGGACGCGACCGCGCGGTCCTCGCGGCGGACGACGAGATCGGCGGGCCAGCGCATGGCCGCCAGCCCGTCACGCTCGGCGATGAGGCGGGCCTGGAGGGCGCGCAGGGCATCGCGCTTGGCCTGCGCCTGCTCTGCGGCGGCGCCCGAACGCACGCCGTTGAGGCGCACCAATGGTTGCCCGGCGGCGATGCGCTGGCCCTCGGTCACCAGCAGGCCGTCGACCACGCCGGAGGCTTCGGGCTGGATGACGATGCGGTCGCCGCTGGTCACCACTTGCCCTTGCGAAAGCGCGGCTTCGGAAAGCGGCGCGAGCACCGCGAACAGGCCCAGCATGCCAAGGAACAGGCCGCCCGTGACCAACCCGGTGCGGGTGACCTTGCGTGGATCGTCGAGGCTTCCCTGGGGAAACTTTTCGTGACGGATCGCCGTGGTGGCACCATCGTTGGCGCCGGCCGGGTCGGGTGCGCCGCTGCCAAAGCCGCCGAAGGGAAATTCGATCTTCATGCCGCTTTTCCTTCCACCGGATCGCGTGCGATGGATGCGACCAATTCGGTGCGCACCTTGCGGAACACGCGTTGGCGCGGGCCGTCGAGCTGCAGGACGCCGCAATTGAGTACCACCACGCGGTCCACATGCGCCACCGGGTTGAGCCGGTGGGCGATCAGCACGATGGTGGCGCCGCCGGCTTTCAGTTCCTCCAGCGCACCGGCCAGGGCTTCCTCGCCATCGGCATCGAGGTGGGCGTTGGGTTCGTCGAGCACGAGCAGCTTGGGATCGCCGAACAGCGCGCGCGCCAGACCGATGCGTTGGCGCTGCCCGCCGGAAAGCCCGCTGCCGCCTTCGTCCACGCGCGTCTCATACCCTTCCGGCAGATCAAGGATCATCTGGTGGACGTTGGCGCGGGTCGCGGCGGTAATGACGACGTCGTCCTCGCACTCGGCGAAGCGGCAGATGTTGTCGCGCACGGTGCCGGGGAACAGACCCACGGTCTGGGGTAGGTAGCCGATATTGCGCGCCAGCATCTCGCGCGACCAGTGGCGGCTGTCCAGCCCGCCGATCGACAGCTTGCCGGCGCTGGGCAAGCGCGCGCCGACGATCAGGCGGGCAAGGCAGGTCTTGCCGGCGCCGCTGGGGCCGACAATGCCGATCGCCTCGCCTGCGCGGATCTTCAGGTTCAAGGGGCGCAGGGCCGGGCGTTTGGAGCCGGCGGGCACAAAGGCGACTTCGGAGAGATCGACGTCGATGCCCTCGAACGGCGGCTCCACCCGGCGGCGCGGGGCGGGCGCTTCGTTGAGGATCTTCTGTACGCGCTTGCCGGCACCCAGCGCGGCGCGGATCTGGCGCCAGCCACTCACCGCCACTTCCAGCGGGGCGAGCGCGCGGCCCAGCATCATGTTGGCGGCAAAAATCGAGGCGGGCAGAACCGAATGGTTGACCGCCAGATAACCACCCAGGCCCAGCATCAGGCCTTGGAACATAAGGCGGGTGAAGCGGAGCGCGGCGGTGAAATTGGCGTGACGGTCGCTGGCGTAGGCCTGCTCGCGCATCATGGCGGAGCGGTCCACCTGCCAGCGTTCGGCCAGGGCATTGTCCATGCCCATGGCGTGCACGGGATCGGCATAGCGCGCCACGCTATCGGTGAACTGGTAGCTGCGGGCGGCCGCCTCCGTCGCGCTTTTGGCGCTGGCGCGGGTGCGCTGGTCGTTGAAGAAGGCGATGGCGAGCAGGGTTGCCGCCGCCGTGAGACCCAGCAGGCCCATCGACCAATGGATCAGGAACAGGATCAGGATGAACAGCGGCATCCACGGCACGTCGAAGAAGAACTGCGCGCCGTGGCCAGCAAGCGCGGTGCGAAATTCATCCAGATCGCGCAGTGCGCGGGCGTTGCGCGCAGGCGCGCCGTGGCGGGCCGAGAGGTCGATGATCGACTGGAACACGCGGTTGGACAGCAGCCGGTCGATGCGGGCGGCAGCGCGGATCAGGATGCGCGCGCGGCAGGCATCGAGCACCGCCATCGTCGCCAGGGCTCCCATCAGCGCGATCGTCAGCGCGCCCAGCGTCGCCATGCTGCCCGAAGGGATGACGCGGTTGTAGACCTGGATCAGATAGATGGGCGAGGCGAGGTAGAGCAGGTTCACCGCGCCGCTGAAACCGGCGGCGGTCCACAACATGCCCTTGGTGTTGCGCAAGGCGGCGGCGAATTCGTCGCGCGGGTTGTAATCGGGGTGGGAAGGATCGAGCACGGTGGACGCCCGCGTCTTGGGGGACGCCGCGCGGGCACGGTCGATCGGTCGCTTCATGTGTCAGCCCAGTCCCAGGTGATGATCGTCGAAGTGCGAAAGCGCATCGTGCAGGGGATCGTCGGCGCCCAGCAGCACCGCGTCGAGTGCGGGCGGCGCCAGGCTGTCGAGCATTCCGCCAAGACCCAGGCCATCGGCCAGGCCGATTTCGGGGGGCGCGGCATCGGCGTTGACGGCGAAGACATCGGCGGCGGAAACGAGGCTGGTCAACGTGGAAACGCCGCCGGCGGGATCGCTGCCGGCCAGATCGCCCAGCGTGTCGGTGACCCCGCCGAGGATCGGGCCGAGCGAGGCGGTCTGGGTCGCGACTGTCGAAGCGAGCGTGTCGGCGGTGTCCGATACCAGCAGCGAACTTGTGTCGGCAACGGTGCCGAGCGTGTCAGTCAGCTCCGCCGCCGTGTTGTCGAGAGCATCCGAGGTGTTCGCGATAAGTTGCGTGCCGGTTGCCGCAACGGCATCAAGCGTGGTGCCGAGGCCATCGCCGATACGGTCCACCGTTTCATTCAGCGCCGTGACCTGGCCGGCAGCCAGCGCCTCCACCGAAGCGGCGAGGGCGTGCGCGGTGCCAAGAGCGTTGGCGAGGGTCGCCTGCGCCTCCGTGCCCAACAGGTCGATGGCCTGCTGAGCGGTGGACAGGACCGGAGCAACGAGAGCGCCGTCGAGCATGGCGGCAGGCGAATGGATGGCGATACCTGCAATGCCGTCGCCGCTGCCTTGCGCTTGCGCAGTGGTGGACGTGGCAAGGGCGCCCTGCGCGTCCATGCGCACCAGCACCTGTTCCATGCTGCCGCTGGGGACGGCGGCATTTCCGCCATGGCCAAAGGCCAGGGTATCGGGCGCGACTATGCCGGAAGTCGGCGCCGAAAACGACCCGGAAAGCAGGAGCGGGGCTGATTGAAGCGAGCCGAATGCCTCATTACCGGCGTCGGCGGCAGAGGTGTGGATGCTGGCGGCGGGCGCGCCTTGTGTAACCCGAAACGCGAAGGCTTCGGCGAACTGGTCCTGCGCACCTGCTGCAGAGGGCAACAATGCAGCGCTTGCGCTGGCGGCAGTGATCGCGGGAAAAGCGCCCGGCGTTGCTGCGTACAGGCCCAGGTCGCTGCCGGGGCCCTGCGCCAAGGTAGCACGATCGACCCGCGCGGCGATCACGTCAGGCGCAGCGTCGGAGGTGGCACGGTCCAAGCGTCGTCTCCCGTTCGTAATCTGGCGAGTGGCGTGTGGCCGGTCGGTGAGTGAACCTTTTGGCTGGAAGTTCGTTCCATGGTTAACCCCGATGGTCAGGCTTGGTCTTGATCTGGGTTGTGCATGAGGAAGGCCCTGCCATCCGCTCCGTTGCACCGGAGCAGGGGGCAGGGCCTTTCCCTATGCTGGCTGTGAAGCCGGATCAGCCAAGCAGATCGCCGCCGTCCGATTCCGACCAGCTGTCGGTCATCGAGCCGAGGATCGAACCGATATCGAGATCGGTGCCAAGCTCGGTATTCTGGTAGTCAGTCGAGGACGAGCCGTCCTCATCGATGTCCTGGCTGAAGCTCTCGTTGCTGAAGTTCACCGAGAGGGCACCCGTGACATCGGAGATCAGGTCCGAAGAGTTCGAGCTGCTGGAATCATCGGCGAAAAGGCTTGAAAGAAGGGGCATATTCAACTCCGTGTTGTGCATGGAGTGACCATGTCAGTCACAATGGGATAACGGGCCGGCATCGCGTTTCGATCCCATGGCCGGATCGGTCGGACGGGCGACGGGACGGCGGCGGACATGATCTCGATCATGTCGCATTTTCCCGGCGGAATGCGGGCGGGCTTGTCCGTTCATCGGGATGACGGTCGGCGCAGGGTACGGCTTTCGGCGCTTCCCGGTATGATCGAGATCATAGATGGATACGGGCGAAGTGCGTTCATCGCGCGGTGGGTCGATGCAATTTTTTATGTCTGTGCATCGCAATTCGCCCCCAGCGCGTTGCGTAACCATGCATGATCCGGTCGATACGCTGGTTAACGAGCGTCCTATCCTCCCCAAACCCGCCAGCTTTCTTACGCGCAAGCTCGTGGGGCATCGCGGCGTCAATGCGGAAGACGGGCGGTGGTTGGATACGATCCTCCAGCGCAACCAGCGCAGTGTGGAGCCGGGCAGCGCCCTGGTCGAACTGGGCGCCCCGCACAGCGAGATTCATGTCATCGTCGGTGGATGGGCGATGCGCCGCAAGAAGATGCGCGATGGGTCTAATCAGATCGTGGCGCTGCACCTGCCAGGCGAAATATGCGAATTCAACGCGGTGTTGGGGATGGTGTCGGACACCGAGACGGTCGCGATCGACCGCGTCCGCGCCGCCGCCATCTCCGCGCGCACGTTGAACGAGTTGTCCACCCATCCGCGCCTGGGCCGCGCGCTATGGTGGGAATCCATGGCGAGCGGAGCGATCCAGCGGCAATGGTTCGCCAATGTCGCCAGCGCCAACGCCGCCACCCGCATGGCGCATCTACTCTGCGAACTGGAACAGCGGCTGCATCTGGTAGGCGGATCGCAGGCGCACGGCGAAGGGCGGGTGTTCACCTGCCCGCTCACGCAGATGCACCTGGGTAATGCCACGGCGATGTCGGTGGAGCACGCCAACCGCACGCTAGCGCAACTGCGCCGCCAGTTCGGCCTGCGTGCCAAGGGTGGGCTGATCGAAATCGACGATCTGGCCGGATTGCAGGCGTTCTGCGGCTTTGATCCGGGCTATATCGTGCTGGACGCCAAGAGCCATGCGCCCTCGATCATGCATGGGGTGGCGAGGTAATCCATCCCATCTGCCAGATCGTCCGAGGTGCCGAGAGCCTGCTTTCCCGGCAGCCCGATATGATAACGGCGTTTCGGCTATCAACCATCATACGACGTGCGTGACGAAGCGGGAGACGGCCACGCCGGCTCCCGCGTCGTTGCTCAGTTGATGGCCGTGGCCGCTGTCTTGACCGGAGGCGGCGGGGCGCCGGCTCCGCACGGCGGCGGGGGCAGCGGCATCGTGCACGCCTGCGGCGGAGCGTTCGGACCGCCGGCTGGCGGTGGCGGGGGACCGCCCGGCCCGTGCGGCGGCGGTGCCTCACCAAGGCTGTGCGGCCCGCGAGGCCCCACTTCCTGCACCGTACCGGACGCATCAATCAGATAACGGGCATGCAACTGGCCATTCTCGAACCGTCCCTGGACGAGAATGGAACTTCCTCTCTGCATATCGACGCCCTTGCGGCCCGCATCGACCAGCGCCCGCCCGCTTGAGTCCGCGACCACGAAGCGATCGCCATAGACTTCGGCCACGCGGCCCCGGACGGAGACGACGCCCCGGCTACCTGTAAGCTTGGCGATCGCCGTAGGCACGGTCGGGGCCATTTCGACAGTCGGGCGCGTGAGCGCCATCGCCCCCGCTCCGCCGGTGAAGCCAAGCACCAACAGGCCCGCACCGCTCAGGACCAGGCTGCGATTCCAGTTCAGTTTCATTGATCATTCCTCTTCTTCCGTGGGTGTGAAGAAGAAATAGCCGGGCCGTCCACCACCCCCACTGAACCGTTCCATTCAGCCAGTGTTTAAACGCGGGTCATAGGAATGAGTGATGCGCATCCTGCTTGTCGAAGATGATCCCGATCTGGGGCCGGCCATCGCCAAGGCGCTGCGCGACGATAACTTCGCGGTCGATCTTGCCACTAATGGCGTCGACGCCGGCCATCTTGGCGAGACGGAACTGTACGATGCGGCGGTGCTCGATCTGGGGCTTCCCGGCAAGGACGGGCTCTCCGTCCTGCAGGGCTGGCGTGCGGCCAAGCGCGCACTTCCGGTTCTGATCCTGACGGCGCGGGAAGCGTGGAGCGACAAGGTCGCGGGATTTAAGGCGGGCGCAGACGATTATCTGCTCAAGCCCTTTCGGTTCGAGGAACTGGTCATGCGATTGCGCGCCCTGATCCGCCGGTCGGCAGGACATGCTCAGCCGCGGCTGGAATGCGGTCCACTGGCGCTGGACAGCCAGCTTGGTCAGTTCGAACTGGACGGCCTTCCGATCAAACTGACCGCCTTCGAATGGCGCGTGCTATCGCAGCTCATGCTTCGCAAAGGAGCCATCATAGAACGGTTGGAGCTACTCGAACGCGTCTACGAAGGCGATGCCGACGTCGATTCGAACAGTCTTGAGGTGATTATCGGTCGCCTGCGCAAGAAGATCGGCGCCGGCTTGATCGAAACGGTGCGCGGCCGAGGCTATCGATTGGTCTGTGAGGGTTGATCCGGTGAGGATGATTCCCCGCTCGCTACATATGCGCATGTTGCTCTTGTCGGGCATGACGACGCTGCTGGCGCTGCTCGTCGCGGGATGGGCGATTACCGGCGTGCTCGAGCGGTTTGTCATCGGTGGGCTGGACCAGCGGCTTGATTCCGAAATCACGCTGATGGCCAGCGCGGTTGGCAAGGATGGCCGGATTGACACGCGGCTGCTGGACCAGCGGCTCGGCGGCTTCGATGCGAGCCCCGGCTGGCGTTGGCGGATCGTCGGGCCCGATGGCGCGATCGGGTCCGCCGATTTTCCGGATCTGGCGGTGGGACGGCCTGGCCCGCCGCCGCCAGGCGGGCCTGAAGCCGAACCGCCCGGCGCCGATGAGCGGCGCCTTCACTCGCTCGATGGCGCTCGCCACGATGGTGCCGGCGTCCATGCCCGCAAGCTGAACATCCAGACCGAACGGGGAACAGTGACGTTGACCGCAGCCGCGCCGCGCGATGTCGTCAGCCGCCCGATCCGGGCGGCGCTGACGCCGCTGCTGGCGACGCTGGCCGTTCTGGCAACGATGCTGATGACCGCCGCACTGGTCCAGTTGCACCTGGGTTTGCGGCCGGTCCGCCGGCTGCGCGATCAGGTTGCTGCCATCCGCAGCGGTGCGCGCGAAAAAGTCGATGAAGAGCAGACCACCGAGCTTCGCCCTCTGGCGCTCGAACTCAACGCTCTGACAAAGGATAACGCACGAACGCTCGCAGCGGCACGTCAATCAGCGGCCAACCTGGCGCACGCGCTCAAGACACCGGTCGCAACGTTGGCGCTCGGTGTGCGGGACCAGCCTGTCAATATCGCGCAAGTCGAACGAATAGACGGCATCATCCGCCACCATCTCGGGCGAGCCCGCGCCGAAGCTGTCGATCGCCGCAGTTCGACGGTACTCGCACCCGCTATCGCCGATTTGGTCGGAACGGTTCGGCTGATGCATGCCGGCCGAACGCTGACGATCGATGCTCGGGTAAACCCCGATCTCGCCGTCGCCGTCGATCTTCATGACATACAGGAATTGATCGGAAACCTGCTCGATAATGCCGCAAGCCATGCGCGAGCATTTGTGCGCGTGGAAGCGGTACGCGATCTGACGGATCGCCGCCGGATCCTGATCACTATCACCGATGACGGAGATGGCATTCCCGAAAGCGAGCGGGCCCGCATAGTCCTCCCCGGTGTCCGGCTTGACGAACACGGCGATGGCCATGGGTTCGGTCTTGCGATCGTGAGCGAGTTGGCGGGATTATATGGAGGGCGGCTGACATTGGGGGCTGGATCTGACGGTGGTTTGGCAGCCACCCTGTCGCTTCCCGCTGCTGCAGAGTTGTAACCGATGAGGGCCGGCCTGCACTGAGTGGATAGGGCTCTACGACGAGACGGAAGAAGGCGGCGATTGTTCGTCCCCGGTTGGATGCCGGGTCCGCGCCGGGGTGCTCAGGGCGCGCCCTTTGGCGATGGAACAGGTCCCTGCTGGCCCGGCATGGCACGCCTTTGGTACTGGCTTGGCGTTTCACCGGTCGAGCGCCGAAAAGAGGCCGAGAAGTTGGAGGCGACGGTGAAGCCCATGGCATGGGCGGTTTCCTTCACCGACATCCCCTCGCTCAGCATCCTGCGGGACTGTTCGATTTTTTGCGCCACCATGTAGTCCCCCAAAGTGCAACCACGGCTGATCTGGAACGCCCGCGCCAGATGGCGCACCGACAAGTTGCACAGGCTGGCCATGTCGGCGAGTGTCGCGCCAGCGGCGTTGCGAGCGAGGAATTCGTCGATCCGCCGCAGACGCCAGGGCGCCAGTCCGCCCGCTGCGGGCACGTCCTCGAGCGCTAGGAAGTAGCGCGAAAGCTCGATCCCGATCTCGGCCAGCAGGAGTTCGATCAGGCTCTGGCTGGCATATGCGGGATTGTGCATCTCATCGGAAATTCGACACATCAGCCTGCGGACGGCCGAATTCGAGATGTCGAGCCCCTCGACAAGCTGGCGATCGCTCCAGTCCAGGTCTGGAGCCAGCCACGGCGAAATCGCGTCCGGGTCGAGCCGGCAGACAATCGAGCGCTGCACCCGGCACGCGCTGCGCATGTGCACCTTGTGGTGCGCCGGGACCAGGAACAGCGCGCCGACACGTTCGAACCGCCTTGCCGGCCAGTGGTCGGCATAGCGGCCCATCGCCTCGAGGCTTGAGGAGAACAGCGAGAGTTGCAGGTGATGCCACGCGTTGCTTCCCACCGTCTCGATGGTGTCGGCCCACTCTTCCGCCACGATGGATACCTCGCCGAAGCGGGTCACCAGGCATGCCTCGATTCGCCTTTCGTGCGCCTGCTCAATCGGCCCGGACGCCCCTGATCGACCCGGTGAGGATAACGCAGCCACCTTTGCCATGATCGGATCATGGCATGAAAGCATTCTTATGTCCTCAATTCAGTCCTCGGCCGCGTTGCCGCCCGTCCAACCGCGTGGATAGTCGCTGCAAAGAGCAAGGAGGTGGAGGGATGGAAAGTGCCAGCGCGCTGATGGAACGGGCCTGCCTGCAGACGGAGCTAGCCGCTTTCGGCGACGACAGTTTCCGGGAAGGGCTGGAAGTCCTGGTCAAGGCACTCTCGGCGCAAGCCGGGCTCAACGCGGTCGGGACGGCTTCGATGGAAATGCAGATCGTCGACATGCTGTCGCAGCGGCTGCAGGTCGAGGACTGGTATCGTCGGCATCCCGAGATCGACGAGCAGGAAATCGTGGCCCCGCTGATCTGCCTCGGGTTGCCGCGAACCGGATCGACGGCGCTGGCCTGCCTGCTGGGCGAGGATCCCGAGGTACGCTCCTTGCGCAACTGGGAGTGCATGGCCCCGTGCCCGCCGCCAGATGCCGCCACGCTCGGCAACGACCCCCGTCTGGCGCGCGCGCAGGAGACCATGGAGCGCCGCGCACGACTGTTTCCGCGCATGACCGCCATGCTCCCCAGCACCGCGACCTCGCCGACCGAAGACCAGCTTTTGATGGGGCACGACTTCAAGTCGCAGCTGTTCCAGGCCTTCGCCCACGTTCCCGACTATGTCGAATGGCTCAACCACGAGGCTGACCTCGTTCCCACATACCGCTATGTGAAGCGGGTGCTGAAGCTGCTGCAATGGCGTTGTCCGCCCAATCGCTGGCGCCTCAAGAACCCGTCGCACACGCTGTTCATCGACGCCCTAGACGAGGTCTTCCCTGACGCGCGCTTCGTCATGACGCATCGCGAGATCGTCAGCGTGCTGCCGTCGGTCGCCGACCTCTATCTCGAATTGCACAAGGCCTACGCCGATGAAGTCGACCTTGTGGCCATCGGGCGGCAGACCGCCGACTTCTGCGAACTGGGCATGCGGCGTATGATCGCCTTTCGCGAAGCCGGCAACGGTGGCAGGTTCTTCGACATCCAGTTCGCTCCGTTCCAGTTGGATCCCTTCCCGATCATCGAAGACCTCTACGCCTTCGCGGGCGAGACGCTGGGGGCCGAGGCCAGGGCGCGCATGGAGGCCTGGCGATGCAACACACCGCGCGATGCCGGCTATCAACGAACCGACATGGCCGAATTCGGCTTCGAGGCAGGTGCCTTGCGGGAACGCTTCCAGTTTTACTCCGAACGCTTCGGTATCACGTGACATGCGCAAGGAAGAGGTGATGCAATGACCAACCCGTCCGACATGACCGGCGGCCTGCCGCCCGAACTCGATTACATGTTCCCGGGCCGGCCACAGGACCCGGAAATGCGCGAGAGCACTTCGTTCTGGCTGTTCGAGGAAAACGGCGCCTTCGCGTTTCCGCGCAACGGCATCGAGGCACAGGGGGCGGTCTGGGATCGCCATCGCTATGATTGCAATTTCGCGTTTCCCGATGGCCGCGTCCTGCGTGAAAGCACGCGCGCAGACACGATCCCCTCGATCGGCGGCAACGGCCGCGCCGACGTGCTTGGCGTCGGCCCCCTGAGCTTCACCTGCATCGAGCCGTTTCGAAAATGGCGGGTCGCTTACGAGGGCGAGGTCTACGCGGGCAGTGTCGGGCAGCAGATCGACCGCAGTTTCGGCATCTACGCCGATGGCGGGCCCTACGACCATCCGCGTATCCCGGTCGCCTACGAGGTTGAACTGACGATGGCCGCGCCCGCCTGGGTGCAGGACTACCGCCAGGAAATGCTCGAGGGCATGACTGAGCAACAGCGCACCGATGCCGGACTAATGGGGTACGGCTATCGTATCGAGCAGTTGTTCCGGGGCTCGGGCTCGTTGAGGATTGACGGAACGACGCGGGAATTCACATCGGTCGGTTCGCGCATCCACCGCCAGAGCGTGCGTCCGCTTGCTGCCTTTCGGGGGCATTGCTGGCAGTCCTGCCTGTTTCCCGACGGCCGGGCCTTCGGCTACATCGCCTACCCGCTCCGGGAAGGCGAGACCGAGGCCGATCGCTACAACATCGGCTACATCGTGCAGGATGGCCGGATGTACCCCGCCAAGGCGCGCAACATTCCGTTCCTGCGCACCATCAAGCCACGCGGCGACGACGTCTCGCTGGAACTCGAGAGCGAAGTGGGGATCACCCGGATCGCCGGGACCACCGAACTCAGTACCTTCCATCTCGGCAATGCCGGCATGAATGGGTTCCATAATCAGCAGGGCGGGGTCCGCTACGCTCTCGACGGCATGGAAGCATTCGGCATGATCGAGCGATCTTCGCCCGCGGAACTCTGCACCATCGCAAGCTGACCACTGCTTCCCGTCAACCTCCGGCAGTGGAAGAGGTGAGTTCCTATCGGCATCTCAACAAACGCACCTGACCGGGTATGTCGTCACCGGCGACACGCGAGATATGCTTCGGCGGCACGCGGCTTACGCTGCTGGCGCAGACCGTGCTGCGCATCGACCCGATCGCCTATTTACGCCCTCCCTATTGGACCGATCCGCGTCCTGGGCTAGGCAGCGGGAATGCGGGGGCTGAACATCGCGATTGCCGGCTGTGGGCCGTGCGGGTTGGCGGCTGCGCTGCTGCTTCACCGTGCAGGGCATCACGTTACCCTGTTCGAGCGGTTCGAGGCGCCCCAGCCTATCGGTTCCGGACTGATGATCCAGCCCACGGGGATGGCGGTCCTCGCCAGGCTCGGCTTGCTAGATGCGGTCCTGGCACGCGGTGCGCGCGTTGATCGGTTGTTCGGGATGGCGGGCAAGCGGGTCGTGCTCGACGTGCATTACGCTGCGTTGCGCCGTCCGGACACCTTCGGCATCGGAATACACCGCGCCAGCCTGTTCGCGGTCCTGCATGAGGCCGTCCTGCGGTCAGGCATTCCCCTCAACTCCGGACGCACGTTGGCCGGTAGTGCGCTGCTGGGCAGCAAACGCGCGTTGCGCTTTGCCGATGGGCAGACGAGCGCCCCCTACGATCTCGTGGTGGACGCGCTGGGCACGCGCACGCCGCTGGCTGCGCCGACTGGCCGGGAACTGGCTTATGGAGCGCTATGGGCCAGCCTCGACTGGCCTGAGGGTGCCGGTTTCGATCCCCACGCCCTTGCCCAGCGCTACGACCGGGCGAGCATCATGGCGGGCGTGCTGCCCATCGGAACACCACCGGGCGCGACTGTGCCCAAGGCCGCTTTCTTCTGGTCGCTCCGCGCGGATCGGCTGGACGATTGGCGCGAGGCCGGGCTGGCGGCGTGGAAGGCCAAGGTCGCCGCGCTCTGGCCCGATTGCGCGGCGCTGCTGGGCCAGATCACAGATCCGGGCCAGCTGACTTTCGCGCGATACGCGCATCGCACCTTGTCCTCGCCGGCCGAACCGGCGCTGGTCCATATCGGCGATGCGTGGCATTCCGCCAGTCCGCAGCTGGGGCAAGGGGCCAACATGGCGCTGCTTGACGCCTGGGCGCTGGCCCGCGGACTAGACCAAGCGGAGAGCGTCGACGAAGGGGTTCGGCACGGCATCCGGCTGCGCCGCCGCCACGTTCTGACGTATCAATGGCTCACCGCGCTGTTCACCCCCGTCTATCAATCCGACAGCCGCCTGCTGCCGCTGATCCGCGACCGGCTGGTCGGCCCGCTGTCGAAGCTGTGGCCGGCCACCGCCATACAAGCGTCGATGGTGAGTGGGCTGGTGGGCAACCCGCTGCGGCCACTGGGCCTGGAGGACGATCTTCAGATGGCTAGGCCCGCCGTGGAAGCGGCATGACCGTCGCTTCTGTCAGCGGCGGCGCCAGCCCGGTCATCGTGTTCGACGCGATGTGCGTGCTCTGCTCCGCCAACGCCGCCTTCGTGCTGCGGCACGACCGGGCCGGACGATTCCGGCTGGCGTCGATGCAGGGCGAGGCGGGAGCCGCGCTCTATCGCCGGTTCGGGATCGACCCTGCCAATCCGGAAACGATGATCGTGGTGGACGGCGACAGGGCCTTGCGGGACAGCGATGCGGTGCTGGCCATATGGGCGGGGCTCGATCGTCCGTGGAATGCGCTGGCCGTGCTGCGGATCGTGCCGCGCTGGGCGCGCGATCCGGTCTATCGCTGGGTGGCGCGGCATCGCTACCGGTTGTTCGGACGCAGGTCCGCTTGCTGGATACCGACGCCGGAACAGGCCCGCTGCATCCTGTGACCCGTGGTGGTGGATGCGTCAGGCCCGTTCCAGGCGATGGACCACGCCATTCCCAGAGCCTGCATCGCCGCCGGGGTTCATTATATCGACATCGCCAACAGCCGCGAATTCGTATGCGGCATCGAGGCGCTGGAGGCTGCGGCGAAAGACGCCGGTGTCGTCCTCCTCTCCGGCGCATCCAGCGTGCCGGCCCTGTCGGGCGCGGCCGTGCGGCACCTCGCCGGGCGCATGGACAAGGTCCGCGCGTTCTGCCCGGCGATCTATCGCGTCGGCCTAGAGTATGCTTCGTCTCTGACGACCGCTCAGCCGCGCTTGCATCCACTACGCTACCGCGTCATGCGCGAAACGTGATCGTATCCATCAGTTCGGGCGACCCCACTCCCAGCGACATCGGGCGTCGTATGCCGGGCAGGGCCACGACGTCGAACAGTTCGGTGATGTCTCCTTCGAGCCGCAGCCATTCGACGATCGCCCCGCTCGACAGGTTCACGATGGCAACTCCGCACCACGCCTCGCAGCCGCGCTGATCGAGGGCCTGTTCCAAAGGCAGCCCGGCGAAGGTTCCGTTTCGCGGTTTGGACAGCGTTATCAGCGCATGGTCACCGTGGATCGCCAGCCCGCGCATGAAGCCGGTTAGAAACGCGATTTCGCGCCGTGCTGCGGTGGCCGGATCGATCTCTACAAGCAGGCCGTGCCCGGAATCGAGGAGTAGCACCTTATCGCCGACGACGCGCGGCGAATGTGGCATCGAAAAACCCTCCGCGACTACGGTATCGGTGCGAACGTCGATAAGCACGCCGCCGTCGGATCGGTGCTGTCGCCAACCGCCCGGCGTGTCGCAGCGCGCCACGGAAGTGACGTAGGCCGGCGCTCCATCCGCGATCGCCAGACCGTTGAGGTGGCAGCGATCTCCGGGGGCCAGCGCCGTAACGAAAGGAGGCTTCCATACCGATCGAAAGCTGTGTGTGAGGTCAAGTGTCGCAAGGCACGAAAAGCTGGTGTTTACGAACACCACCCGGCCATCGCGATCGACGCCCAGTTCGTGTACGTCGAGATCGCCGGTGGTCTGGGCGTTGCGCGGCACGAAGACCGCATCGAACGAGCCGTTGCCGACTTCTCCCGGCTGCAACATGTTTTCAAGCCGCCAGATCTGGAACTTGCTGGCAAGATAAAGCCGCCCGCCCTGGGCGGACAGCCCCATCGCCTGCGCATAGTTCTGCTGGTTGAGCGAGATGCTCCCGTCCGGCATCACGCCGATCAGGAAAAGTTGGCCGGTCTGGTAGGAGGTGAAGGCGAACGACGCCGCGTTCGCCAGCAACCATCCCGGCAATCCCGGCGAAACCGAGGTCCGCACCGTGGGCACGATCGTTTCGTCGGGATTGGGTAGGGTCATGTCAGACATCCGTGCGGAGGCATTGCGCAAGCCTTATGCGCAATGCCCCCGGGAGATCAAAAGCGAATACGCAGGCCGGCGCGGCCGCCAGCGCCTTCGATGTCGGAGCGCCGGGCGGCATTGTTGTCGAAGGAGCGGGTGTACTGTCCTTCGATGAAGCCGCTGACGCCGCCAGGCTGGCCGATTTCGATGCCCAGCTTGGCTTCGCCATAGTCGCCCACGCGGTTGTTGAGATACGACAGGGTCTGGCCGCCGCTGGCGAACGTCACCCGGTCACGTCCCTTGAACTCATGGACGTAGTTGGCTCCGGCATAGATCGACGACTTCGAGCCGAACATGTCAAACTGGGTGCCGATGCGGGCCCCAGCCCGGCCACGCAGGCCTGCCTGGTCGTCGAAGTCGACCGACGTGCCCTGTGAGGCGAAGTCGTCGAACTTCGTCTTCACGTAGGACAGGCTGACCGCCGGCTCCGCGAAGAAAGTGTCGCTGCCGAAGCGCAGGCCGGCTTCCACGCGCCCGCCGTAGGCATCGCCGTTCAGGCTGGTGTCGAAGCCGCCGCCGGTGCTCTTCGCCTTGGCCCAGTAGTAGTCGTACTTGGCAAGCCCGTTCACGAACACGTTGCCCGAGGTGAAGCTGCCGTACACGCCCACGTTGACCACGTCGAAGCGGATGCGGTCGGCGGACCGGTCGAAGTTCAATGAGGACGACAGGTAACCGCCGGTCACGCCGAAGGCAAAGCCGCCGCGCTCGCCGCTGCCGCCGCCGAAGTCGATGCCCAGCTGGCCACCGAAGTAGTCCTGCTGGTAGCCGGTGTTGACCGAGCGGGTCGCGCCGAAGGCGGTGAAATCGCCGCCGTTGTCGCGGTTCTCGACCGAGCCGTACATCTGGCCCCAGACCTTGCCGCTGGTTCCAGCTTCACCTTCGGCCCACAGCTGGTCCCGGCGTGCCTGCAACTGGCTGCTGACGGCATCGGCCGACTTGAGCCAGACGCTGCGCACGCCTTCGACGTAGTTGAGGGTGCGATAGGCCGCATCGCTGGGCCCGCCGACCAGGCTGTAGGAGAAGTTGGTCGGGTTGTAGACGACCTGGTAGCGCACCAGGCCGGCGTCCATCGCACCGTCCGCGCCGCCCAGAGTGAAGGCATTGGCCGATGATGCCGCGCCTGCCTGCACCAGCACCGTGCCGGGGTTGAACAGGCTTTGCGAGCCGGTGTTGCGCAGCAGGATGGTGGTGCTGCCGGTGGCCGCATTGCCCAGGATCAGGCGATCCGAAGCCGCCGTCCCCAGATTGGCATCCAGGCCGAGCTGCGATGCTCCCGATCCGGCGAACGAGCCCGGGATCGTCACCCGGTCACCCACCACGCCGTCGCGCAGCTCGATTAGACCGGAGTTGTTGAACTGCTCCAGCCCCGTGAAAGTGACCGCCGCAGGGGTGGTACGGCCGCTGGCAAGGGCCACCGTGCCGCGGTTGTTAAACACGTCGGCGCCCGCACCGAAGTTCGGGTTTTCGACAAGGACGAACCGGCCGGCGTTGTTGACCGTGTCGTTGCCGGCCGTCAGCTGGATATCGCTGTTCAGGGTGCCGGTGTTGTTGATGGTTGCCGGGCCGCCCAGAACCTCGATCGCATAACCGTTCTGGGCCGAACCCAGCACACCGGCATTGTTGATCGTGGTGCCGTTTACCGAACTGGCGGTGATCAGATTGCCATTGGCCGCGGTGATCCGTCCAGTGCTCGCAATATCGACCCGCGCCAGGTTGCCGGCATCGACGAAGACCGCATCGGCGCCGGTTCCGGTGGTGGAAACAAGCCCGGTAACACGCGCCGTCGCATTGTTGGTAGCCGTGACGCTGAGCGCGCGTGAGGTGGCCCCCGTCGAGGTGACGTTGTTGACGTTGGCACTGGCGTTACCGGCGGTGGCGATGACGGTGATGGCATCGGCGGGGCCGCTGTAGAGGGCCTGGCCTGCCATCATGGCGGTACCGGTGACGGTCACGCTGGCGTTGGCGCCCTCGGCATAGATCGCGCTGCGACTGGTCGCGGTGTCGGCGGGGTCTGCGGCGACGGTCGAGACGTTGTTGGCCGAAACGGTCACGTCACCGCCAGAGGCGGCGTAGATCCCGAAGCCGCCGCGTCCGGTGGAAGCGACGTTGCCGGTGGTGGTCACGTTGACCGTGCCGGTGTCGGAGTAGCCGTAGATCGCCGAGGACACCTGGCCGGTCGCAGTGACCGAACCGCCGTTGACGGTGACGTTGCCTCCGGTCGAGCCGGCGACCACGCCGGTCGACAAAGTACCGGCGGTCGAGACATCGGTGAAGTTGACGGCGGTGCCGCCCGCGCCCGAGATCGCCTGGATGCCGGCGGCGTTTTCGCCGGTGGTGGCGACCGAGGTGGTGGTCACTGCCGCGCTGCCGCTGCGGGCCGTGGCATAGACGCCCTTCGCGCCGTCGCCGCTGGTGGTGAGGGCTCCGGTGGCGTTGACGGTAACGTTGCCGGCGTCGCTGTTGGCGGCCACGGCAATGGCGTTGCGGCCGGTGGTGGTGACAGGTCCGGTGGTGACCGAGACGTTACCCGCCGCTGCGTTTGCACTGACGCCGCGTGCGCCAATGCCGGCCGTGTTGATCGAGCCGGAGGTGACGGTGACATCGCCGGTTCCGGCCGCCGTTGCGGTGATGCCGGTCGAGTTGGGCAGGAAGAAGAAATCGCTGCCGTCCAGGCCGGTGGTGGTGACGTTGCTGGTGGCGACGGTGACATCGCCATTAAGACCGCCGATGGCACGCACACCGCCCGCAAGCGAACCCGAGGTGGCGACATTGCCGATGGTCACCGAGACGGGACCGCCAAGGCTGGCCACGTCGACCGCATTGGCATTGGCGCCGCTGGTGGTGACCGAGCCGGCACCGGTGACGGTCGCCCCGTCATCGCCGCGGGCATAGAGGCCGTAGCTGTTGTCGCCAGTGGTCGAGACTGCGCCGTTGACGTTGATCAGCGCCATGCCGGTCGCCGCGACGTTCACGGCATCGCTGCCGACACCGGTCGAGGTGACGTTGTTGACGTTGGCGCTGGCGTTACCGTCGGTGGCGATGACGGTGATGGCATCGGCGGGGCCGCTGTAGAGGGCTTGCCCTGCCATCATGGCGGTACCGGTGACGGTCACGCTGGCGTTGGCGCCCTCGGCATAGATCGCGCTGCGGCTAGTCGCGGTGTCGGCGGGGTCTGCGGCGACGGTCGAGACGTTGTTGGCCGAAACGGTCACGTCACCGCCCGAAGCTGCGTAGATGCCGTAGCCGCCGCGTCCGGTGGAGGCGACGTTGCCGGTGGTGGTCACGTTGACCGTGCCGGTGTCGGAGTAGCCGTAGATCGCCGAGGAAACCTGGCCGGTCGCAGTGACCGAACCGCCGTTGACGGTAACGTTGCCCCCGGTCGAGCCGGCGACCACGCCGGTCGACAAAGTACCGGCGGTGGAGACATCGTCGAAATCGACAGTGGTGCCGCCCGCGCCCGAGATCGCCTGGATGCCGGCGGCGTTGAAGCCGGTGGTGGCGACCGAGGTAGTGGTCACTGCCGCGCTGCCGTCGCGGGCCGTGGCATAGACGCCCTTCGCGCCGTCGCCGCTGGTGGTGAGGGCTCCGGTGGCGTTGACGGTGACGTTGCCGGTGTCGCTGTTGGCGGCCACGGCAATGGCGTTGCCGCCGGTGGTGGTGACAGGTCCGGTGGTGACCGAAACGTTACCCGCCGCTGCGTTTGCACTGACGCCGCGTGCGCCAATGCCGGCCGTGTCGATCGAGCCGGAGGTCACGGTGACATCGCCGGTTCCGGCCGCCGTTGCGGTGATGCCGGTCGAGTTGGGCAGGAAGAAGAAGTCGCTGCCGTCCAGGCCGGTGGTGGTGACGTTGCCGGTGGCGACGGTGACATCGCCATTAAGGCCGCCGATGGCACGCACACCGCCTGCGAGTGAACCCGAGGTGGCGACATTGCCGATGGTCACCGAGACGGGACCGCCAAGGCTGGCCACATCGACCGCATTGGCATTGGCGCCGCTGGTGGTGACCGATGCACCGGATCCGGAAACCGCGATCGCGTTGGCGCCTGCGGCGCTCATGACGATACCGGGCGTGTTCGCCGCAGTCGTGGCGATGGCGACGCCGTCATCCAAGGCGACCGTCAGGTCGTTGGGCTGCGCCGCATAGGAAATGCCGTTCGCGTAGGGGTTGCCATCTGCGCTGCAGGTGACCGTCCCGCCTTCAGCCGGTGACACGCCGCATTCGTTCTGGGCGTGGGCGGGCAAGGCGATACCCAGCAGCCCCACTGCCAGCGGTATCAGGCCGCTGCCAAGGCGCAGCCGGGCGTGAACGGAGGCGCACCCGGTCACCGGGCGTTGAACGATCACTGAATTCATGAAGCATCCCCACTGTCTGTAGCTGAATCAACAAACTGGAAGCTGACTACGGAATAGCTACTTCCGATACGCATTCCCGCTCACGCCTGTTTCCGACGCTTGCAGATGTATTACGACGGCGGCGAGCACGCGGATGCATCGGCATGTAAAAAGATATTTATCCGAGGCTTAGGAACTTTTTTCACGACTGAAAGTTCTAAGCCCCGATTGCCCGCACGGGTCGAACCCAAAGAATAACAACAAGGGAGGTGGCGCGTTAGATGACCGGCAAGCGTCACGATATTGGGCTGTCCCAACTCCTGGTGGCGGTAGGCAAAGGTGATCGCGAAGCGCTGCACCGGGTCTATCTTCAGACTGGCGGGAAACTGCTTGCCCTGGCCATGCACGTTACCGGCAACCGCAGCGGTGCCGAAGATGTCCTCCAGGAAGTGTTCATCAAGGTCTGGAACCGGGCGCCGGGGTTCGATCCCGCGCGGGCGGAGGGCATGGCGTGGTTGACCGCGATCACCCGCAACACGGCCATCGACTGGTATCGTGCGCGCCAGCGCCGGACATTGCCGAGTGATGACGGCGCCATTTTTCTGGTGCCTGACGACGCCGAGCTTATAGAGGACCGGATGATCCGGGAAGACCTCGAGGCCAAGGCGGTCGAACTGCTCGGCAATCTCCCCGCGGTCCAGGAAAACGAAATCCGCCAGGCCTTCTTCGAAGGGCTGAGTTATGCCCAGTTAGCCGAATCCATGGGACTGCCGCTCAGCACCGTCAAAAGCCGCATCCGCCGCACCCTGCAACTCCTCAGGGGCAGGATGGACCATGACTGACGGGTCCCTTCCCATCGAAGCCCAACTCATGGCTGCCGAACTGGCACTGGGCTTCCTCGACGGCGCACAAGAGCTATCCGCACTGCAGCGACAGCTCGAAGACAAAGCCTTCGCGGGCGAAGTGAAGCGCTGGCAGCGGCTAGCCGACGGATGGCTCGAAAGCTTGCCTACCGAACCGCTCGACGAGAAGATCTGGGCGCGGATCGACGCATCCCTGGGCGGCACCGTCGCCGATGCCGAACCCGAGGTCTCTGCCGAAACGGTAACCTGGCGTCGCAGAGCCTTGTTCGCGGCGGCTGCAAGCGTCGTCCTGGCATTGGCGCTTGGTCTCTCTCTTGGGCAGCGCCAAAACACAGGCAACGGAGAATTCGCAGAAACTGCCTTCAAGGATAATCACGTCGCTCAGATCACCAGCGCGACCGGCACGCCGCTACTTACGGCGTTATATCGAGATCGCGAGGGCATTCTGGAACTGCGGGTCGAGGAGCTGGCGAAAGGTCAGAAGGCGCTGGAACTTTGGGTCATCGACGCGAAGGGCAAGCCTCATTCGCTCGGCCTCCTCATCGGAACGGATCGGATATCCTTGTCGCCATCGCCCGGTTTGCGCCGTCTTTTGGTCGACGAGGCGACCATGGCGATCACTTTGGAGCCACAGGACAATCAAAACCACGATGCGCCCAGCGGTGACATCATTGGCAGTGCCAAGCTCAAGGCAATCTGACGAGTTTGTCCTCACGCCGACGCCAAGCCGAAACGCAACCAATCTAAATTGGGATGCCAGTCAGTCCAACCTCTGGGCGGCGTCGGCCAATTTGAGCCATTCTCGCAAACAAATAACTCTGCGCGAACCACTCATGCCGACATGATGATCCAGCATTTTGCCGCTGAGCAAAACCGCATGCGACTTTAACAGGTCGGATTTTGCTTTAGCTGAGTACGACCACGTCGCCGGGAAGTTGTGTAAGCTTCAGGCCCAGAAGCTGCTGGAGCTGACCGGGAGCGTTGCCGATCTTGTCGGTGTGAAACATGCCGCTGACAGGGCGGTCGCCGATACCTGCATGCGCGAGAATTATTGATCTGCCCCCCGCTGAGTGGCCCAGAGACTATGATAGTCTGGACCATGAAAGGGGCATTGAATGCCGAGCAAGAAGCACAAGCCGGAAGAGATCATCGGCAAGCTGCGTGAAGTTGAGATTGTGCTAGCGCAGGGAGCCTCGACTGCCGAGGCATGCCGGCGGATCGCGGTCAGCGAGCAGACCTATTATCGGTGGCGCAAGGAATATGGCGGGCTGAAGACCGATCAGGCGCGGCGGATGAAGGATCTGGAGAAGGAGAACCAGCGGCTGCGCCGGGCGATCTCGGACCTGACGCTGGACAAGCTGATCCTGCAGGAGGCTGCACGGGGAAACTTCTGAGCCCCGCGCGGCGGCGGCGCTGCATCGATCAGGTACGACGGGATCTGCCAGTCCGGGTATCCGAGCGACGGATATGCCGGGTGCTGGGTCAGCATCGATCGACGCAGCGCAAGATGCCGCGCGGGGCAGATGACGAACAGGCACTGACCGAGGACATCATTGCATTGGCGAAGCAATATGGTCGTTACGGCTACCGCCGGGTCACGGCGTTGCTGTGCCATGCAGGGTGGACGGTGAACCATAAACGTGTCGAGCGGATATGGCGGCGTGAAGGACTGAAAGTCCCGCAGCGCCAGCCAAAGCGCGGGCGTCTATGGCTCAATGACGGATCGTGCATCCGCCTGCGGCCGGAATATCCGGGACATGTATGGGCCTACGACTTCGTCGAAGGGCGCACGCATGATGGCCGCAAGTTCCGCATCCTGACCATCATCGATGAGGCCAGCCGGGAGTGCCTGGCGCTCGTCGTGGCGCGTCGGCTCAGGCATGAGGATGTTCTGGCGGCCTTAGCCGACCTGTTCATCTCGCGCGGCCCTCCGGCACATATACGGTCCGATAATGGCAGCGAATTTATCGCGACCGCCGTCCAGCAATGGCTGGGGCAGATCGGCGTGAAGACGCTCTACATCACGCCGGGATCACCATGGGAGAATGGCTATAACGAAAGCTTCAACGGGTCGCTTCGCGACGAACTGCTCAACGGCGAGATCTTCTACAGCCTCGCCGAAGCCAAGGTGCTGATCGAAGCTTGGCGGCGGCATTACAACACCGTCCGCCCGCATAGCAGTCTGGGAGACCGACCACCGGCACCGGAAACGGCGACACCGCCATATCCGGCCTCCGGTTCCGCTTCGCTCCACCTCCGTCCGGATATGGCGGCGATGGGCTTAATCCACTAACAAACCAAACGGTCCACTCGGTGGGGGCAGATCAGTTGGCAGCAACCTTGCTTTCCAGCCTGACACGGCCACTGGCACGCTCCTGAACGGGCGCAAGGACCCCGCGCTATTCTACGCCGTGGAAGGTGATATCTATCGCATGGCGTTCGGCATGACGACCTGGGATGGTCTGACGCCGCAATACATCAGCTCAGGTTCGGCGACGATCCGGGCGGGACGCGATATCATCAACTTCGGCACCGTGCCTGCCATCGGTTGCGGCCTTACCGGGCCGGTGGACTGCCGCGGCTCGACACAGATCTTCGGGGGGGCTTTCCGCACGGCGGGTCTGGTCGTCCATAACGATCCGCGCGACATCACCCTGATATCGGCTGGCCGCGACATCATCTATGGCAACATGACCGTGGCAGGCCCGGGCAACCTGATCGTGGAGGCAGGGCGCAACGTCTATCAGGGCGATAGCGGCCGCTTCACCAGCCTCGGTCCGCTATTCAACCTGACGCCGGAAACCCGCAACGGCGGCGCTGGAATCTCCGTTCTGACGGGGGTCGGTGCCGGTGGTCCGAATTATGACGCCTTTGCATCCCTCTACCTCAACCCCGCCAATCGGGCTGATCCGGCGTTCCCGCTGGTCCACCCGAACAACGAGGGCAAAGTCGTCCATACTTACGACGCCGAACTCACCACATGGCTGAGCGATCGGTACGGCTACAAGGCAGAAAGTCCGCAAGCTGCGCTGGCGTATTTCGATGCGCTTTCGCCGATCGAACGCGGCATCTTTGTCCGCCTGGCCTATTATGACGAACTGAAGGCCGGCGGCCGGGAATACAACGAGCCGGAAAGCCCCCGGTTCTCCAGCTACCTGCGCGGGCGCAATGCGATATCGGTGCTGTTCCCGGAAAAGAACGCCAATGGAGAGGCGATCTCCTACACAGGCGATCTCACCATGTTCGGTGGCTCGGGTGTGCGCACGCTGTTTGGCGGAAACGTGGAACTGATGGTGGCGGGCGGCCAGACGCTGATCGGCGTGGGCAGCGTGGTGCCGCCATCCACTGCAGGCGTGCTCAGCCTGGGCTCGGGCGACATCGACATCTTCTCGCTCAACTCCGTCCTGCTGGGCCAGAGCCGCGTGTTCACGACTTTCGGCGGCGACCTGTTCATCTGGTCGGTGCGGGGGGACATCAACGCGGGTCGCGGTTCGAAGAGCACCGCCGTCTACCAGCCGCCGCGCCGGGTCTACGACGTCTACGGCAATGTTACCCTGTCGCCGCCCACGCAGAATACCGGCGCGGGCATCGCAACGCTCAACCCGATCCCGGAGATCCCGCCAGGCGATATCGACCTGATCGCGCCGCTGGGCGTGATCGACGCGGGCGAAGCTGGCATCCGCGTCTCGGGCAACGTTAATCTGGCCGCGCTTCAGGTGCTCAACGCCGCCAATATCCAGGTGCAGGGTGAAGCGCGGGGCATTCCACTCCCGCCGGTCGTCAACACCGCCGCGCTTACCACCGCCTCCAGCGCCACCAGTGCGGTGGTGGCCGAAGTAGCCAAGATGGCGGAACGTGTCCGCCCCAAGCCTGCCGACATTCCCGTCATCGTCAGCGTCAGGCTGCTCGGCTTCGGCACGCAGCCCTGACCTTTACCATACCCTTCTTCCAGGACGACAATCATGACGACACAAGTACCGCTGCCGATGTTCTACAAGGCGCCCGAACTCCTGTCTCTGGCGGCTCACGGCGACTGGCGGCTGCGCGGCGGCGACGTAGCCTTTGCAGCGCAGGCGGCTTTCGTGCCGATCGTAGCCAGCGAGATCGCGGCAGCCGCCTCGACCTATCCGGTGGTGTTTGCCAAAGATGACGCACAGCCCATCGTCGTCACCGGCATCGAGCAGGCGAACCTCTTCGTGGACGAGGGCCTCTGGGACGAGGACGCCTATGTCCCCGCCTATGTCCGCCGCTATCCGTTCGGGTTCATCGCTACCGTTAACCCGGAGGGCTATGCCCTTGCGATCGACACGTCTTCGCCGCGCTTCGGGCGTGAGGGCGAGGAAGGCACCGCCCTGTTCGAGAATGATGAGCCGACCGCATTCACGCGCCAAGCGCTGAACTTCTGCGAGGCTTTCCAGATGGACGCCTCCGCCACACGGGCCTTTACCGAAGCCCTGCGGGAACAGGATCTTCTGATCGACCAGCGCGCTGACGTGGTGCTTCCCGATGGTGCGCGCCGCGGGGTCGAGGGTTTCCAGATCGTGGATGCCGAGCGTTTCGCCAAGCTGGACGATGCCGTGGTGCTCGATTGGCACCGCAAGGGCTGGCTGGCCCTCGTCCATTTTCACCTCGGCTCGCTGCAGCGCTTCCAGGCGCTGCTGGTGCGCCGCGCCCGCCGACAGGAGGCCGCGCCGACAACGCCCGGGGATGCCCGCGTCGTCAGTGATGAACTGCTCGTTGCAGAGAAAGTCTGAGCCATGAAGATGACCATTCTTGCCGCCAGCGCTGCGCTTGGCCTCGTTTCCACCAGCGCCGCCGCGCAGGCGCCCGCCGCAGCCCAGCCGCTGGGCGGTCCGGTCATCCCGGGCATCTGCCTGCTTTCGCGTGAGGCGGTGTTCGCCAATGGGGCTATCGGGAAGGCGGCGACGGCGCGGCTTAAGGAACTGGCGCGCACCGCGCAGGCCGAGATCGATGTCGAGCGTAGTCCGTCCGTTGGAAGCGGAGGCCAAGGCTCTGCAGGGTCAGCCCGACAACGCGCAGAGCAAATCCCGCCGCGAAGCGCTTGCCGCGCGCTGGCAGGCGCTTCAGGTGAAAGTGCAGCACAACAACCGCGAGATCGAGGCGACCCGCGCCAAGGCGATGGAACGCATCGCCGCCGAGACCCAGCCTGTCGTGGCCCAGGTCTATAGCCAGAAGAAGTGCGGGCTGGTCCTTGATCGCGGTACGGTCCTTGGCGGCAACTTCGCCAACGACCTGACCGCTGAAGTGGTGCGCGGCGTGGATGCCAGGATCAAGACGATCACCTTCGAGCGTGAGCGCCTGCCCATTCAATTCCAGCCGGGCACCGCGCCGGGCTGACAGGTGGCCGAGTGAGGGGGCAGCCCGGGAAGGTTACCCCCCTTGCTCGATCCGGCATCACCGCTGCGGAAATGGCGTGTTCTCTAAACCGGAACGGACATAGCCGCCGCCTGCCGCCAACGCCTGTAGCCGATCACGGCAAGGGCGATCATCGCTGCGTAAAGGCCAGCGGTCAGCCACAGGCCCTTGAATACGAACATTCCCACATAGAGCACGTCCACCGCAATCCACAGCAACCAGCTGGCCGCCTGCCGCCGGGCGGTCCAGTATTGGGCGACCAGACTGAAACTGCTCAGCCCAGCATCCATCCATGGCAGCGCGGCGTCGGTATGGTGGCTGGTGAACCAGCCTATCGCGGCGGCGCCCAGCGCGCCTGCCGCCATGCCGGCGCCGGCCTGCCGGGGGCTGAGGGGCCTTACCGCGACGGTTCCGTCATCGCCCTTGCCTTTCGACCATGCCGCCCAGCCGTACAGGATCGCGACGCCGAACAGCGCTTGCAGGACCATGTCCGAATAGAGCCGCACGTCGAGGAACAGCTTGAAGTACAGTGCGCAGGCCAGCAGGCTGACCGGCCAGCACAGCAGCCGGCGTTTCGCGGTCAGCCAGATGCCGAGGAAGCTGATGGCGACGGCGATGATTTCCAGAAGCGACATCAGGCGTTCGGCTCCTTGTGTGCGTGCGCGCCGTTCCTGACTTGCGCCAGAAAGTCCTGTCCCGCAGGCGACAGGAACCAGTCGGCGTGACCGATGAGATAGCCTTGCCACGCCAGCGCCGCCTGATCGGGATCGGCCAGGATACCGGCGAAGTAATCGACTTCCGACAGGGCGAACTCGATATGAACCAGCGGCAGCAGGGCTATCGTGGTTGCCACGTCCTCGCGGCTCAGCGGCAGTACCGTGTGGTAACCGGCGAGCAGCGCCAGCGCGGCCTGCGCATCGGCAGGGGTGTGATCGGGTTCGAGCCAGGGAATGGCGGTCCGCTCGATGGCGGTGGCGAGGTCGTGTAGCGCGCAGGTCTGCGCTGCCAGGCCGAAGTCGAAGGTGGTGACCACGGTGCCCGCGTCTTCGCCCTCCTGCGACCACAGAAGGTTGGAGGGGTGCCAGTCGCCGTGCGTCCACAGCGTGGGCTGGCGGGCCAGTTGCGGGGAGAGGCCGGCGCCCAGCGCGGCGAACAGGCGCGCCAGTTCCTGGTGCCACGGCTCGCCCGCCAGAAAGGCCGCCAGCGCCGGACGGGCCGCGACATAAGCCTGCGCTGCCGCCAGTGGATCGGGCGCGGGCAGGATGGTGAAGCTGGCGACCAGCGGATGGTCCCCGCGCGGGCCTGCATCGAAACCGCGCGCGGCAAGATGCAGCCGTGCCAGCGCGGCGCCCCCTTCATGGGCGTGGCGGTGGGAAAGGAACGGCGTCCAGGATGGCCGGTCGCGGTAGAGGTCCAGCCCCGGCGCGCTGCGGTGCAGTTCGTATGTCCAGTCGCCGTTTTCCGTAGCGCCGCAGCATTCGTCCGTCAGCATGACCTCCGGCACCGAAAGTCCGGCGCTGCGCAGATGGGCCATGAAGGCATGTTCCGGCGCCAGCGCCGCCGCCGTTCGGACCTGCCGGTGATGGCGCTTGAGCAGGAAGGTGCCGCCTTCCGTCTCCACCAGCGCTGCAGCCGAGAACGGGCGCGGCGAATGCCAGCGCAGGGCGGTCATCGCCCCGGCTGCGGGAAAGCGCGCAAGGATCGCCTCGGCCTCGGCGGCGGTGATGGCGGGCCATGTCGGCGCCTCCAGCGCGGTGCCCATGCCATGTACGCGGTGATCCTGCGCGCTCACCATCAGAAGGCGCGCGAAAGCGTCGCCACGAACGCCCGGCCGCTGCCCACGTAGTACCCCGGAGCCGCACCGGCGATCACCGTACCGCCGCGCCCGACCGTATCGAGCGCATTGGTGGTGACCGTCTGCACGCCCGAAAGCACGCGCGGGTTGGTCACGTTGATCGCATTGAGCCGCAGGTCCATGCGCTGCGCATCGATCAGCCCGGCAAGGTGCACGCCGATCGACAGGTCGAGCGTGGCATAGCCCTTGATGCTCTCGTCGTTGGTGAACGTGGCGTATTGGCGGCCGACGTATTTCAGCGCGGTGCTGCCGAACAGCCGTCCATCGTCATACGTGCTGCCCATGCCGAACTGGAAGGTCGGGGCGGCGACCGCGTGCTTGCCCTTGGTCGGCAGCAAGTCGCCGCCGACGGCGAGGTCGTCGTTCAGCCGCGCGTGCAGATATTCGCCCGAAAGATAGACGCTGACGCCCTTCGCGGGCCGATAGTCGATCTCGCCGTCGAGGCCGTAGGAGGTCTGGCTGCCGGCATTGATCGTCGAATTGACCAGCGCGCCGCCGCTGTCGATCACCGTCGCCACCTGCCGGTTGCGGAAGTGGTAGTGGAAGGCGGTCAGCGAGAACGACAGGCTGGGGCCGATGTAGCGGTAGCCCAGTTCCTGCGAGACGGAATATTCGTTCTTGAGCGTGGTAGTGCCCCGGCTGACCACCTCGCCGCCGTAATAGCTGTCGTAAAGCGAGAACTCGTTGGGGGTGCGGAAACTGGTGGTGATGTTGGCGAACAGCTGCTGGCGCTCGTCCAGCTGGTAATGCACGGCGGCGCGGGGCAGGGCGGCAAAGCTGTCGGCGTCGATCTTCGACTGCGGGCCGGGCAGGTAATTGCGGCCATTGCGCAGCACGCTCACGCCCTTGAAGCCGATGTCCACGCCCAGGCGCGGCGTCAGCGTGATGCTGTCGGCCAGGAAGAAGGCCTTGGTCACGGTTTCCGTGCGCGCGTTTTCATAGGCGAGCAGGCGGCCATCGGCGGTCTTGATCGCCTTGCCCTGATAGCCCCACTCGTCGACCGGGCGGCCATCGGCGCCGATCGAGGTGTAGGACTGGGTCACGCGGTCGGTGCCGTAATCGAACCAGACCCCCGCCGTGATCCGGTGGGCGCCCGCCTGAAGGGTGAACTTGCTGACATCGCCCACGCGGCGCTGTTTGCCGGTATAGTTGCCCAGCACGGTTGCCACACCGTCCACGGCGCCGGGCAGCGCGACCGGCTGCGCCAGTTCCTCGGTGCCAAGGTAGTTGCCGGTGGTAGCCAACTGGGTGCCGTAGGGTGCGTTGCCGTGGCCGAACTGAAGGTAGGCGGAACTGTCGAATGTCAGCGTGTCGCTCAGCTTCAGGTGCAGCGGGGCGGCGAAATAGAGGCTGCGGAACGGGCTGCGGTACAAGCGCCAGTAATTGGTGTTGCCGGCGGTGTAGCGCTTGTCGAAGTTGAAGCCGCGCCCGCTGGCCTTCCATTCCGCCATGGTCGGGCTGGGATAAGTCGAGGTGCTGGCATCGTTGTAGGATGCCGAGATGCTGGCGCGGTTGCCATCGCCCCATTCGCGCAGCAGCTTGGCGTCGACGTGCTGGCGCTTGTCGAAGCCCGCGCCGCGCCAGTTGTCCGCCCGGTTGTTGGAATAGGACACGAAGGCCTTCAGCCCCGTGGCCCCGATCGTGCCGGTATCCAGCCGCGCGAAAATCCGCCGCTCGGCGTAGGAACCCACCGAGAGATTGACCAGCCCGCCCGTCTCCGGCCTGGGATCGTCCAGCGTCAGCGACAGCAGGCCGCCCGCTGCGGCGACTACCGGGGCGTCGATATCCGCGGTGCCCTGCGACAGCGTCACCTGCCGCACGTTCTCGGCATCGGCGAACTGCGAGGGATAGGCGACATAATAGCCGATGTCGTTCTGCGGCGCGCCTTCCATCACCACACCGATCTGGTCCTGCCCCAACCCGCGCAGGGTCAGGCTGGAATTGGCCGACAATCCGTAAGGATCGGTGGTGGAAACGTTGGCGCCGGGCAGCAGATTGACCAGCTGAAACGCATTCAGCGTCGGCGCCTGCTTGACGATGAAGTCAGACGAGATGGCGCTGACCGCCTTGGGCGCGGTTTGGTCGGGCAGCAGGCCTTCGGGGTCGGGATGGCCCAGGACCTGGATTTCCGCGCGTTCGGCGGCCTCATCGTCCGCCATGGCCACGGGGGCGAACAGCAGAGCCGGGAACGCCAGAGCGGCCCCGCCCAGAAACTTGAATTTACCAGCCATCTTCACGCGTCCACTCCATTCGGAAGGACAACGGGAAAAACTGCCGCTGGCCCTCCCTACGCCGGTATCAACCGGATCAGGTTCAGCGGGTCGTGGGCTGCTGCCCACCTCTCAGCCACACATAAGCGGCCCCCCGGGGATAGCCGCCGTCTAGGCCCGTTGATGCGCGGTGGGAAGAGGTAATGCGCGCAGGGGCGATATGTCGCCGGCAGCGGTGCCGGCAGGAGCTTTCGCCCCCTAAAGCCCGGTGTAGGCGCGGAACCAGTCTGCGAAGCGCGGTACGCCGATTTCGATCGGGGTGCTGGGCGCGTAGCCGGTGTCGCGGGTGAGGGCGGTGATGTCGGCGTATGTTGCGGGAACGTCGCCGGGCTGCATCGGCAGGAGATTGCGCTGTGCCTTGCGGCCAAGGGCATCCTCCAGCACTTCGATCAGGCGCAGCAGGTGTTCCGAACAGTTGTTGCCGATGTTGTAGAGCGCGTGCGGCTTGACGCTGCCGCCGGCCTTGGGCGCATCGTCGTCAGCCGGTGGGCGGTCCAGACAGGCGAGCACGCCGCCGACGATATCGTCGATATAGGTGAAGTCGCGGTGCATCTCGCCCTGGTTGTAGACGTCGATCGGGCGATCGGTGAGGATGCGCTCGGCGAACTTCCACATTGCCATGTCAGGGCGGCCCCAAGGGCCATAGACGGTGAAGAAGCGCAGGCCCGTCAGGGGCAGGCGGAACAGGTGGGCGTAAGTCTCGCTCATCAGTTCGTCCGCCTTCTTGGTGGCGGCGTAAAGCGATACCGGGTGGTCGGTGCGGTCCTCGACCGCGAAGGGCATCTTGGTGTTGCCGCCGTAGACCGAGCTGGAGCTGGCATAGACCATGTGCGCGACCTGCCGGGCGCGGGCCACCTCCAGCATGTTGACGTGACCGGCAAGGTTCGAGGCGACGTAGGCCTGCGGGTTCTCCAGCGAATAACGCACGCCGGCCTGAGCGCCCAGATGCACGATCCTGTCGAAGTGGTAAGGCGCCAGGGCGGCGGTCAGCGCCGCCATGTCGGAAAAATCGAGGGCATGGAATTGGAAGCGATCGGCGTGGCTGGCGGTCAGCCTGTCCAGCCGGGCCTGTTTGAGCGAGACGGCGTAATAATCGTTGAGGTTGTCGATGCCGACCACTGCCAGCCCGCGCGCCATCAGCGCTTCGGCCACGGCCGCGCCAATGAAACCGGCCGCGCCCGTTACCAGTACCGTTGTTTCCTTCATGTCGTTCGCCATGCCGCCTTCACATTTCATGCCCGTTACGGCTGCGGCCCTAACGCAAAAAGATGGATCAGATGATAACCGAACTTTTTTAGAACGACTTGCGCAAGGTTGCACCGGCAGAAGTGACGTTGCCCGCCTCCACCCCGAAGCTGCGGGTTGCGAACAGGTCGATGTAAAGGCCCCGGCCCAGCTTCATGCTGGCGGTGGCCCCGGCTTCGTACCAGCCGTCCGCGTAATGCTTGCTGTCGAGGATGAAGCGCTCGCTGCCGTCCTCGTTCGTCTCGCCCGAGGGATGCAGGCGCAGGGCCGAGATGCCGTTGCTGGTCCAGTTGCGCGAGAACGACAGGCCGGCGTAGTGGATGCCGCCAGGGCCAAAGGCATGGTCCACGCGCACGGCGGCGTTCGCGGACCAGGTGGGCTCCTTGGTCTCCAGATCGGTCAGGCCCGAACCGGTCGGAGCGGGGCGCAGCAGGCGGCCGTTGGCGAAGGAGGCGGCCACGGTGGGCGTCATGTAGAAATTCGACCCCAGCGGCACCACGCGGCCGAAATCGCCGCCGATCGCATAGTAGTCGCTGCCCTTCGCGCCCGTGCTCGTGCGGCTGCCTGCAGCGGTGCTGATCCGGCCATAGTCCTGCCGGCCGTAGCTGGCCCAGCCGTCCACGACCCAATTGTCGAAATTGCCGCCAGCGCCGATTGTGCCGACATAGTAATCCGAGGGCAGTGCGACATCGGCCTGCAGCAGGGTGCCGCTATAGCGCATCAGGCTGCCGCGCACATAACCGCGGCCGATGCGGCGGGTGAGGCTGAGCGATTGCCAACTGCCGTCCGGGCCATCGTCGCGGTTGCTGATGCCGGCGGATGCAGCCGCCGTCCACAATGGTTGGACCTCGATTGGCGAAGGTTGTTTGGCGGGCGGCGCCTCGTTTGCGGAGGCGGCTACCGTTTCGGCAGTGTCCTGCGCTCTTGCATGAGCAGGCGTCAGGGTGAGCAGGGCAAGGGCCCAGGCATGCTTCCTCATGCCTGTCAGGCAACCTTGCGCAAGGTCGGGTCGAACGCGGCGGGCACGGAGACGCGGGCGATGAAGCCCTCCTGCGCGTGGGCGAACGACACATCGCCGCCGTGAGCGCGGGCGATCGAGCGGCATACCGCAAGACCCAGCCCGCTGCCCTTGCGGCCCGATTTGCGCGCCTCGTCGGTGCGGTAGAACGGCTCGAAGGCGCGGTCGAACTCGTCCTCCGGGATGCCGGGGCCGGCGTCGACGATCTCGGCCACAGCCTCGCCGCCGGACAGCGAGACACGCACGCGGGCGGTGTCGCCGTACTTCACCGCGTTTTCGAGCAGGTTGCCGAGCAGGCGGCGGATGCCGACAGGATCGACGTCGACCGGGATGTTGGCATTACGCTCGATCTCGACCTTGCCGCCCACCATCTGCGCATCGGCGACGCTGCCGGCGATCAGTTCGGCGAAGTCCACGCGCTCGCGTGGGCCGGGGGTGGAGGCGTCGCGGATGAAGGCGATGACCTGGCTTATCATCGCTTCCATCTCGGTCACTTCGCGCAGCAGGCCCTCGCGCTGGTCGTCGGGTACGTCCTCGATGCGGAAGCGCAGGCGGGTAAGGGGAGTGCGCAGGTCATGGCTGATCGCACCGACCATCGCCGTGCGGTCGTCCACAAAGGCGCGCAGGCGGTTGCGCATCTGGTTGAAGGCATTGGCGGCGCGCCCGATCTCGGCCGGGCCGGAAAGCGGAAGGATGGTTGCGGAAGGATCGCGGCCAAGTTGCTCGGCGGCCGAGGCGAATTCGCGCAGGGGCAGGACGATGCGGCGCACGAACAGCCAGGCCAGCGGGCTGACGATCGCCAGCGATAGCGCGAACCACAACATCACGCGGCTTTGCCAGGCGTTGGGGAATGGCTCCGCGCGCGGGGCGACCGCGATCCAGGTGCCGTCGCTTTGACGGGCTGCGGCCACGAAATCCCCCTCGATGAACGGGGGCGATGCCATGTCGAACAGCGAATCGCGGGTTCTGCGGAACGGAATGGGCTGCGGCTTGGCGGTGACTTCGGCGGTGCGGACGGGCTCGGGAGCTACCATCCGCGCCGGTGCTGCAGGGGAGGAGGACGGGACGAGCGGCGCCGCGATCGTTTGCGGTATCGGCGTGCGGACTGCGCTGGAAGGCGTGCGTGCCGGTTCGGCAGCCTCGGACACACGGGGCGGGATGATCTGGGCAGGTGCGGTTATCACCGGCAGGGACGGCCCTGCGCTCATACCCGGCCCCATGGCGCCGCCGGGACCGATCATGCCGCGGTTCGCGCCGCCGATGCCGCCGAACTCGCCGCGCCCGCCGGCACCTGCGCCGCCGGGCTGGATGCCCGCGCCGCCGTTGCCGCCAGCGCCCCCAGGCCCGGTCTGGGCGGGAGTGCCCGTAGCTGGATTGCCAGCAACAGGGCCTCCGGCAGTGGGCGCTCCGGGATTACGCGGACCGCCGCCGGGCTGGCCGCTCGTGGGGCGGCCAATTCCGCCTTGGGGGAGCCCGGGGCGGGGTGCCGAAGATCCGGGGAAGCCGCCGCCGGGGCGGCCTCCGGGACCGTTCCCGCCGCCGGGGAACCCGCCGCCGCCGGGCATGCGCCCGCCCGGAAAGCCACCGGAAGGCATGCCGCCGGAGCCGGGGCTGGCGCCAACGGGCGGACCGCCGGGGATGGCCTGCGCATGTGCTTCCTCAACCAGCAGCGAGCCAAGCCCGCCGCTTCTTTTCCTGACATCCACCGCAAGTGGCGAGCGTGCTTCGCTCGGAACCGCGACCCCGCCCACGGGAAGCTGGGTATAGAAGGCAAGGACGACATCGCGCGAGGAACGGCCAAGCCGCTGCGCCAGTGCCTCACGCGAGGATTCGGAAACCAGCCAGCCTTGGCCGCGCACGTCGGGCGGGCCGCTCATCGCCTTGCGTTCGAGCCGCTCGGGCTGGGCGCCGCCGGTCAGTGCGGCGGCGACTTCGTCCATGTTCCAGCGGGCAGTGGGGCGCGGCGGCAGCAGTACGGTCAGAGCAAGCGTCACCGCCTGCGCGGCCAGCAGCACGCACACCAGGATGGCAACCATTTGCATGGCCAGCGGCATGCCGAGCCGGCGCGGAAGGCTGGGGACGTTCATGGATGCTGCTTTGCCACGACGCGGCGGCGAATTCGAGGAAGTTGATGGCGGCAAGGCGCGCCTCGAACGATATGCGGAGCAGGGACAGGAGAGAGGGACACGTCCCTCCTGTCCCTGCTCCGCGTTCCCTCCGGTGACCTTAAAGGCCGATGGAGGGAACGGTCACCTCGGACCGAGCCGGATGCGGGGCCGCCTGGGCCGGGCATCCGGGTGGAAACTCTTGCGCCGTGGTTGCCCCGGCCGGGCGCCAGATAACTCATACCTGTTTCAGTTTGTGGACTCTGCGCTTCGTCCGTCACCGAGCAACGGATAGAATCGCGCTCCGATGCGAAAGGTATTCCGGAACCGTCGCCGAGCAGGACGGGTGCGACTACAAAACCTGCTCGGACGACGATCCCGGCACCGCCGGGCATCCTGGCGGGGTTGCCCGGAGCGGTGGCCGTTGGCACGACCGGGTCCACCTTCACGAGAATGGGCGCGGGGGGCGCTTTCAAGCTCGTGAAGCCGGCTGCCCGATACGTGTCGTGGCTGGCTCGACTGTCCATGACCAGTTTTCTGGGAGGTCCAGGTTGCCGCCGGATTTCACCGTTTTGCAGGGACATTTCACCGGGTCTGCGGCCTGTGACGGCGGCTGAAATCCGCGCGGAACAGATACTATCCATGACGGGCGAATGATCCTAGAACCACGCATAATGGACCTTCAGACCCGCATTCTCATCGTCGACGACGACGAGGGCATCCGCTCGCTGATCGGCGAGTTTCTTGCCAAGCACGGCTACGAGACGGCAACCGCTGCCGACCCGCTGGAAATGCGCGCGATGCTGGCGGCAGAGAGTTTCGACCTCATTGTCCTCGATGTGATGATGCCGCGCGAGGACGGGCTCACGGCGCTACGGGCGCTGGGCCCGGATGCGCCGCCGGTCATCATGCTTTCGGCCGTGGGCAGCGATGTGGACCGGATCGTCGGCCTTGAAATGGGCGCAGACGACTATTTGGCCAAGCCCTGCAATCCGCGCGAATTGCTGGCGCGCATTCGCACCGTGCTGCGCCGCCGCGCCGTGGCCCCGCCTGCTGTCGGCGCGGAAACCCCGCGCCCTCGCGCCGCCGAAATCGATTCGGGGGACTGCCTGAATTTCGCGGGATGGCGGATGGACCTGGGTCTGCGCCTGCTGTTCGATCCCACCAATGCAGTAATTTCGCTTTCGGACGGCGAGTTTCGCCTGCTGCGCGCCTTCGCCCAGCATCCGCGCCGGGTACTGACCAGGGACCAGTTGCTGGACTGGTCGCGCGGCGAGGATTCGGACCATTACGACCGCGCCATCGACGTTCAGCTTTCGCGCCTGCGCCGCAAGCTGTCCGAAGGAGAAGGCGGCAGCGACATCATCCGTACCGTGCGCAATGAAGGCTATCTGTTCGTGCCATCCGTGGTCAACCCGGGCGAAAAGTAGCGCAAACGTGACGCAATTCTCCTGAAATCCGTCGGCAACTCCCGGCGCACAGTCCTTCGCAAGGCTCGGCCGGCAAAGGGGCCGGGCGCAAGGAGGACGAGATGGATAATCGGGAGCATGAAGAACAAGGCGCACCGCGCCACGGGCACGGCCTTGCCGAAGATCTGGCCGCAATAGGGCGCGAGATGTTCGCCCGGCGCCGGGCACTGGCGTTCCTGGCCGGCACGGGCGCCACGGCCGTACTGACAGCCTGCGGCGGAGACGACAGCGGTTCTTCGTCTTCCGGCTCGGCCACGGCGACGTCGTCATCCTCGACCACCAGTTCCAGTTCGACCTCCGGTTCGTCCTCGTCGACCTCGACCTCGTCGTCGACTTCCGGCGGCACTTCGGACGCCTCCTGTATTGCCGATCCCACCGAAACGAATGGGCCTTACCCTGCCGACGGCACCAATACCGCCAGCGGCGCTACCTCTAACGTGTTGACCCAGAGCGGCATCGTGCGTTCGGACATCCGCTCCAGCTTCATCGGCTCGACCACCACGGCAACCGGCGTTCCCCTCGAACTCGAACTGCAACTGGTCGATGTCAGCAACGGCTGCGCGGCGATTTCGGGCGCGGCGATCTACGTTTGGCACTGCGATGCCTATGGCCGCTACTCGCTCTATTCGAGCGGCGTGACGACAGAGAGCTATCTGCGCGGCGTGCAGGTGACCGATGCCGAGGGGAAGGTTACCTTCACCACGATCTATCCCGCCTGCTATTCGGGCCGCTGGCCGCACATCCACTTCGAGATTTTCACCGGAGGCCTGACCTCCGCCAGCACCGGACGCACCGCCGCGCTGATTTCGCAGCTGGCGATGCCGGCGGCTACCAACACCGCCGTTTTCACGGGCGATTCCACCTACACGGCCAGCATCGCCAACTACAACGCGATCTCGCTCTCGTCGGACAATGTCTTTGGCGACAATACCTCTGCGCAGCTGGCGCAGATGACACCCACGCTCAGCGGCAGCGTGTCGGCCGGATACACGGGCAGCGCCCTGATCGGCATCGCAACCTGAGCCCGGCTATCTGACCTGATCCTCAGGTTACCGCGCATTTCATCCAAAATTCTCCGCTACCAACCCTTCCGGGACGCAAAAACATGGCTTCGCTGCACACCACCTCCAGCCTGGGCGCGCTCGTGCTCGCTCTCGTTTCCGCGCCGGCGCTGGCCGATACCACGGTGTCAGGCGCTACGGTCGCCCCGCTCACGACGTCGAGCGCGGGCAATATCACGGTCAAGAGCGCCGGTTCCATCACGCTGGCGAGTGGCAGCGGGATAACCGTGGACAGCAACTCGACCGCGGCGATGAACGGGACGATTGAGATGGGCGGGGCAAGCAATAGCTCGGGCATCACCATCGCCTCGGGCACCACTTCTACCGTTACCGTAGGCGACGATGCGACGATCTCCGTCCTTGAGGATTACGTGCTCGACGATGACGATTCCGACGGCATCGTCACCACCGGCATCGCCTCGGCCAGCAAGCGCTACGGTATCTATTCCCCGGGCGACGCCTCCGGCACGATCCTCAACGACGGCGCCATATCGGTAGAGGGTCAGAACTCCGGCGGCATCGTCCTGGGCGGGAACTGGACGGGCGATGTCACCAATACCGGCTCGATCAGCGTCATTGGCGACAATTCGGTCGGCCTGTCGACGCAGGGCGTGGATGGCAACGTTACCGTCAACGGTACCGTTTCGGTTGTGGGCTATGGTTCGAGCGCAGTGGCCATCAATGGTGACCTTACCGGGGCGCTCACCATCCAGGGGACGGTGACGAAGGGCTATTCCTATACCAACGACGATGGCAATACGATGGTCCTGTCCCGCGCCGCGCTGCGCACGGGCACGGCAGCGGTCTCGGTCACCGGCAATGTTGCGGGCGGCATCTACATCGCCGCGCCGCCGGTCGACGACGATTCGGGCTCCGACGACATTGACGGGGACGGGGTGGACGACAGCGACGAGGGCACCGGCGTCATCACCGTCTACGGCAATGGCGCAGCGCTGCAGATCGGCGGGACCAGCGATATCACGATTGGTTCAGTGACCGCCAACGTGGGTACGTATTCGCTGGCGCTCGAAGGTTCGATTACCGCCAACTCCTATTACAGCAACACCGCGGCCTACGGCGTTGTCGTGGGCGGACAGGGCGGTAACGTGACGCTGACCGGCGGCATCGGCATTTCCGGCACGCTTTCGGCGATTTCCTACGACACCGCCGCCACAGCGCTGCTCATCAACCAGGGCAGCACGGTCACCAGCCTCTACAATAGCGGCACCATCAGCGCCTCGCTCACCTCCGCCGGTGAGGGTACGACTGTGGGCATCCAGGACCTGTCCGGCAGCCTGACGTCGCTAGTCAACACCGGCTACATCAGCGCCAACGGCTCCAGCACCGACAGCCGTACCGCGATCGACCTTTCGGCAAACACCAGCGGCGTCACCATCACCCAGTACCTCAACGATGCCGATGCCGAGACCCGCGCTGAATATGTGGAGGACAACGACGAGGCGGACCCCACCGTCTACGCGCGGATCTACGGGGATATCCTGACGGGTTCGGGCAACGACACCATCGCCGCCTCGACCGGCCAGATCGTGGGCGACACCCGGTTCGGGGAGGGCGACGATACCCTGACACTGTCGGCCGATGCCGCCTATACCGGCGATGTCTACTTCGGCACCGGGACCGGCACGGCCAGCCTTTCGGGCACCTCCACGTTCGCGGGCATGATGGACTTCGCGGGCGAGGCGGGCACCGTGACGATTAACGATACCGCGACCTATTCCGGGCAGTTCGCCAATTCGGGCAATGTGGCGGTCACCGTGAACGGGGGTACGCTGATCCCCGACGAGGCGGTGACGGTCAACTTCGGCAGCCTCCATGTCGCCTCTGCCGGTACGATCGGCGTGTACGTCGACGGCGCGGAAAGCTCGACCATCGTCGTGGACAGCGCGGTGCTGGAAGACGGCGCCAGCGTTGTCGCGACGGTGAACAGCTTGGCGACGGCCGAGGGCACTTACACGGTGCTGTCATCGGACAACCTCACGATCGACGGCGCGCTCAACGCATCGGTCGATACGCCGTTTCTTTACAACGGCAGCGTCAGCAGCGACGACAGCAACGTATACCTCACGCTGGATCGCAAGACGGCCGGCGAACTGGGCCTGACCAAGTCGCAGGCAGCCGGCTGGGACGCAATTTATTCCACCGCGCAGAATGACGATTACATCACCGAAAGCCTGCTGCAGGTCGAGGATTCGGCGACCCTGCGCACCCAGACCGCCTCGCTCCTGCCCGATCATGCCGGCGGCGTGTTCAAGGCGGCGACAATGGGCGACCGTCTGGCCGCGCGCCACATCAGCGATGAAACCTCGATGTTCGAGATATCGGATGTGGGCGGCTGGCTCGAGCCGGTTTACTGGCGCGCCAGCAAGGAGGCCACCGGCACTGCCAGCTACAAGGCCAGCGGCTGGGGCATTTCGGCGGGCTTCGAACGGCACACCGATCTGGGCTATTTCGGCGTCTCTTATGCCTGGCTCAAGTCCAATGTGAAGGACAATGGAGGCACCGGCGACCTCGATATCGGCCAGCACGATTTCGGCGCATTCTGGCGCACGGCCAAAGGCCCGTTGATGGCGTGGGCGCGCGTGGGTGCCTCGCGCATCTCGATCGATTCGACCCGGACCTATACCGGCACCATCGACGATACCGACTTCACCTATGACGCTGATGGTAGCTGGAAGGGTTGGCTGTTCTCCGGCCTGCTGGGCGCGTCATACAAGTTCGACATGTCGCGCCGCTTCAGCCTGAAGCCGAAGGTGGAGCTGGAGCAGATGTGGCTGAAGGAAAGCGGCTACGATGAAACCGCCGACAGCGACGCCGTCGCGCTGTCGGTGGCCAGCCGTACCAGCAGGGCTTTGACCGCCACGCCCACGGTCACCGCCGCCTATTCGCTCGGCGCGATCTCGCCCGACTGGCGCCCGCTGACATTCTCGGTCGAGGCGGGCCGCCGCGAGGTGCTGTCCGGCAAGCTGGGCACCACCACCGCCTACTTCAACGGCGGTGACAGCTATGACGCGGGCGAGGCATTTTCGATCATGGGGGACAGTCTCAAGGGCGCCTGGGTGGGCGAGGCCAGCGTGCTGGCGGGCGGTTTTGACTTCACCTGGAAAATCGCGACACGGATGGAAAAGACCAGCACCAGCAGCGACAAGTCACTACGCGCATCGCTGAGCGTGGCCTTCTGACCCCATTCCTCCCCTGCTGGAGACAAAACGAAACGGGCGGAGATCTTTCGATCCCCGCCCGCCTCTCGTTGTACTGTAAAAACCCTCAGGCGGCCTGTTGGGCAGCCTGTGCGATTTCCTCGGGCGCCTCGTTGCGGATCAGGTAGTCGAATGCGGACAGTGCCGCTTTCGAACCTTCGCCCATGGCGATGATGATCTGCTTGTACGGCACCGTGGTCACGTCGCCTGCCGCGAAGATGCCGGGCAGGTTGGTGGCGGCCTTCTCGTCGATGACGATCTCGCCGCGCGGCGTCAGTTCCACGCCGCTGTCCTTCAGCCATTCGGTATTGGGCACCAGACCGATCTGGACGAACACGCCTTCCAGCTCGACCTTGTGTTCAACGCCCGTCTCGCGGTTCTTGTAGACCAGCGCATTGACCTTCTCGCCGTCGCCTTCGACCTCGGTGGTCTGGGCGGAGGTGAAGATATCGACGTTCTTCATCGAGGCCAGCTTGTCGACCAGAACCTGGTCGGCGCGCAGCTTGGCGTCGAATTCGATCAGCGTGACATGGCCGACGATGTTGGCCAGGTCGATCGCCGCCTCCACGCCGGAGTTGCCGCCGCCGATCACCGCTACGCGCTTGCCCTTGAACAGCGGGCCGTCGCAGTGAGGGCAATAGGCCACGCCCTTGTTCTTGTACTGCTCCTCGCCGGGAACACCCAGGTTGCGCCAGCGCGCACCGGTGGTCAGCACCAGGCTGCGGGCCTTCAGCGAAGCGCCGTTGGCGAACACCACTTCGTGATAGCCGCCCAATTCGGTGGCCGGGATCAGCTTCTCGGCGCGCTGGAGGTTCATTACGTCGATGTCGTATTCAGCGACGTGGGCTTCCAGCGCGGCGGCCAGCTTGGGGCCTTCGGTATAGGGAACCGAGATGAAATTCTCGATACCCATGGTGTCCTGCACCTGCCCGCCGAAGCGTTCGGCGGCTATGCCGGTCGAGAAGCCCTTGCGCGCGGTGTAGACCGATGCTGCGGCCCCGGCAGGTCCGCCGCCGACGATCAGAACCTCGAAAGGCTTCTTTTCTGCCAGCTTCGCAGCCGCCTTGGCGTCGGCGCCGGTGTCGAGCTTGGTGAGGATTTCCTCAACGCTCATCTTGCCCGAGCCCCACATCTTGCCGTTCAGGAAGACGGCGGGAACGGCCATGACGCCGCGCTCCTCGACTTCGGCCTGGAACGTGCCACCTTCGATCAGCGTCGCGTTGACGTGCGGGTTGTTCAGCGAGATCAGCGTCAGCGCCTGCACCACATCGGGGCAGTTGTGGCACGAGAGCGAGAAGTACATCTCGAAATCGGTGCTGCCTTCCAGCAGGCGGATCTGTTCCAGAACCTCGTCGGAAACCTTGGGCGGATGGCCGCCGGTCCACAGCAGAGCGAGGACCAGCGAGGTGAATTCATGGCCGAGCGGCAGGCCGGCGAAGCGCACCCAGGCGCTTGCGTCGGAGGCGCGGCGGATGATGAAGCTGGGACGGCGCGCATCATCGCCGTCGAAAGTGGCGGTGACCTTGTCCGAGAGCGAGGCGATGGTGGTCAGCAACTCGCGCGTTTCGGTGGACTTGCCGTCGTCGCCCAGTGAGGCGACCAGCTCGATCGGCTCGCGCAGCATGGCGAGGTATTGCGAGAGCTGTTGCTTCAGGGCGGGGTCGAGCATGGTCTTGGGTCCTTTGGAATTTCGTTGATGAAAGGGACGGCCCGGGGTCCGGGTTCCGCGGGGCGCACAGGGGTGCGGCGCCGGGAGGAGGGAACCCCGGGCCGCACACCTTCAGCACGCGACCCGGTAAGTCGCGGTAGTGTTAGATCTTGCCGACGAGGTCGAGCGAAGGAGCCAGCGTCTCGCCGCCTTCTTCCCACTTTGCCGGGCAAACCTGGCCGGGGTGCTCACGCCAGTACTTGGCCGCCTTGATCTTGCGGACGAGTTCCTTGGCATTGCGGCCCACGCCCTCGGGGGTGATTTCGACCAGCTGGATCACGCCGTCCGGATCGACCACGAAGGTGGCACGGTCAGCAAGGCCAACGCCTTCGCGCAGAACGCCGAAGTTGTTGGTCAGGGCGTGGTTCTGGTCGCCCAGGAATGCGTAGGTGAGCTTGCCGATGGTCTCCGACGTGTCGTGCCATGCCTTGTGGCTGAAGTGCGTGTCGGTCGAAACGCCGTACACTTCGACGCCCAGGCCCTGAAGGGTGGCGTACTGCTCGCCGAGGTCTTCCAGTTCGGTGGGGCACACGAAAGTGAAGTCCGCCGGGTAGAAGAAGAACACGGCCCACTTGCCGGCGATGTCCGCCTCGGTGACGTCAAAGAAGTCCTTGCCCTGCTGAAAGGCGGTGTTCTTGAACGGCTTGATGGTGCTGCCGACGATACCCATGGATGTATTCTCCCTCGTTGGGTGGTTGAAACTGATGAGTGTGAGATAGGCCGGGATCGTGACGATTTGTAGTGTGATGATCCGATTGGCCTTATCGAGTGAGGCGATCAGTGGGCGACGGATTGTGCAGGTCTGTCGATGAGACGTGGGGTGGGCGGTTTTGCGTGCGGGGGCTTCGACAAGCTCAGCCTGAGCGGGCTGAAAATGGCCTGTCTGGCGGCATGGTCCCGCGTCCGATCCCGCTCAGGCTGAGCTTGTCGAAGCCCCCCGCCGCGCTCAGGCCTTCCCAGTCCGCAGCAACCGCACAAGGACTTCGTCGAGACTGGAGAGAAACCGCGACTTGTCCTGCTTCGAGAACGGCGGCGGCCCGCCCACGATATCGCCGCCTGCGCGCAGGTCCGCCATGATCGCGCGCGTGGCGATGGCGCCGCCGATCGAGGAGGCGGTGAACGGCTTGCCATTGGGCGCCACCACGCTGGCGCCCAGCTTCAGGCAGCGGTCCGCGAGCAGGATGTCGGCGGTGATGATAACGTGTGCCGCACCCGGCGAGGCTTCCAGCGTTTCGACGATCCAGTCGTCGGCGGCATCGAAGGCGTCGCTTACCACTTTGCGCGATATCAGCGCGCTTTGCGGCACCCGGATCGGGCTGTTACTGACCACCACGACGGGAACCTTGTGGCGAGCGGCGACCTTGTAGGTCTCGTCCTTGACCGGGCAGGCGTCGGCGTCGATCAGGATGCGGATCATGGGGTCTCACGTGAGGAAGGGGGGCAGCACGTCCCCTACACCGCATCGCGCGGGCCGCACAGGACAGATGCGGAAGAAAATCCAAGGATGACCAGGAATTTCACTTTAGAAGGGCAGAACATTCACGGCATCGCGTCCTTCTATGACGAGATCAACCGGGTGTTCATGGCGGATGAGGACTGGAAACTCGGCCCCAGCCTCGATGCCCTCGATGACATGCTCTACGGCGGTTATGGCGCGCTGCATGGCGCCGGGCCGGTGATCCTGATCTGGCGGCAGATGGAAGCGAACCGCCAGCATATGGGGCGAGAGGCAACGCTGGCCCACTACCGCGCCAAGCTGGAAGATCCCGCGCGGTTCAATACCGATCGCATCCAGCGCGACATCGCGGCCTTGCTGGACGGAACCGGGCCCAGCTATTTCGACATCGTCCTGCAGATCATTGCAGACCATCCTGGCATAGAACTGCGCCCGGCCTAGAGACCGCCTGGCGTTCCAAGCCTTCGCTGGAGAGCCTTCAGCCGCACTGGCCGCGGTGGAGCAGTTTGTGGTCGGCCAGCACCAGCGCCATCATCGCCTCGACCACGGGCACGCCGCGAATGCCGACGCAGGGGTCATGTCGGCCCTTGGTGAACATTTCGGTAGCCTCGCCGCCGCGCGTGATCGTCTGCTGCGGGGTCAGGATCGAACTGGTCGGCTTGAAGGCGACGCGGCAGGTCACCGGCTGGCCGGTCGAGATACCGCCGGCGATGCCGCCCGCGTGATTCGCCAGGAATTCCGGCGCGCCGTCGGGTCCGGTTTCCCGGTTGGGCCGCATCGGGTCGGCGTTCTGCTCTCCCGAGAGGCGCGCAGCGGCAAAGCCATCGCCGATTTCGAAGCCCTTGACCGCGTTGATGCCCATCATCGCGGCGGCAAGGTCCGCATCCAGCTTGCCGTAAAGCGGCGCGCCCCAACCGGCCGGTACGCCGCTAGCATAGCATTCCACCACCGCGCCCACCGACGAGCCGGACTTGCGGGCATCATCGACGATCGCTTCCCAGCGCTTCGCCGCCGCCGCATCGGGGCAGAAGAAGGGGTTCTCGGTGATCTCGTGCTCGTCGAAATTGCCCGGATCGATCATGTCGCCGCCGATCTCGGAGACGTAGGCGAGGATCTTGACCTCGGGGATCACCAACCGCGCTACCGCGCCTGCCGCAACCCGGCTCGCCGTTTCGCGCGCCGAGGAGCGCCCGCCCCCGCGATAGTCGCGGAAACCGTACTTGGCGTCATAGGCATAGTCGGCATGGCCAGGGCGATAGGCCTGCGCGACCTCGGAATAGTCCTTGGAACGCTGGTCGACGTTGTCGATCATCAGGCTGATCGGAGTGCCGGTGGTGCGGCCTTCGAACACGCCCGAGAGGATGCGCACCGCATCCGGTTCCTGCCGCTGCGTGGTGTACTTCGACTGCCCCGGACGGCGCGCGTCGAGGAAGGGCTGGATCACACTCTCGTCGATGGCGAGACCCGGCGGGCACCCGTCGACGACGGCGCCGATGGCGGGCCCGTGGCTTTCGCCCCAGGTGGTGAAACGGAAAAGGCGGCCGAAGCTGTTCACGCTCATGGCCTTGCGCCTTGTCGGCAAATGCAAGGTTTGTCCAGTGGAGCGCGCGCCATGCCGCGTGAGGACGCCGACTACGGCGTTGCACTTAGCGATAGATGATTCGCAATTAACGTTCGTTTACTGTTCGCGGGTGGCCACTCTCTGGGATCAAATAAAGTTACTGGAGCACACATCTCGGTGATTGCGCTCGCTATGGATGTAACCGTTCCCATCGAGAGACACTTTGTGCTCAGATCGAACTTATTCCCCTCTTGTCGAAAGCCTTGGGTGTTTGCAAAGGAGAACCATGTTCTTGGTCGTTTTCCGCAATCACAAGCGCGCCGATATCGATGCCGACGCTTATATCAGCGATGCTGTTTCCATGGAGGCGCTTGCCGAGGAGCAGCCGGGCTTCCTCCTGTTCAGAAGCTACACCGCCGACGACGGCGAAGTGCTGTCGATGTCGGAGTGGGAGGACGAGGCCTGCGCGATGGCGTGGTCGCGCAACGCTGAGCATATGATCGTCCAGCTCCGCGGCCGCGACGAGTATTACGAGCGTTATACGCTTTATGCCTGCCCTTCGCCGCGCGTGCATCGCTTCGACATGAACATGGTCCTGCCAGCCAAGGTGTAAGGGCAGGGTTACCCGCTCTTCACCATACCCAACCGCGTATCCTTGGTGTATCGCCGTGTCCGATAGGCTGGGCACTTCGTGAATTGTGCCCGCAAACCAGCACGATACGCGAAAAGGCACGCCACGTCATGTCGATCGAGTTCTACGGCATCCCCAACTGCGACACCGTCAAGAAGGCGCGCACCTGGCTGGATGCGAAGGGAATCGCCTTCACCTTCCACGACTACAAGAAGGAGGGCGTCGACGCTGAAAACCTGGCGGCGTGGATCGATGCGGCCGGACTGGACAAAGTGCTCAACCGCGCCGGCACCACCTTCCGCAAGCTGCCCGATGCGGACAAGGCGGACCTTGATCCCGCAAAGGCGATTGCGCTGATGGTGGCCAATCCCAGCATGATCAAGCGGCCCGTGGTTACGCATCCGGGCGGCATTCTCGTCGGCTTCAAGGAGCCGGAATGGGCGGCGGCGTTCGGCTGAGCGAAAGCCATGAACCCGGTCGAATGGATCGCGGCGGCGCTTGGCCTTGCGAATATTGCGCTGCTGGTGCGGCGCAGCGTGTGGAACTACCCTTTCGGCATGGCCATGGTGGCGCTTTACGCCGTCGTCTTTTTCGAGGCACGGCTTTACGGCGAATCGGGGCTACAGCTATTTTTCTTCGTCGCTCAGGCGTGGGGCTGGGTGCTCTGGGTTCGGGCTGGCGATGGTGACAGCCAGGTGCCGGTGCGCTGGCTGGGTAATTTCAGCCGCGTTGCCTGGATCACCGCCACTGCGGCGCTGGCGCTGAATCTGGGCTGGATCATGCACCGCTTCACCGACGCCTCGCTGCCCTATGCCGACGCTGCCATCGCGGGGGCCAGCATCGCCGCGCAGATCCTGCTGGCATTCCGCCGGATCGAGAACTGGGTGCTGTGGATCGCGATCGATATCGCCTCTGTCGCGGTCTACATGACCAAGGGGCTGTGGCCTACGGCCGGGCTCTACGTAGTGTTCCTTGTGATGTCGGTACTGGGCTTGCGCGAATGGATCGCTGCGTACAGGAAGCAGGCATGACGCCTGAATCCTCGACCAGAACGGTCTGCTTCCACGGCGCGGAAAGTACCGGCAAGTCGGTGCTGTGCGAGCGCTTGCTGGTTACGCGCGGCTGGCCTTACGTCCCTGAATATGGCCGCCTCTACTGCGAGGAGCATGGCATCGACCTGACCATGGCGGACCTGCTGGTCATCGCCCAGGGCCAGGCGCGGATGAACCGCCATGCGCTGGAAGCCGCGCCGCCGGTGCTGCTGCTCGACACCGACCAGTTGATGACCGCCGCCTGGGCCCAGATGCTGTTCGCCGAAGTGCCCGAGCAGTTGCTCGCCTATCCAAAGGCGGACCTCTACCTGCTGTTCGAGCCCGATGTGCCCTGGCGCGAGGATGGCACCCGGTTTTTCGGTGAGGACGGCGCGCGCGCGCGCTTCGCCGCGCTGGCAGAGGAAATGCTGGTGCGTACCGGCGTTCCTTACAAGCGCATCTCCGGTTCTTGGGAGGAGCGCGTGGCGCTGGCGGAGCAGGCGATCGAGGAACTGGCAGCGGGGGGTTAAGCCAGCCGCGCCGTCACGATGTAGTTGAGCGACAGGTCTTCCGACAAGTGAAGGCCCTTGAGCGGCGACCATGCGATGCCGCGTGGCTCGCCCAGCACCAGACCCGCACCCTGTGCCAGTTCGCGCAGTTCCTCCGGCGTGGGGAACTGGCTCCAGTCATGGGTGCCGCGCGGGACCTTGCCGAGTCGCTCAGCCGCCTCGACCAGAAGCAGACGCGAGGGAATCGTGCGATTGGGGCAGGAGAGGATCATCAGCCCGTCCGGCGCGAGGGCCGCGGCGAGCTGGCTGAGGAACAACGCCTTGTTAGTAACATGCTCTATCACTTCCAGCGAGCAGACGAGGTCGAAGCCGGTCAGCCCCAGCGAGCCGAGTTCGCCGGCGCGGTAGTCGATGGCGAGGCCCATGGTACCGGCATGGGTGCTGGCGGCGGCGATGTTTTCAGGGGCGGCGTCCACGCCGGTGACGGCCGCGCCCATGCGGGCCAGCGGCTCGCACAGCAGGCCCGCGCCGCATCCGGCATCGAGGGCGCGCTTGCCCGACAGTGGGCGAACATTGCGCGAATCGCCTCCGAAATGTGTATCGATCGCGTCGCGCATGAAGGCCAGTCGGACCGGGTTCAGGCGGTGCAGCATGGCCGAGGAACCCTTGGGGTCCCACCACTCTGCCGCCAGCTTGCCGAAGTGCGCGGCCTCCTTGGGATCGATTGTTGCGCGCAGGCTAGTGCTCGTTGCAGTTGCATTGTCCATGAGTCCCTCCTAACAGCGCGCCCGACTGTTATCCACATCGTCCGCACCACGCGGATGAAATCGAACCCACTCGCAGCAGGGAGGCACCGGCGCCTTGGCACGTATCGTGATGAAATTCGGCGGCACTTCGATGGCCGGGTCCGAGCGCATCCGGCGCGTGGCGGGTATCGTCAAACGCCAGCAGGAAGCCGGGCACGAGGTTGCCGTCGTGGTTTCGGCCATGTCTGGCGAGACCGACCGCCTCGTCAACTTCTGCCGCGAGGCGAACGCCCTCTACGATCCCGCCGAGTACGACGTCGTCGTTGCCTCGGGCGAGCAGGTCACGTCGGGCCTGCTGGCGCTGACGCTTCAGGCGATCGGCTGCAAGGCGCGTTCGTGGCAGGGCTGGCAGGTGCCGATCAAGACCGACGACGCCCATGCCAAGGCCCGCATCGAGGAGATCGACGCGGACGCCCTGATCGCCTCGATGGCGGCGGGCGAGATCGCCGTAATCCCCGGTTTCCAAGGCGTTTCGCCGCAGGGCCGCGTTACCACGCTGGGCCGCGGCGGTTCGGACACTTCGGCAGTTGCGGTGGCAGCGGCGGTCAAGGCCGATCGCTGCGACATCTACACCGATGTCGACGGCGTCTACACCACCGACCCGCGCATCGTCGCCAAGGCGCGCAAGCTGCCGCTGGTGACGTATGAGGAAATGCTCGAACTGGCTTCGGTCGGCTCGAAGGTATTGCAGACCCGCTCGGTCAGCCTGGCCATGAAGGAAAAGGTGCGCGTTCAGGTGTTGTCCTCGTTCATCGACGAGACTGCCCCGGCCGCTGACACCATCCCCGGCACCCTGATCGTCAGCGACGAGGAATTGGAAGGAAGCGACATGGAACGCCAGCTCATCACCGGTATCGCCGCCGACAAGAACGAGGCGAAAGTCACGCTTACCCGCGTGCCGGACCGTCCCGGCGCGGTGGCGTCGATCTTCGCGCCGCTCGCGGAATCGAACATCAACGTCGACATGATCATCCAGAACGTCGCCAAGGATAAGGGCGAGACCGACGTCACCTTCACGGTGCCGCAGTCCGACCTGGCCCGCGCGCAGGCGATGCTGGAAGAGCGCAAGGATTCGATCGGCTACTACCGCCTGATCGCCGACGGCAACGTCGCGAAGATCAGTGTAGTGGGTGTCGGCATGCGCAGCCATGCCGGCGTTGCCAGCACGATGTTCAAGACGCTGGCCGACCGCGGCATCAACATCATCGCCATCTCCACCAGCGAGATCAAGGTGTCGGTCCTGATCGATACCGACGAGACCGAACTGGCGGTGCGCGTGCTGCATACGGCTTATGGGCTCGACGCGGCGGCCTGATTAGAGGCTCGCCGGTTCCTTGGGTCCGGGGTGGGATGAAGCGGGGGAGCGTTTTGCCCCTCGTCAACCTGAACTTGTTTCAGGGTCCATCGCGCCGCAAACCTTGCGGTCTGCCGCCGCAAACCGACAGTGCAAATGGTGACGTGCGCCTCCGGTGATGACTGCCGGATGGACCCTGAAACAAGTTCAGGGTGACGAGGCGTGTTAAAGCTACCGGCGTGGCTCTCGGCACCGTTCAGGCGGGGCTCCCGGCTCCGCTAAGGCAGGGCTCTCAACACCGCTCAGGCTGAGCTTGTCGAAGCCCCCGCGCCAAGATGCAAATTGCAAAAAGCCCCGTGCGTCACTTCGCACGGGGCTTTTTCGTTGGTCAGTCCGCCAGTTCGGGCTGGGGCGAGAGGTCGGGATTGACGCTCATGCCCAGGGCTGCGGCCACGCCGGCACCATAGGCCGGATCGCAGCGGGTGCAGTTGTCGATGTGGCGCTGCTTGATGAACTCCAGCGCATCGCCCATCGCGCCTGCCGTGTTGGCGAACAGACGCTGCTTCTGGGCATCGTCCATCAGTTGGAACAGCGCGCGCGGCTGGCTGTAGTAATCGTCATCGTCCTCGCGGAAGTTCCAGAAATCGGCGTTCCCATCGATCTTCATCGGCGGTTCGCGGAATTCCGGCTGGCCCTGCCACTGGCCGAACGAGTTCGGGTGGTAGTGCGGCAGGCCGCCATAGTTGCCGTCGACCCGGCCCTGTCCGTCGCGGTGGTTGTTGAACACCGGGCAGCGCGCCGCATTCACCGGGATCTGGTGATGGTTGACGCCGAGCCGGTAACGCTGCGCATCCGCATAGGCGAACAGGCGCGCCTGCAGCATCTTGTCGGGCGAGACGCCGATGCCGGGGACGAGGTTGGACGGCGAGAAAGCGCTCTGCTCCACATCGGCGAAGAAGTTCTCCGGGTTGCGGTTCAGTTCCATCATGCCGACCTCGATCAGCGGATAGACCTTCTGCGACCAGACCTTGGTGAGGTCGAAGGGGTGGAAGCCGCAGGTCGCCGCTTCTTCCTCGGCCATGATCTGGACCATGACCTTCCACTTGGGGAAGTCGCCACGCTCGATCGCGTCGTAGAGGTCGCGCTGGTTCGATTCGCGGTCGCCCGCCACCACATCGGCGGCTTCGGCGTCGGTCAGGTGGGCGTGACCCTGCTGGGTCTTGAAGTGGAACTTCACCCAGAACCGCTCACCCGCCTCGTTGTAGAACGAATAGGTGTGGCTGGAGAAGCCGTCCATGTGGCGATAGCTCTTGGGGATGCCGCGGTCGCCCATGACGTAGGTGACCTGGTGCAGGGCCTCTGGCAGCAGGGTCCAGAAGTCCCAGTTGTTGGTGGCAGAGCGCAGGTTGGTGCGCGGATCACGCTTCACAGCCTTGTTGAGATCGGCGAACTGGCGCGGGTCGCGCACGAAGAAGACCGGCGTGTTGTTGCCGACCATGTCCCAGTTGCCTTCCTCGGTGTAGAACTTCACCGCGAAGCCGCGAATGTCGCGCTCGGCATCGGCCGCGCCGCGCTCACCGGCCACGGTGGTGAACCGGGCGAAAAGTTCGGTCTGCTTGCCGGCTTCGCCCAGGAACTTCGCGCGGGTGTACTTCGACACGTCGCCGGTGACGGTGAAAGTGCCGAACGCGCCCGAGCCCTTGGCGTGCATGCGCCGCTCGGGGATGACTTCGCGGTTGAGGTTGGCCAGCTTCTCCAGCAGCCACACATCCTGCATCAGCAGGGGGCCACGCGGGCCGGCAGTCATCGAATTCGATGCATCGACAACAGGAGCGCCGAACTGGGTGGTCAGCGGGGTGGTTGCGAGCGGGGTTTCGCCGTGGCCGTAGGGGCACTTGCCGCCGGCGGGGTTCGATCCGTTCATCGCGAAACTCCTTTGTGGGTTTGTCATGGTTGTATGATGCGCTGCCGTCAGAATTGCTGCGGCTATGATGTCGTTTTACCCGAGCGCGAATTGGGGGAGAAGCTATACGAACATCTATCTGTGATCGGTAAAAGCGATAAATCAGGCGGGAACCTTGCGCATTTTTCGCAAAGGCTTCCCGGCAAGCTCGGCGCGCGGCCCGATGCACGCTTGCTACTCCCGAAAATCTCAGGATGAAATCGTGGTGCAGTTGAATTGGTCTGCAACCATATCGAGCGCAGATCCGATATCAGGGAGCTTTCGGCGGGCCGGTGTCAAGCGGTTACGCGAGCATCCGGCGCAGCGAAGTGAGGGCATCGACCAGCAGCGCTTGGCTGGATCGAACCTGCGTGGCGTCCTTGGTATCGGTTGCGGCAGTGAGTGCCTGGGCGTGAGCACGCAGCAGCACGAAATCCTCGTCTGGAATGCGGCCAGCGAGTTCGCCGATACCTCGTTCCACCTGGCCCGTGGCGGGAGCCCCAAAGCCAGCGACTGAAGCCATCGCCATGCGCAGCGCGCCTTCGATTTCCAGAATGTCCTCGAACAGCGCGTCTTCCGCCGCCTCGACAGTCGTCGACCCCGCATGGGGCACGGCGGGCGCGGCCGGCTTGATGGAAGCGAACTTTCGGGGCGTTCCCGAAGCGTTCAGCGGTTCGTCGTCCTGGTACATTTTTAGCGCGGCCCCTGCATTTTGCCTAATTATGCTGCAATACAACTTTCAAGTCGTCCCTTGGTTCCGCTGCTCGCCGCTTGTGCGGGGCGACTCGTCATCCTATGGCGCAACCACTGTATAAAACCCGGGCTATGGGAAACTCATGACCGCACATTCCAAGACTTCGGCGCTGATGGCGCGCGGATGCGAATTCCTCGGCAGCGAAACCGCGATCCTTTGCGGGGCAATGTCCTGGGTTTCCGAACGCAACCTCGTCTCGGCGATCAGCAATGCGGGAGGCTTCGGCGTGATCGCGTGCGGGGCGATGACGCCCGCGCTGCTCGATGCCGAGATCGCCGCGACCAAGACGCTCACCGCCAAGCCTTTCGGCGTGAACCTCATCACCATGCACCCGGACCTGTTCGAACTGATCGAGGTCTGCGCGCGTCACGGCGTCACCCATGTGGTGCTGGCTGGGGGAATTCCGCCAAAGGGCAGCGTCGAGGCGATCAAGGAAAGCGGCGCCAAGGTCATCTGCTTCGCGCCCACGCTGGCGCTGGGCAAGAAGCTGCTGCGCTCGGGCGCGGACGCGCTGGTGATCGAAGGGTCAGAAGCGGGCGGCCACATCGGCCCGGTTTCCACATCGGTCCTCGCACAGGAAATCCTGCCCACGCTGGCCGCAGACCACCTCGTGTTCGTGGCCGGCGGCATCGGCCGGGGCGAGGCGATTGCGGGTTACCTCGAAATGGGCGCGGCCGGCGTTCAGTTGGGGACGCGTTTCGCCTGCGCTACCGAATCGGTCGCGCACCCGGCTTTCAAGAAAGCCTTCTTCCGTGCTTCGGCGCGTGAGGCTGTCGCTTCGGTGCAGGTCGATCCGCGCCTGCCGGTGATCCCGGTGCGTGCGCTCAAGAACAAGGGCACTGAGGAATTCACCGCCAAGCAGGTCGCCGTGGCAAAGCTGCTCGATGCCGGCGAAGTCGACATGGGCGAGGCCCAGCTCCAGATCGAGCGCTTCTGGGCCGGCGCCCTGCGCCGTGCCGCGATCGACGGCGACATCGAGAGCGGCTCGATCATGGCTGGCCAGTCGGTTGGCATGGTCAGCAAGGAAGAGCCGGTGAACGAGATCATCGCCGCGCTCATGGCTGAGAGCGAGGCTGCCCTGGGCAACCGCGCCGGCGCTCCCGTCATCGCCGCCTGAAGGAACGCGCGCGATGCCTGAACCGTTGATTCTGGCGCTTTCGTGCGCCGACCGTCCGGGCATCGTCGCGCGGGTGACAGGCTATCTCGCACGGATGGGCTGCAACATCATCGAGGCGCAGCAGTTCAACGACCTCGCCGAAGACAAGTTCTTCATGCGCGTGGCGTTTGATCCAGGCGCGGCTGACCGCGAGGAAATCGGCGAGGGTTTCGGCCCGATCGCGCACGAATACGGCATGGCCTGGTCGATGCTGCGGCGCGACCGGCCGCGCCGGGTGCTGCTGATGGTCAGCAAGTTCGACCATTGCCTGGTCGACCTGCTCTATCGTCAGCGCATCGGCGAGATCGCGATGGAGGTGGTGGGAATCGTCTCCAACCACCCGCGCGATGCGGTGAATACGCTGATGATCGGCGACATTCCCTTCCATTACCTGCCGGTGGAAAAGGGCGCCAAGGCCGAGCAGGAGGCCCAGGTCCGCGCTCTGGTAGAGGATACCCGCGCCGAACTGGTGGTGCTGGCGCGCTACATGCAGATCCTCTCGGACGAGATGGCGGGCTGGCTTTCAGGCCGCTGCATCAACATCCACCACTCGTTTCTGCCCGGATTCAAGGGCGCCAAGCCCTATCACCAGGCCCATGCGCGCGGCGTGAAAATGATCGGCGCGACCGCGCACTACGTCACCGCCGACCTCGATGAAGGTCCGATCATCCATCAGGACGTGGAGGCCGTAACCCATGCCAACACGCCTGAGGACATGGTTCGCAAGGGCCGCGATATCGAGCGCCGGGTCCTGGCCGAAGCAGTGCGCCTCCACCTGGAAGACCGGGTGCTCATCAACGGATCGCGCACGGTGGTGTTCAGGAGCTGATGCGGCGAAGCGGCTTGCCGTAAACCCCGCCATGCGCAAGACTGCCCGTAACGATAAGGGGAGAGCGCCATGCGGGTGAGCGGCATAGATCACGTCAACATCCTGACCGACGATCTCGAGGCGACGGCCAGCTTTTACGAACGTCTCCTCGGCCTTCGGCGTAGCGAGAACCCGGCGATCCGCATGGGCATCGCTGGATACTGGATGCGCGATGCGACCGACCATCCGATTGTCCACCTTGTCGACCGCCTTTCGGCTGGCGAGCGCTTCGAGGCCTATCGCCCCGGCGCGCTGACCAACGCTCTCCATCACGTCGCCCTGCGCTGCGAGGGTTTTGCCGCGACGTGCGAGCGGCTGGAGGAAATGTCGGTCGACTACCGTATCAACGACCTGGCGAACGTCGGCCTGCGGCAGATTTTCCTGACCGATCCCAATGCGGTGAACCTGGAGCTTAATTTCAACGGCGATTGAACGCCCGGCCAAACGCGGCGAGGGAGTTCATCCGGGCTTGGCGAGAAATCGCCGCATCGCTCACCATGTCGAAGCCGTGGTAGGCGCCGGGATAGACGTGCAGTTCCATCGGAACCCCGGCTTTGGCGAGGCGGCGGGCGTAGTCGATGTCCTCCTCCATGAAGAGATCCAGCGCGCCCACAGCAATGAAGGCAGGCGGAAGGCCGGAAAGGTCTTCGGCGCGCGATGCTGCGGCATAGGGGGATACGCCCTCGCTGCCGGCGGGCACCCCGAGCAGCGATGTCCAGCCGAATACGTTGGATTCGGGCGTCCAGACGTGGTGCCCGGTGTTTGGACCGGCGCTTTCCCGGCAGGTGCGGTCGTCGATCATCGGGTAGATCAGGTGCTGGTGGCAGATTGCCGGACCACCCCGGTCGCGGGCGAGCAGCGCCAGCGCCGCCGCAAGGCCGCCGCCTGCGCTCTCTCCGGTGATGGCGATGCGCGCGGTATCGACGGCGAATGCATCTGCCTGCGCGTGCAGCCATTGCAGCGCGAGGTAGCAGTCCTCCACCGGGCCCGGATGCACGGTATCGGGTGCGAGGCGGTAATCTACTGAAGCGACGAGGCAGTTAAGCTCCAGCGCCAGGGCGGCGCTGGCCAGCGACATCGTATCGGCCGAACCGATGACATAGCCGCCGCCGTGGATGTGGAGGAGGGCAGGGGCCTGCGCTGGCAGGTCGCGGGGGCGATAGACTATCACCGGCACTTCGTGGCCTTCGGGCGAGGGTAGAACGTAGCGCTCCATCAGGCAGCCCAGTTCCTCTGCCTGCGGGGCGGGGCGCAGGCCCATCATCTGGCGAATCTGGCCCAGCATTTCGGTGTTGAAGGTGAAGGTCGGCAGCATTTCCAGTCCGGGCAGGAGTTCGGGGTCCACCAGATCGAGCGTGCTCATTTCCATTCTCCCAGCCTTCGTTCTTGTTGGCTTGAACGTGTCGCATGGGCTGCGCGCTGTCCATCCGGTGCGAAAAATCCGCCGGGGCGAAGCGGGGGCTCGCTTCCGGGATGAACCCCGATTACCTTGACGGCGCTGCAGGGCAGATTTTGCGGAGACAAATGCATGTGTGACGAATTCACCGCCGAGGCAGAAGCCGCTCAACTCGCCAGGCGCGGTCTCAACCGGCGCGAGTTCGCTGCGCTGGGCGCCAGCGCCGCGCTGGTCGGCTGCACCGGCTCCATCGCGGCCGAGGGCGGCGCGTCGGTCAGCGAGAAGATGGTTTCCATCACCACGGCAGACGGCGTGTGCGATGCTTTCTTCGTCCACCCCGGCAAGGGCGTCCATCCCGGTATCGTCATGTGGCCGGACATCGCGGGCCTGCGCGACGTCAAGAAGATCATGGCCCGTAGCCTCGCTGCGCAAGGCTATGCGGTGCTGGTGGTGAACCAGTATTACCGCTCCGGGCCGGCGCCGGTGATGAAGAGCTTCTCGGAATACCGCACGCCCGAAGGACAGGCGAAGATCGCGCCGATGCGCGCGCTGCTCACTCCCGATGCGATTACGCGCGATGCCGGCGCTTATGTCGCTTTCCTCGATGGGCAGAAAGCGGTCGACAAGAAGCGCGGGATCGGCAGCAATGGCTATTGCATGGGAGGTCCCTTCACCGTTCGTACTGCGGCGGCGGTTCCGGCCCGCGTGGGCGCGGCAGCATCGCTGCACGGCGCCGGACTGGTGACGAACGAGGCAGATAGCCCGCACCGGCTGCTGGCCGGTACGAAGGCCAGCTACCTCTTCGCGATCGCCCGCAACGACGATGGCAAACAACCCGAGGCCAAGACCGAACTGCGCAAGGCCGCTGACGCTGCCGGCCGCCCGGCGCAGATCGAGGTATACGGCGCCGACCATGGCTGGTGCGTGCCCGATTCCCCTGCATACGATCCCAGCGAAGCGGACCGCGCCTGGCAGCACATGCTGGCGCTGTTCGCCAAGCTCTAGGGAGCAGCAGCTGCATAGGCTGACCGGAGCGCAGGCACGGGATAGATGCCTCGCGCTCCGGTACCGCCAATCAGTTCGACATCATCGCGATCAGGCCCACGATAGAGGCCGTGATGGCCAGGAAAACGGCGGCAATGCCGATGTCCCTGGCCGAGAAGCGGTCATGATGGTCCTTGCGATAGGCGCGGTACTGTTCGGCGATGGTGGTGTCGCTGGCGAGCATTCCGACGTCGAGCGGCCCGGCGGTGCGCTTGAACCAAGTCTTGACCGCGTCCAGCTCGCGCTCGGACAAGTCGGGGTAGCGGGCGAGCAGTTCGGTGACTTGCGCGCGTTCATCAGCGTGCACGGGGGCGTGAACCACGCCTGTGGATTTGGTAGCCATGAGATAATCTTCCTGAAAACGGTAGGGATCAGGGCGCGCGAAAAGACGCGCCGGGTCGGGACCGGTTCAGGCGATCGGGGGAGCGGTGCTGTCTGGCAGGCGTGCCGGGTGGCCGCGCGGCGGCGGGCCGCGGGCCTCAGGGCGCTGGTGTGCAGACGGGGCGATGGCGAAGCGCGTTGTCGCCGTGGCGACGTTCGCCGCTGCGACTGGCGGCAGGGGCAGCGGCTGTGCAGGCGCCGCCAGATGGCTTTGAACCCGCCGAGCGCTGCCAAGCGCCACGTCCAGCGTCGAGGCGCTGAAAGCGGAACCCTGGACCCGCTCCAAAGGCGCGCGAATAGGCTCCGCTGCCTGCACGCCGATGGCGGCGAGCAGCAGCAGGGGCCAGATGCGCAGGCGCGCCAGCAAGGCAAAAGCATATGCCATCACCCCCGAGCTAGGGGGCAAGGACGCCGGTGGCAAGGGGCAGGCTGCCTCCTTCTTGCTGGCAGGAGGGGTCAGGGGGAGGGTCTTTTGCCGCTTCTCATGGCGGATCAGGCGCCGCATTCATCCATCATAGGGAGCATCGTTCGCCTCCCTGGGTGGCCGGCCGCGACGGGGCGGCTGCGCAACTTCGAGCTTCACCCCGCGCCGGGCGAGCGCCTCGCGCAGCAGAACTTCGACCTGCGCGTTGACCGAGCGCAAGTCGGCCGCTGCCGCCCGTTCCAGCGCCTGGAACAGCGCGGGATCGAGACGGAGCGCGAAAGCCTTTTTGCCGGGTGACGCCATCTGAGACTTACTGGTAGAGTGTGCCGGCGTTGAGGACTGGCTGCGCTTCACGCTCTCCGCACAGCACGACCATCAGGTTGGAGACCATGGCTGCACGGCGCTCATCGTCGAGTTCGACCACGTTCTTCTCGGAAAGCTGCGCGAGCGCCATCTCCACCATCGAGACCGCGCCTTCCACCAGCTTGCGCCGCGCGCCGATCACCGCTTCGGCCTGCTGGCGGCGCAGCATGGCCCCGGCGATCTCTGGCGCGTAGGCGAGGTGGGTGAGGCCGCATTCGTCCACGGTAAGGCCGGCGACCTGCAGACGCTCGATCAGTTCGGTGCGCAGCTCCGCGTTTACCTGGGTATGGCTGCCGCGCAGGGTGATCTCGGCGTCTTCGACGTCGTCATAGGCATAGCGCGAGCCGATCGAGCGGACAGCGGATTCGATCTGCACGTTCACGAAGGTCTTGTAATCGTCCACATCGTAGAGCGCCTGCGCGGTGTCGGCGACGCGCCAGACCACGTTAGTGGCGATCTCGATCGGATTGCCGCGCAGGTCGTTCACTTTGAGCTTTTCGGAGACGACGTTGTTCGAGCGGACGGAGATCTTGGTCTTGCCCATCCACGGCCAGACCCAGCGCAGCCCGGCAATACGGTCAGTGCCGCGATAGCTGCCGAACAGGGTGACGGCGGCGGCCTGGTTGGGCTGGATCATGTAGAAACCGCTGAGGATCAGCACCTGCACGATCACGGCGGGAAGCACGAAGGCAAGGAACGCCGTAATCGTGCCCGGCCCCGGGTCAGCGCTTGACGCCAGGCTGGCGATGGACGTGAAAGTAGCCGCCAGCAGCACCAGAAACACCGCCAGCATGACATAGCCGCTACGTGCCGAGGCCAGGCGTTCCCGGCTGGCGTTGATGGGCAGATGCGAATCGGACATCGGCGAGACCCCTCTCAAAGTGATATCACATTAATATCGGATTGGGGGAGCCCGTCAACGTCGCCGAAAGCACTGGTGAGGGGGCGGGCTTGAAATCTCGGCGATCCGCCCGTATAAAGCAGTTTGCGGGCCGGGCCCCTCTGGCGCGGTGCAGGACATGATTTCTGCACCTCGTGATGTCGGACCGCATCGGGTGAAACCGGTGCAGGACCACACACGCTCTGGCATTGATTTGTCACGCAACTCCCGCCCGCTTCATCCGATCGAACCCACTCTAGTTCGATAGGGATTTGTAATGACCGATCGCATGTACCGCCTGCTCGAGCTTCACCAGAAGCTGGACGCCGTGATCAAACGCACGGGGGCAAGCCGCTTCGTCGACCCGTTGGCGGTCGCCCGCCTGGAAAAACGCAAACGCAGACTGAGGGGCAGGCTTGCGCGCCTTTTCGCGTTCCCGCCGCACCTTGCAGTGGGCCTGTAGTCCGCCGTCGCCGGCGCGCCTTTGCGGGTGCCGGCGCTGCTGTTCCCCTCGGCCTTGACCGGCCCCGTTCGGGCGTAAATTCATGGAATTTCTCTTCACACTCTGGCTGGGCACGCCTGCCTGGTTCTGGCTGGCGTTTGCCGCCCTCGTCCTCATTCTCACCGCCTTCGACCTCGGCGTCCTGCACAAGGACGACCGCGAGATGGGCATCGCCGAATCGCTGAAGCTGTCGCTGTTCTACATCGCCATTGCCATGGCGTTCGGCGGCTGGATCTGGTGGGCCAAGGGCTCTGCCCCGGCGATCGACTACTACACCGGCTACTTCATCGAGAAGGCGCTTTCGATCGATAACGTCTTCGTCATATCGATGATCTTCGGCTTCTTCGCGATCGCGCCCAAGTACCAGTACCGCGCCCTTCTGTGGGGTATCCTGGCGGTGATCGTGCTGCGCGGTCTGATGATCGCGGGCGGCGCTGCGCTCGTCTCGCAGGCGCACTGGGTCATGTATATCTTCGCGGCGTTCCTGATCTTCACCGGCGTGAAGATGCTGTTCGCCAGCGACGAAACCCCTGACATCGGCAACAACCCGGTGATCCGCTGGATTTCGCGGCACATGCGCGTGACCAAGGCTCACCACGGCGAGCACTTCTTCGTGCGCGAAGTCGATGCGAAGGGCGTGCAGGTCTGGGCCGCGACGCCGTTGTTCCTGGCGCTGGTGGTCATCAACCTCGCCGATCTGGTCTTCGCGGTGGATTCGGTGCCGGCGATCTTCTCGATCACGACCGACACGTTCATCGTCTACACCTCGAACATCATGGCGATCCTGGGCCTGCGCGCGCTGTACTTCGCGCTGGCGGCGATGGTGCACCGCTTCCACTACCTCAAGTACGCACTGGCGCTGGTGCTGGTGTTCATCGGCGGCAAGATCCTGATCGCCGACTTCGCGCTGGGCGGCGCCAAGTTCCCGCCGTTGCTCAGCCTCGCGGTGACGCTGGCGCTGATCGCGGGCGGCGTGGTGTGGTCCTTGTGGAAGACGCGCGGGGATGAGGCGGCCTGACCTTCAGGTCGAGCGCTCTGAAGGCCAAGTCCTGATCGCCGCACGCTTTGGAGCAGGGAGATGGCATAGGCGACCGCCGCGATGGTGATCGGCCATTTCCCTGTAGCCAAGGCAGAGGGCATTATACAGGTGCGGAGCCTTCGCAAGGCCGCTAGGACGCGCAGCGATGACTGTGAACCCATCCCAGCCGTCTGCGCCGCCGTCTGCCGGGCATGACTGGACGCCGCGCCACCTGTTGGCGCTGCTGGCGGCCAATGTCGCGCTAGCGCTGGGGGCATGGCTGGTGCGTCTTTCGGACACCGGGCCGGTCGCGGCCGGGTTCTGGCGCCTGACGCTGGCGCTGCCGGTGATCGCGCTGCTGGCCTCGCGCGAACCTTCGGCGCAGCGGCGGATGGGGCGCGGAACGCTGCTCCTGGTCGTGGCAGCGGGCGTGTTCTTCGCGCTGGACCTTGCCGCATGGCACGTCGGCATCGTCCAGACGAAGCTGGGCAATGCCTCGCTGTTCGGCAATTCGGGAAGCCTGATCGTGATGGTCTGGGGGCTGTTCACTGCCCACCGTGCGCCGCGTGCGCTTGAAATCGCGGCAATTGCCGCTGCGCTCGGCGGGGCGGGGATGCTGATGGGCGGTTCGCTGGAGATCAGCCACGTCAACCTCGTGGGTGATCTGTTCTGCGTGCTGGCCGGGGCATTCTACGCGCTCTACATCATCATGCTGAACGCCGCGCGCGAGCGTCTGGGACAATATTCGCTGCTGGCCGTATCGACGGCCGCCAGCGTGCCCGTGATGCTCGTCATCGCGCTCCTGCTGGGCGAGACGATCATGCCCCGCAACTGGACCCCGCTGATCGCGCTGGCCATCTCCAGCCAGTTGATCGGGCAGGGCTTCCTGATCTATTCGCTCAGGCACTTCCCGCCGCTGATCATCGGCCTTGCGCTGATGGCGCAGCCCGCCCTTGCCGCGACGGTGGGCTGGCTGGCGTTCGGGGAGACGCTGAGCACGCTCGATGTGGCGGGCATGGTATTGCTCGCTTTCGCGCTGGTGCTCGCAAGGGCCGGCGACAAACCCGCTGCAAGGAACTGAATGCATGGCGCGACTCGTACTGTTCAACAAGCCGTTCGATGTACTCTCGCAGTTCACCGACCTGCGTTCGCCCACCCCGCGCGCGACGCTGTCGGATTTCGTGGACGTGCCCGGCGTCTATCCCGCCGGCCGGCTCGACCGTGACAGCGAAGGGCTGCTGCTGCTGACCGATGACGGCCGCCTGCAGTCGCGCATCGCCGACCCGCGTTTCAAGACGGCGAAGACCTATCTCGTGCAGGTGGAGGGAGAGCCGGACGAGGCCGCCATCGCATCGCTGTGCAAGGGCGTGGCGCTGAACGACGGCATGACCCGCCCCGCCAAGGCCCGCCGCATCGACGAGCCAGAGCTATGGCCGCGCACCCCGCCGGTGCGTTTTCGCAAGAGCGTGCCTGACTGCTGGATCGAGGTGACCATCTACGAAGGTCGCAACCGTCAGGTCCGCCGCATGACCGCCGCCGTCGGCCATCCGACCCTGCGCCTCGTGCGCTGGCGCGTCGGTGACTGGACGCTGGAGGGCGTGGCGCCGGGCGAATGGCGCGAAGCCGAATTCTGATTTGATAGCGGCAAGGGAGACAGGCCGGTGTCACAAGACAGCATGATCGTCGTATGCCCCGTCTGCGCAGCCGCTAACCGCCTGCCCGCCGACCGGTTGGGCGCGGGCGGCAAATGCGGCAAGTGTGGCCATGCGCTGTTCGCCGCCGTGCCCGTCACCCTGACTGCGGCCAACTTCGATGCTCATGCGAGCAAGAGCGACCTGCCGCTGCTGGTGGATTTCTGGGCGTCGTGGTGCGGGCCATGCCGCCAGATGGCCCCGGCCTTCACCGCCGCCACTGCGCAGCTGGAACCGCGGATGCGCCTCGGCAAGCTGGATACCGAGGCGGAATCCGCGATCGCCGGGCGCTATGCGATCCGCTCGATCCCGACGATGATCCTCATCCGCAAGGGCCGCGAGGTCGCCCGCCAGTCCGGCGCGATGCCGGCCAGCGCGATCGTCTCGTGGGCGCGGCAGGCGGCGGGCGCCTGATCGCTTAGCGGGTGCCGAGGTCGCCCTTGCCGATGGTGCCGCTCGCCATGTCCAGCATGCGGTCGAGGCTCTTCTTGGCGGCGAGGCGCAAGGGCTCCTCGATTTCCACGCGCGGGGTCAGATCGCGCAGGGCGATGTAGAGCTTTTCCAGCGTGTTGAGTGCCATGTAGGGGCAGATATTGCAGTTGCAGTTGCCGTCCGCGCCGGGTGCACCGATGAAGGTCTTGTTCGGGATCGACAGCTGCATCTGGTGAATGATGTGCGGTTCGGTGGCGACGATCAGCGTGTCCTGCGGGATCGTGCGGGCATATTGCAGGATGCCGCTGGTCGAACCCACGTAGTCGGCGTGGTCGACAATGTGCGGCGGGCATTCCGGGTGCGCGGCGATCGGTGCGCCCGGGTGCTGGGCTTTCAGCTTGAGCAGCTCGGTCTCGCTGAACGCCTCGTGGACGATGCACACGCCCGGCCACAGCAGCATCTCGCGGTTGAACTTGCGGGAAAGATAGCCGCCCAGATGCCGGTCCGGGCCGAAGATGATCTTCTGGTCCGCCGGGATCTGCTGGAGGATCGTCTCGGCGCTGGAACTGGTGACGATGATGTCGGACAACGCCTTCACCTCGGTCGAGCAGTTGATGTAGGTCAGCGCGATGTGATCGGGGTGCGCCTCGCGGAAAGCCTTGAACTTTTCCGGCGGGCACGAATCTTCCAGGCTGCACCCGGCATTGATGTCGGGCAGCACCACGATCTTGTTCGGCGAGAGGATCTTGGCGGTATCGGCCATGAACTTCACGCCGCAGAAGGCGATGACATCGGCGTCGGTCTCGGCGGCCTTGCGGCTGAGTTCGAGGCTGTCGCCCACGAAGTCGGCAAGGTCCTGCAGTTCCGGGCGCTGGTAGTAGTGGGCTAGGATGACCGCATTGCGTTCCTTGCGCAGCCGCTCGATCTCGGCGCGCACGTCTATGCCCGATAGGTCGGCTGGCATAACGGTCATGGCATTCCCTCTGGTACTACGCCCCGGTCCTTGCGCCGGGACGCGGCCTATCTAGGGACGGGAGCGCCCGGACCCAAGGGGAAAATGCAAAGGTGCCCGATCATCGCTAGTCGGCAGGGACGAGCGCCCAGCGGTCTTCGCTGCGTGTTACGGTGCCGCGCTTTTCCAGGTCGATCAGGTGGGCAAGCACGGAGCGGCCTGCTGCCGGCCACAGTCTTTCGTCCACGCCCTTGTACATCAGGGGGACCATTTCCGCGATCCGGGCCTGGCCTGCTTCGATCTGGCGCAGGATCTGGCGCTCGCGCTGGCGGCGGTGGCCGATCATGCCGCGCACAAGCTGGCGCGGCTTGGTCACTTCGGCGCCGTGGGCAGGGTAGTAGACCACGTCCTGCTCGCGTTCGTAGAGCCGGGAGAGGCTGGCCATGTAGTCGCTCATGTCGCCGTCGGGCGGGGAGACGACGCTGGTGGACCAGCCCATCACATGGTCGCCGGTGAACAGCGCGCCGGTTTCCTCCAGCGCGAAGCACAGGTGGTTCGAGGTGTGCCCCGGCGTAGCGATGGCGCGCAGGGTCCACCCCTCACCCTTCAGCGCCTCGTTATCGTGCAGAACACGGTCGGGCGCATAAGCGCCGTCGAAGGAGGCATCGGCGCGCGGGCCATCGTCGTTCAGCACCAGCGGGGCGCAGCCGACGATCGGCGCGCCGGTGATCGCGCTGAGCGGCGCCGCAGCGGGCGAGTGGTCGCGGTGGGTGTGGGTGCAGGAGATCGCGATCACCTTGTCCGTTCCGATCGCCTCGACCAGCGCGGCGATGTGTTCCGGCTCGTCCGGGCCGGGATCGATCACTGCCACTTCCCCGGCCTCGCCCACGATGTAGGTCTGGGTGCCGGTATAGGTGAAAGGCGAGGGGTTGCGCGCCAGCACCCGCCTGACGAGCGGGCCGATGCGTTCGGCCACGGTGTAGGGCCGGTCGATTTGGTCTGCGCCGATCTGGTTTGCGTCCATGACGGCGATATGGGGTTTGCCGGCCTGCCTGTCGAGACGGACTCTCAGCCGGCGATGCGACGTTCGATCCGGTCGCGCAGGCTTTGCAGAGCGCTGGGGGCCGCCAGTTCGATGATGCGCCAGGACTGGTCCAGGCGCAGCAGGCGTTCGTAGAAACGGCGCGTGGTTTCCACCAGGCGCGCGGTCGCCGGGGCGAGCAGGGCGGTCTGCTGCGGGTCGGAGAGGCGCATGTCGGATGACAGGCGGCCATGGCGACGAAGCTGCATCTCGTTGATTTCACGCCGGAAGAAGGCCCGGTGATTGAGTAGCCAGGCGATCGCGTGCATCATGCGCGTGGTCGTGCGCAGGCCTTCGCTCGACAGCGCGATGCGGGCGAGGTCCTCGTCCTGCGCATAGTCGCTGCCGGGCCTGCCGGAAAGCGTGAAGGCGGCACGCACTTCGTCCGAGAGGAGCAGCGCCTCGCAATAGAGCGCCTCGACGATGCGTGGATTGATGGTGGCCGGTTCGGACATGACGGTTTCATATTTCCGAACCGCGAGTCGGCGGCAACTGGGCTGCGGCCAAAATCCGGCGCAAAAAACCCGCTGTCCCCTATCGGTACGCTTCATGCCGAAGGCGCGTTAACCGCAATTACCCTGAATCGGAGCGAAATCGCAGGTGTCAGGAGCGTCCAGAAGGCGCCGGGGTCAGTGTTTCAGGCGATAATGTCCGGGATCAGGTAATCCGCGATCTGGCTGATCTGGTCCTTCAAAAGCAGTTTGCGCTTCTTCATGCGGGCAATCTGGAGCTGATCGCCAGACCCGGCCCCCATCAGAGCGTCGATTGCCGCGTCGAGATCGCGATGCTCAATCTTCAGGATTTCGAGGCGCTTGCGCATTTCCTCTTCGGTCACGCCGGAATTCCTCAATCACAAAATGCGCGCTGGAGCGACCATCCGTGCACGGCCCGGGGCAGTGCACGGCGCGAATCCTGCCCAGCGCAGGATTCATACGATTCACCGATATGAAGCATTACGAGTCTTCGCAAGGTGCCCCGGATGTGGTTCCTTCCCTTTCGCGCCGGATCATCGAAGCCGAGTCGCCAATTCGGGTCACTCGACAGAAGCTCGTTCGCCACAGGTCCGGCCCCATAAGGAGGAACCGTCCATGGATAGTTCGCACGTCAGCGCTCTTCAGCTCAAGCATGCCGGCATTGAACGGCAGATCCACGAGGAATTGAGCCGTCCGATGCCTGATGCCGTGGTGGTCCAGGCCCTCAAGAAGAGAAAGCTCGCGCTCAAGGAGGAGATCGGACGGTTCTAACCGCCGATCCTGAGCTGCCTTGTAAGCTGAAGGCCAGACCGCCGGGGCGTTTTACGCCCATACGAATCCACCGGTCGCACCGGAGATCCCCGACATAATACCAATTACCTGAATCGACGGCATCCGCTGCGTTCCCAAAGCGATCCCTTTGCGTTACTCGTCTGGGTATGAGTGGAGCCGTCGAAGCAGCCAGAACCATCCTCACCCGCCTTCACGAGGTGATGGCCTCGCGCAGCAATGCGCAGGCCAAGCTCAACAACGTGGTGGAAGTGATCGGAGAGAGCCTCGATAGCGAGGTCTGTTCGATCTACCTCCTGCGTGAGGGAATGCTGGAGCTTTTCGCAACGCGCGGGCTTGCCCAGGAAGCCGTGCACGTCACGCGCATGGCTGTGGGTGAGGGCCTTGTCGGCACGATCGCCGACCAGACCGGCACGCTCAACCTGGCCGAAGCGGCCGCTCACCCGGACTTTTCGTATCGGCCCGAAACGGGCGAGGACAAATATCACTCCTTCGCGGGCGTGCCGATCGTGCGGCGCGAACGCGCGGTAGGCGTGCTGTGCGTCCAGCATGTGGAACCGCGCCGCTACGAAGAAGTCGAGATCGAGGCGTTGCAGACGGTGGCGATGGTTCTGTCCGAACTCATCACCAATGCCGACCTTATCGATGAGGAAGATGCCCGGGCGCTAAGCGCGGGCCAGACCGGCCCCGTGCAGATGAACGGGCTCACGCTCGTCAAGGGCCTCGCGCTTGGCGTGGCGGTCTATCATCAGCCGCGCGTCACGATCGAACACGTCGTCGCCGAGGATACCGAGGCCGAACGCCAGCGCGTCATCACCGCTTTCGACCGCATGCGCGAACAGATCGACCGCATGGCCAACCAGGCCGAATTCGGTGTCGGCGGCGAGCACGAAGAGGTTCTCGAGACCTACCGCATGTTCGCCTACGACGAAGGCTGGACGCGCCGCATCAACGAGGCGATCGACAGCGGCCTCACCGCCGAAGCCGCGATCGAGCGTGTGCAGCAGCGCACCCGCATGCGCATGCGCCAGATTGACGATCCCCTGCTGGCAGACCGCATGCACGATCTGGAGGATCTGGCGAATCGCCTGCTGCGGATCGTTTCGGGCCAGCTCGGCACAGCGGCGTCGATGGGCCTGCGCAACGATGCGATCCTGATCGCGCGCAACCTTGGCCCAGCCGAACTGCTGGAATATGACCGGCGGCGCCTCAAGGGCGTTGTCCTTGAGGAAGGCTCGCTCACCAGCCACGTCGTCATCGTCGCGCGGGCCATGGGCGTGCCGGTGCTGGGGCGTGTACGGGGTCTGCGCGGCGTCGTGCGCGATGGCGACCAGATCCTGCTCGACGCCGACCAGGGCGCCGCCACCGTGCGCCCCTCGCCCGGCTCGCTGGAGGCTTTCGACGCCCGATTCGCCAGGAGCCGTGAACGACAGGCCATCTATGCAGGCCTGCGCGACGTGCAGGCGACGACCCGTGACGGCACCCGGATCAACGTGATGATCAACGCGGGCCTGCGCGACGATGTCACCAACCTCAACCTTACCGGCGCGGACGGCATCGGCCTGTTCCGCACCGAATTCCAATTCCTCGTATCGGCCACGCTGCCTCAGCGTGAAAAGCAGACCCGCCTCTACCGTGATGTCATGGAAGCGGCGGGCGAGCGGCCGGTGGTGTTTCGCACGGTCGACATCGGCGGCGACAAGACGCTGCCTTATCTGCGCCATGACGACGGCGAGGGGGAGGAGAACCCGGCGATGGGCTGGCGCGCGCTGCGCGTCGCGCTCGAACGCGACGGTCTGCTCAAGGTACAGGCCCGCGCGCTGTTGGAGGCCGGTGCAGGGCGCAAGCTCAACGTCATGTTCCCGATGGTAGCCGAACCGTGGGAGTTCGACGCTGCCAAGGCGGTGTTCGACGGTCAGCTCGATTACCTGCGCAAGCGCAAGAAGGTGCTGCCCGAGGCGATTAGGTACGGCGTCATGCTCGAAGTGCCCGCCTTGGCCGAGCAACTCGACCTGATCGCGCCGAAGATCGCGTTCCTTTCGATCGGCACCAACGACCTTACCCAGTTCCTGTTCGCCGCCGATCGTTCCAACCCCAAGCTGGCTGAGCGTTACGACTGGCTTAGCCCGGCGATCCTGCGGTTCCTGAAGCGGGTCGTGCGCACTCTTGACGGCACCAAGGTGGACATCAGCGTCTGCGGTGAAATGGGCGGGCGCCGCCTGGAAGCACTGGCGTTGCTGGGGCTGGGTATCCGTCGCCTGTCGATCACTCCGGCGGCGGTCGGCCCGATCAAGGAACTGGTCGGCAAGGTAGACCTGGGCGAAATCACCGCCGCCATGGACGCCTGGATGGCGGCACCGCCTGCCGACCTGCGCGCCGAGATGGTGGCCTGGGCGGCTGCGCGCGATATTTATGTCGATTGAGCGTGCCGCCTGAAGCGGGCCTGCCCAAGTTCGGTCAGCGAGGGCAGGTTCGCTAGTTGTTCTCCTGAAATCGCGCAAAGTGCAGTTATGGCCGCATAATTTTCAAGCGATTGACGGTGCACTGATTGACTTTGCCTCGTCAGACGGTTTGGTTAGTTATAGGTCAGGTCGCATTTACCACACCCTTCTGGAGCAGAATGGAAAACGTCGAATCCCAGGGTCATGCGCGAGAGTCGCAAAGCGCCGGAGCCCAGCTTCGCGCGGCTCGTGAAGCTGCCGGCCTCAGCCGCGCGGACATCGCCTCGCAGACCAAGGTCGCCGAACGTCATCTCCTTTCCATCGAGGAGGACCGGCTGGGTGATCTTGCCGCGCGCACTTATGCAGTGGGCTTCGCACGTGCCTATGCCCGCGCCGTCGGCGTCGATGAAAAGGTGATCGCGGCGAAGATCCGCGAACAGCTTGAAGCAGAAGTGCCCGAACGGCACGAGACCGTCCCCAGCTTCGAGCCGGGCGATCCCGCGCGCGTGCCCACCCGGCGCCTCGCCTGGGTTGCGGCGGCAGGGGTGGTCATCGCGGTGGTGGTCCTCCTGGTGTTCTGGAGCAGCTTCCTTTCGCCCCAGGGCGCGCTGCCCGATCTTATCGCCGACAAACCGGCCCAGACCGCTGCACCGGCAGCGTCCGCGCCGCCGCCTCCGCCGCCCGCTCCCACGAGTGGCCCGGTGGTACTGACGGCGACGGGCGATAAGGTATGGCTCAAGGTCACCGATGGCACCGGCGCACAGGTTCTCCAGAAGGAACTTGCCAAGGGTGAGAGCTGGACTGCGCCGGCAGGCGTCGCGGGTCTTCAGCTGCGCACCGGCCGTCCCGATGCCTTGCAGATTTCGGTCGGCGGCAAGCCGCTGCCGCCGCTTTCGGACAAGCCTGAGCTGGTTACCGGCGTTTCGCTTGCTCCGGCAGACCTGCTTGCCCGTGCCAATCCGGCTGCGGCGCTGGCGTCTACGCCCGCAGTAACCGGCGCGGGGCAGCCCGCTGCGCCGCAGCCGGGCGCTGCGCCTGGGCCGCTTTCCACGGTTTCCAACTAACACCGCCTCGACAGGCGGGGGCAGTTTCGGGCAACACGCCCGGACCAGCCCACTGGTTAATTCCCGGTTCCGCCGGCCGCTGCCATAAGTGCGGCTTGCGATTATCCGGCACGGAGTTGATTTGGCGATGAAACGTACCTTTGGCGCAATGCGCACGACACGCTGGCTGGCAACGGCTGCAGCGGTGTCGATCTTCGCTGGCGGAGCGGTCCCCGCCTTCGCCCAGGATGCGAACACCGGCGCGCGCCTCAATAAGGTCGAATCCGAAGTGCGCGCTCTGCAGCGTAAAGTTTTCCCGGGCGCGGACGGCAAGTTTTTCGAGCCCGAGATTACCTCGAAGCCGGCCCCCGTCACTACCCCCGGACAGCCGACCAGCACGCCGGTCACCGACCTCCTTATGCGGATGGACGCGGTAGAAGCGCGGATGGCGCAGTTGACCTCGCAGGTTGAACAGAACACCAACCGTATCGGCCAGCTTGAAGCCAAGCTTGCCGCCGGTGCGCCGGCAGCGATGCCCATGGACGCAGCGCCGCCTGCATCGCAGAGCAATCTCAACGCGATGAGCGGGGGAGCGTCGACAGCGCCCGCCACGCCGCGCCCCGTCGTGGCGGCCCCTCTCCCGGCGGCGCCTGCCCGTCCGGTGGCGGCGACTTCCTCGCGGATCGAGGCGGTGAAGGCCATCGTCAAGCCGCAGAGCGCCGATGCCGGCGACGACGAGTACAGCTACGGCTTCCGTCTGTGGGAAGCGAAATTCTACCCCGAAGCGCAGCAGCAGCTGAAGATGTACCTCGAAAAGTATCCCAAGCACGTGCGGGGCAGCTGGGGACGTAACCTGCTTGGCCGCGCTTATCTGGACGACAACAACCCGAGCGAGGCAGCCAAGTGGTTCCTGCAGAACTTCCAGGCCGACAAGCGCGGCGATCGTGCTTCCGACAGCCTGCTTTACCTCGCGGTGTCGATGAAGCAGCTCAAGGATACCAAGCGCGCCTGCATCGCGCTCGCCGAATTCAGCGAGACTTATGCGGCTGAAGCAGCAGGGCGCTTGAGCGGCCTTTACAACTCGACCCGCAGTGGACTGTCCTGCAGCTGACATGCCCGTAGCACAAGACGCCGCAGGCCGGTTTCGTGCCGATCTGGCGGCGCTTTGGCCCGAGGGCGTGGACGAGGAGGGCGCGCGGCTAGGCCTGGCCGTTTCCGGCGGCCCTGACAGCCTTGCCCTGTTGCTGCTGGCCCAGGCGGCGATACCCGGACGGGTCGAAGCGGCGACGGTGGACCACGGGCTGCGCCTTGAAAGCGCGGCAGAAGCAGCCGAGGTAGCGCGGATCTGCGCCGACCTTGGCGTTCCCCATGCCGTGCTGGCGGTCGAAGTCGCCCCCGGCAACATCCAGGCCGAGGCCCGCACCGCGCGCTACGCCGCCTTGGCGGACTGGGCGGGGCAGCGGGGCCTTGCCGCGCTGGCAACCGGCCATCAGGCGGACGATCAGGCCGAAACCCTGCTGATGCGCCTCAATCGAGCAAGCGGCGTTGCCGGCCTTGCTGGTACGCGTGAGCGGGGCACGGTATCTGGCGGGCCCTTGCCGCTGCTTCGTCCGGTGCTGGGCTGGCGCCGGGCCGAACTTGGCGACGTGGTGCGCGGTGCCGGGCTGGTCGCCGCTGAAGATCCAAGCAACGCCAACGACCGCTTCGACCGCGTGCGTATCCGCAAGGCGCTGGTCGATGCGGACTGGCTCGACGTTGCCGCCATCGCACAAAGCGCCGCGCATATAGCCGAGGCCGATGCCGCGCTCGATTGGATGGCCGCGCTTGAATGGCGTTCCTGCGTGAAGAAGGAGCCGATGGGTCTGAAATACCGGCCTCAGGCTCCGCGCGCGGTGGTTTTGCGCGTGCTTGCGCGGATCGTGCGCGAACTGGACGGCGAGGAAGCGCGCGGCGGCGCCATCGCCCGGCTGCTGGAGAGCCTTGTTTCGGCGCGACCAGCGTCGATCGGCAATCTGGTGGCGCGGCCCAATGCGGGCGGCTGGAGCTTTGCGAAAGCCCCGGTCAGGGCGGTCCGGCGCGAACGCTGAGGCTTAGCCGCCGGCGAGGCTGTCGCCCATGCCGACCTGCTTGCCGCGGGTTATATAGACCTTGTCGCCGACTTTGGTCGTCGAGAACAACTTGGCGGCGAAGTCGTTGGGCATGCCTACGCAGCCGTGGCTGGCATAGCCGAGCGCCACGTCGGAGCCGTGCAGGGTGATCCCGTCGTTGGTCAGGCGCTGCATGTAGGGCATCGGCGCCCCGGTGTAGATGTTGGAGACGTGGTCCTTGTCCTTCTGGGTGATCGGGAAGACGCCCAGCGGAGTGGGCTTGTCCTCGGTTCCGAGCAGGACGGCGGTTGCGCCGATCTCGTAGCCGGAACGGAACACCGACAGCACCCGCGCATCAAGGTCCACCGTGACGACGATCGGCCCGGCGGGCACGTTCTTGTCGTCCCAGTGCCATTCGCCGTATTTGATCGCGCCGGTGATCGGCAGGATGCGCTTGATGACGAAGGGCTCGTCCTTCTTCGGCATCGGGGCGGACGTGGCAGCGGCCACCGGCGCGGGAGTCGCCAGCTTCGCCTCGGCAAGCGAGGCCGGTTCCGGCTTATCGGGCGAGGCCGCGACCACGAGCACGCCGGCAATGGCGGCAAGGGCGACAAAGCCCGAGGCGAGGAGGATGCGCGCGTCCAAGTGAATTTCCGTTCCTGTTTGGCGACTCTCTCTGGCAGGCCGGCCTTATCATCGCGTAAATGACGGTAAAGTGCCAGCTAGCGGGGAGGCGCGTTTCCCGCAGGCCCGGCGGAGCGCATTCGGTAACGCGGGCAAGCGGAGGCCAGGCAGCTTCGTCATCGTGAACACGGCGATGCGATCCGGCGCCGCATCGCCACCCGGCTTTCAGCGCTTGGCGATGCCTTCGCGCAGGATCGAGTTGGCCAGTTCCGCCACCTCCTCGGCGCCCGCGTCTTCGGACCAGACGGCATAGCGCAGGCCCAGGAACACGTTCATGCCCATGATCGCCCAGGCATGGGCCTCGCCTAGGTCCTCGCGTAGTTCGCCCTTGCGGATACCTTCGGCGAGACGCTCGTGTATGCGGCGCGCGGTGTTGCGATAGTGAAGGCGGAAGCTCTCTGGATCGACGAATTCGCACTCGTCGATAATGCGGTAGATCTCCTTGTGCTCACTGGCAAAGCGCAGGAACCCGGTGAGCGAGGCGCGTTCGGTTTCCAGGGCGGGCAGGTCCTGCTGCCGGGCGCTGCGCGCGGCTTCGCGCACTTTGCCGCTGAGGTCGTCGACCAGCGCGCGGAAAATCTCGTCCTTGGAATTGAAGTAGGTGTAGAAACTGCCCAGCGCCGTGCCCGCGCGCCGGGTGATGCCTGTGATCGAGGCTTCGTGGAAACCGCGCTCCCCGAATTCGATCGCCGCTGCGTCGAGCAGCTTGCGCAAGGTGCGCCGCCCTCGTTCGGTGCGAGGCGCCTTGTCGGCCGGGCCTTTGTCAACTGATGGCGTCGGTGTGGTCACGACGACACAGCTAGACCGCTCTTTGCACATTGGCAAACATTCAAAGTTGAAAGTCGGTTCAACTATCAATATGCAGGCGTTCAACGATAAGCGACCATGGGAGAGTATACGATGCGCAAGGTGCGATTCCTCGCGATTTCCTCCAGCATGCTGGGCCTGTGCAGTGGATTCGGCGTAGCCGCCCCGGCGCTGGCGCAGGAAGCCCCGGCAAGGCCCGAAGCCGCTTCCGAAGCATCGGGCGGCGACATCATCGTCACAGCACGCCGCCGCGAGGAACGTTTGGTCGACGTGCCGATCGCGGTCACCAGCTTCAGCGGCGAACAGCTCGCGAAGTCCGGCGCGATCGACATCACCGAGATCGCCAATTCAGCCCCCAACGTCACGCTGGAACCTTCACGCGGCACCAACTCCACGCTGTCCGCGTTCATTCGCGGCGTCGGTCAGCAGGACCCGGTATCGGGGTTCGAGCAGGGCGTCGGCCTCTATCTTGACGATGTATACCTCAATCGCCCGCAAGCCGCCGTTCTTGATATCTACGATGTCGAGCGGATCGAAGTGCTGCGCGGGCCGCAGGGTACGCTTTATGGGCGCAACACCATCGGCGGCGCGGTCAAATATGTGACGAAGCAGCTGCCGCAGGATTTCTCGCTCAAGGTGAAGGGCACTTACGGCACTTACGACCAGGCCGACCTGATCGTCACCGCCTCGGCGCCGGTGAGCGACCTGATCCGGGTCGGCGGATCGGCAGCGCGCCTGTCGCGCGGGGGCTTCGGCAGGAACCTGACTACAGGCGATGACAACTACAACAAGAATATCTGGGCAGCGCGCGCCAGTGTCGACATCGGCGGCTACGGCGAGCCGGTGCTGATCCGCATCTCGGGCGATTACACCAAGGACAAGTCGAACCCGCGCGGTGGTCACCGCCTGATCCCGGGCTACGCCTCGGGCGCGCCGGTGCTGAAGGACGTGTTCGACACGCGCGGCGGCCTCAACGATCCCCGGCAGGAGGTCGAGGCTTACGGCTTCGCCATTAACGCCACCGCCGACCTGAGCGATAGTCTGACTTTCCGCTCAATCAGTTCGTGGCGCAAGGACGACAGCGCTTCGCCGATCGACTTCGACGCGCTCCCCGCCGTCGACCTCGACGTGCCCGCCTTCTACCGCAATGAGCAGACCAGCCAGGAATTCCAGCTCCTGTACGACAACGGCATGGTGCAGGGCCTGATCGGCGGCTATTATCTTTCGGCCAAGGCGGACACGCAGTTCGACACCCGGCTGTTCACTGCGCTGAACGGCCTGACCGCCTTCACTCAGGCGAATGTCGATACCGAGACTTTCGCGGTCTTCGGTGACTTCACTTTTGATTTCACCCAGCAGCTCAGCCTGTCGGTGGGCGGTCGCTATACCTGGGACGAGCGGCGCGCGCAGATCCTGCGGCAGAACTATCTTGGCGGCGGATCGCCGGTATTCGGCGGGGCGGGCCTGCCGCTGGGCGCGCCGAGCACCGATTTTTCGGGCAAGGCGACCTTCAAGAAGTTCACCCCGCGCGCCTCGATCAGTTTCAAGCCGACGCCGGACCACAACATCTACGCCAGCTTCAGCCAGGGCTTCAAGGGCGGCGGCTTCGATCCGCGCGGCGTCGGCGTCAACGCGCCTGCCGCCACTCCGGGGAGACCGACCGACGCCGAAGTCACCGATTACCTCAGCTTCAAGCCCGAGACGGTCGACAGCTACGAGATCGGCTACAAGGCCAACCTGTTCGGCGGCGGCCTGTATATCGCGGCAGCGGCGTTCCAAATGGACTACAGGGACGTGCAGATCCCCGGTTCGGCGGGCTGCACCGTGGGCGGTATCCCGACCTTCTGCGGGATCATCACCAATGCCGGCAAGGCCCGCTTCCGCGGCTTCGAACTGGAAGCCAATGCCCGGCTGGCGCAGGACATGATGGCGGCGGGCGACCGCCTCAGCCTGTCCGGATCGCTTGGCTACATCAATGCCAAGTACAAGGAATATATCGCCAATATCGGCGGCGTTCCCACTGATGTCGCTGCCAACCGCGATGTTCAGAACACCCCCAAGTGGACCACCAGCGCCACGCTGGCCTACACGGCGCCTGTGGGCGAGGGGGACGTCTCGTTCAGTTCGACCTATTCGTACCGCAGCAAGACCCACCAGTTCGAGATCCCCAACCCCTACCTCGACCAGAAGGGCTACGGACTGGTCGACGCCAGCCTGGTTTACTCCGCGCCGGGCGGGCGCTGGACGCTGGGCGTGCACGGCAAGAACCTGTTCGACAAGCAGTACAAGACCTCGGGCTATACGTTCCTTGCCGCCAATCCGGTCACCGGCGAACTGCTGACGGCGCCCAGCGGACGGTTCATTCCCACGCTCGGCACCGAGGGCACGCTGACCGCGTTCTACGGCAACCCCCGCCAGGTCTTCGCCACCGCGACACTGGCGTTCTGAGGGGCATGCCGGGCCATCGCGGCCCGGCACGCCTGCGCCTGAAAGGAACCTTGCGACATGGACTACCGCGTCCACCGCTATCGCAGTGCCTGCGGGCGGCTCGACCTTGCCGCGCGCGATTATCCGGGCGCGGCCCCGCAGGCTCCGGTCCTGCTGATGATGCACGGCCTGACCCGCAACAGCGCCGATTTCGAGCCGATTGCGGCAAGGCTGGCCGGGCGCTACCGGATGATCGTGCCCGACCAGCGCGGGCGCGGCCTTTCGCAGCGGGACCCGGACCCGGCGCAGTACCGCCCGGACGTCTATGCACAGGACATGCTGGCGCTGCTGGATGACCTTGGCATTACGCGCGCCGGATTGGTTGGCACGTCGATGGGCGGGCTCATCGCGATGGTGATGAACGCGCTGCAGCCCGGCCTCGCGCAGGCGGTGGTTTTCAACGACATCGGCCCGGTGCTCAACCCGGCGGGGCTGGCGCGGATACAGGGCTATGTCGGCCCCTCAGGCGCGATGGCGGACTGGAGCGAGGCTGCCGAGCGCACCCGCGCGATCAACGGGGCGGCTTTTCCAGACTACGGCAGCGCGGACTGGGCGGCGTTCGCTCGCCGTATCGCCCACGAAAACCCCGACGGCACTATCTCCTTCGCCTATGATCCGGCGATTGCGCAAAGCGTCGTCGGAGGCGGTCCGCAAACCGTGCCGCCCGACCTCTGGCCCCTGTGGAAGGTGCTGGACGCCGTGCCGGTGCTGGTGGTGCGCGGTGCCCTTTCGGACCTGCTCAGCGCCGCGACCATGCAGGAGATGGCGCGCCGTCACACCGGCAGCTATGCGGGCGTGGAAGTGCCGCGCGTAGGCCACGCCCCGATCCTTGACGAGCCGGCGGCGCTGGCCGCGATCGAAGCCTTCCTCAAGGAGCATGTGACCTGACATGAGCGACACCGCTGCCATCGCCCAGCCTGCGATCAAGCCCGCCGCCTCGCCCAATCTCGTGCTGGGGATGCTGCTGCTCGTCTACATCTTCAATTTCGTCGACCGGCAGATCCTTTCGATCCTGGCTGCGCCGATCCAGGCCGAACTCGGCCTCGACGATGCCGAACTGGGAATGCTGGGCGGCCTGGCCTTCGCGATCCTTTATTCGACTCTGGGCGTGCCGCTGGCGTGGGTGGCCGACCGCACAAGCCGGTCATGGGTAATCACCGGCTCGCTGGTGGTGTGGAGCCTGTGCACTTCGGCCTGCGCGCTGGCGCAGGGGTTCTGGCACATCTTCCTCGCGCGCGTCGGCGTCGGCGTCGGCGAGGCAGGGGGCGTGGCGCCCAGCTATGCGGTGATCGGCGATCATTTCCCCAGCCACCGCCGAGCCTTCGCGCTTTCGGTCTATTCGCTGGGCATCCCGCTTGGCTCTGCGATGGGCGTTTTGGCGGGGGGCTACGTGGCGCAGGCGGTGGACTGGCGCACGGCCTTTCTTGTCGTCGGGCTTGCCGGCATCCTCATCGCGCCGCTGTTCAAGCTGGTGGTACGCGATGTCCCGCGCCCTGCTGGCAACGCGGCCCAGGCACCTTCGATCCGCTTTGGCGATGTAGCCGCGACGCTGGCGGGCAAGCGCGCCTTCTGGCTGCTCAGCTTCGGCGCCGCGTCCAGCTCGATGCTGGGTTATGGCTTGATGTTCTGGTTGCCCAGCCTGCTCCAGCGCAGCTTCGGACTGGACCTCGTCCATACCTCGTGGTTCATCGGCGCGGTGCTACTGCTGGGCGGCTGCGTGGGCGTGCTGGCCGGCGGAATCCTGGCTGACCGGCTGGGGAAGGGCGACCGCGCCTGGTACGGCCGGGTTCCGGCGATTGCCTTCGTCTGCGCCGTGCCGCTGTTCGCCGGCGGCATCTGGACGTCCAGCGTGCCGCTGGCGTTCCTGATGTTCCTGGTGCCTCAGGCGCTCGCCTATTTCTGGCTAGGCCCGGTGACGAGCGCAGTGCAGCATCTTGTCGAGCCGCCCGCGCGGGCAACCGCCTCGGCGCTTTTCCTGCTCATCAACAACCTGATCGGGCTTGGCGGCGGCATTTATGCGCTTGGCGCGCTGTCCAAGGCGCTGACGCCGGTCTGGGGGAGCGAATCGCTGCGCTATTCGATGCTCTTCGCGCTGGCTCTCTATCTTGTTGCCGCCGTGCTCATGGCGCTGGCCGGGCCCGCGCTGCGCCGGGAATGGGTGGCGGAAAAGTGACCGGCTCCGGGATGGAGGGGGCAACGCTGGCGCTGACTGCCGCGCTTTGTGCGCTGGCGGCGATCAACGTGGCGAGCTTTGCCGCGTTTGCCATCGACAAGGCGCAGGCCAAGGCCCGCCGCCGCCGGATCGCGGAATCGACGCTGCTCTGGCTCGCACTCGTGGGCGGTAGCCCCGGCGCTTACGCCGGGCGGTGTGCCTTTCGTCATAAGACTCGCAAGCAGCCGTTCGTCCGGCGCCTCCACACCGTTGCGGCGCTGCAGGTGGCCGCGCTCGGTGCTGGGGCGTACCTGCTGCTGCGCTAGTCGTCAGACCAGCCAGCTACCGGGATTGGGCATGGGCAGCTGCTTCTGGGCCTTGAGAATGCTCATCACGCTGCGCACGATGACCAGCACCGAAACCAGCGGCAGGATCACGAAACCGATCAGGGCGACCATAAGCATGAAGCCCAGCACCATCCCGACCAGGAAGATCCAGAAAGTGCGAATCGCGTATTCGTAATGAGATACTTCCCACTGTGCCTTGGGCTCGCCGCGCCAGACATAGGCCAGCACCACGCCGACAATCCCGGTGATGCCGGTGATGTAGGAGGCGAGGTAGAGCAGGTTGATGATCGTGGGATTGTTGAATTCGAACCCCGTGGCGGGGGCCGAACCGGCAGGCCTGTCAGCGGGGTTGGGGTCGAACTCGGTCATTGCTGTCCTCCTGTCGGCGCGCGGGCCGGGTTCCCGATGAAGCGATGCTGCCCGGTTTGACCCGCCGAAGCAAGGATGCCCGGCGCCTACAACCTCGGCGCCGCGCGTCTTTCTGCCCATGTTCAGGACGAACGGTGTCATCGCGGGCAAAACCAAGGCTGGCGCCGCGCGGCGCGGATGGTTAGAGAACGGCCCCATGAGCGATACCAGCGATACCGTTTCCTTCGGCTATGAAGACGTCCGTGCAGAGGAGAAGGAGGAGCGCGTGGGCGCGGTCTTCTCCGCCGTCGCGCGCAAGTATGACATCATGAACGATGCCATGTCCGCCGGCATGCACCGGGTCTGGAAGGACAAGTTCGTGCGCCGGGTGAAACCGCGCAGTCATGAACAGATCCTCGACATGGCCGGCGGCACTGGCGACATCGCCTTCCGCATGGAAGAAGCGGGCGCGCGCATCACCGTCTCGGACATCAACCAGGACATGCTCGACGTCGGCATCGAGCGCGCGATGGAGCGCGGCATCGACACCCTCGTCTGGTCGCGCCAGAACGCCGAGGAGTTGAGCTTCGAGGACCGTTCGTTCGATGCCTATACGATCGCTTTCGGCATCCGCAACGTCACCCACATCGACAAGGCCCTGGCTGAGGCGCACCGCGTGCTGAACTATGGCGGGCGCTTCTTCTGCCTTGAATTCTCGACCACCGAATGGCCCGGTTTCAAGGAAGTCTACGATGCCTATTCGCACAAGCTGGTGCCGAAGATCGGCCAGATGATCGCGGGCGATGCCGAGTCGTACCGCTACCTGATCGAATCGATCCGCCGCTTCCCGCCGATGCCCGAATTCGAGGGCATGATCCGCAAGGCCGGCTTCCGGCACACCAAGGTCGAGCCGATCATGGGCGGCCTCGTCGCGATCCATTCGGGCTGGAAGGTCTGACCACCCGGTGACCACCACCCCCGTCCACATCGTGCGCCTGCTCAAGTGGGGCCGCATCCTCGCGCGTCATGGCGCTTTGCGCGGGATCGAGAATGACCGCAACGCCCCGGCGGCGGTCAAGCGGCTGTGCCGGATCGCCCGCTTCGGCACGCGCCAGTCGCCCGAGCCGGACTATGCCGGCGCCTTTCAGGAAATCGGCCCCGCCGCGATCAAGTTGGGTCAGGCGCTGGCGACGCGTCCCGATCTCGTTGGCGAAATACCCGCGCGCAATCTGCTGAGCCTGCAGGACAGTCTGCCGCCAGTGCCGTTTGCGGCGATCCGCAGCCAGATCGAAAGCACCTTCGGCCGCCCTGTCGAAACGATCTTCGCCTCGATCGAGGAAGAGCCGGTCGGCGCGGCCTCTATCGCCCAGGTTCACCGCGCGGTCACGCCGGACGGGCGCGAGGTCGCGGTCAAGGTGCTGCGTCCCGGTATCCGCGAACAGTTCTCCCGTGACGTCGACACTTACGAGTGGGCCGCCGCCCACCTAGAGGCGCTGGGCGGCGAGGCCACGCGCCTGCGTCCGCGTGCAGTCATCGCCAATCTCAAGCGCTGGACCCTGCGCGAATTCGACCTGCGGCGCGAGGCGGCTTCCGCTTCCGAACTGGCCGATGCGATGAAGGGCATCGAGGACTACCGCGTCCCCGACATCGACTGGGACCGCACCAATGGTTCGGTCCTGACGCTGGAGTGGATCGACGGCGTCAAGATGAGCAATCTGCCTGCCTTGCGTGAGGCCGGGCACGATATGCCCGCGCTGGCCCGGCGGTTGGTCATAACTTTCCTGACCCAGGCGATTTCCTGCGGGTTCTTCCATGCCGACATGCACCAGGGCAACCTGTTCGTGCAGGGCGGTCCGCATCACAGCACCATCGTGGCGATCGACTTCGGCATCATGGGCCGGATCAATCGTCAGGCGCGGCTGTGGCTGGCGGAAATCCTCTACGGGCTGACCACCGGCAATTACCGCCGCGTGGCCGAAATCCACTTCGAGGCGCAGTACGTCCCCAGCTATCACACCGTCGAGGAATTCGCGACGGCGCTGCGGGCCGTGGGCGAACCGATGCGCGGCAAGGCGGTTTCGGAACTGTCGGTCGGGCAGATGCTCGACGGGCTGTTCGCGATCACCCGCGATTTCGACATGGCGGTGCAGCCGCACCTGCTGCTGCTGCAGAAGACCATGGTCATGGTCGAAGGACTGGCGACCGCGCTCGATCCGAAGATCAACATGTGGGACGTCTCCGGCCCCTTCGTGAAGGAGTGGATCCGCGACGAACTGGGCCCCGAGGCTGTGATCGTCGACCGCCTGCGCGCGGACGTCGACACGCTGCTGCGCCTGCCCGCGCTGGTGCGCCGGATCGAGGAGAGCTTCCCCGCCAAGGGCGGCGCGCCCGAACAGGCACCGCTGCCGGATATCGACATCATCTGGGCTAAAGGTTCGGGTCGTAAACGCCAAAGTAACCACTGGGGTGGCTATGCTCTGGCCGCAATCCTTGGGGGCACTGCGGCGTGGGCACTGACGTACTGGACACTTCTGACCTGATCGGCGCGCACCCGCCTGCGCGGAAGGGTGGGCGTTTCGCAAGCTGGTCGCCGCTGCTGGCGCGCGTGGTCCTGACCGCGCTGCTGGTGGTGGTGATCGCCTCGATGATCGTGCCCACCAACAAGCCGGGCAACCGTTCGCCTTGGCTCGGTCCGGTCGAAGGCCCGGTGGATGCGGGCGGTAAGGCCGTCGACACCCCTGAAAAGCCCTATGACGAAGACATCGCGCTTTACGAAGTCGCGATCGAGCGCATTGCGACGGGCGAAAACTACTACGACTTCATCGTGCCCGAGCAGCGCGGCCGCGACTATCCGGTGAACCCGGGCATCGCCGTGCGTCTGCCGACGCTGGCCTATATCGACGCATGGCTGGGCAAGACCGGCCAACTGGTGGCGGCCATCGCGCTGATGCTGGCGATCATCGCGAAATGGTGGCAGCGCCTTGGCGAAGAAACCGAAGATGGTGGCCGTCTGCGCCGCCTGGGTACGGCTCTGGTCTTCGTAGGTGCCTCTCTGGGCCTCAACCGTCACTACTTTCCCCTGCACGAGCTTTGGGCTGGCGGCTTGATCGCGCTATCCTTCGGCCTGCACCGCATCGGCCACAGAGGGCAGGGCGGGCGCTGGGTCGCCGCCTTTGCCGTGGCCGCGCTGGCGCTGGCGATCCGCGAACATACGCTGCCCTATGTCCTGCTCATGGCCGCTTTTGCGCTATGGCAGCGCAACTGGCGCGAAAGCGCCGCGTGGATCGCACTGATCCTGATGTTCTTCGCCGCTCTCACCTGGCACCTTGAGATCATCGCCCGCGATGTGCTGGCCAGCGACCGCCACGGCCCGCCGTGGCTGGTGATGCGCGGCATGACCGGGTGGCTCGCCAATGTCGTGCAGTCGAGCAATTTGCGCTGGCTGCCTCATTTCCTTGCAGGCCCGGCAGTGATCCTGATGACGTTCGGGTGGCTGGGCTGGCGTAGCCGTTCGGGGCTGTTCGGCTTTCTCCTCTGCGCGGGCTACGGCGCCGCCTTCATGATCGCGGGCCGGTGGGACAACTTTTACTGGGGCGCCGTGATCGCGCCCGCCATGTTCGCCGGCATCGTCTTTGCCCCGCGCGCCGTATCGCAGCTGGTCGCGGCGGCGCGGCTGCCCGGTTTGTCCCGGCTCCAGCCCGCAAACTGATTGCACCTCCTTGCCCGGTGCTGCAAAAGCCGGGGCATGAACGGACCCCGTATTCTGCTGGTCGTGGGTGGCGGCATCGCTGCCTACAAGTCCTGCGAACTTGTGCGCACCATCCGCAAGGAGGGTGGCTCGGTCACATGCGTGCTGACCGAGGGCGGCGCGAAATTCGTGACGCCCATGACGCTGGCCGCGCTTTCGGAAAAGCCGGTCCACACCACCTTGTGGGACCTCAGGAACGAGGCCGAAATGGGCCATATCCAGCTCAGCCGCGAGGCCGATCTGGTGGTGGTCTGCCCGGCGACGGCGGATCTTATGGCCAAGATGGCGGCAGGCATTGCCGACGATCTGGCGACCACGCTGCTGCTGGCCACTGACAAGCCGGTCATGGCGATCCCGGCGATGAACGTGCGCATGTGGCAGCATGCGGCGACCACCCGCAACGTCCAGACCCTGCGCGCCTCCGGCGTCGATGTCATGGAGCCGGATGAAGGCCCGATGGCCTGCGGCGAGTTCGGCCCCGGCCGCCTGCCCGAAGTTCAGATGATCTGGCAGCGGATCGCCCGGGCGCTGGCCGGTGGGTCGGTCATGGACGCGCCCCAGGCCGATGCGGCTGACGGGCAGGGCGTTGGTGGCATCACCGGCTCGACGGTCGCGCGCGGCGGGAAAGCCATCGGTCTCGGCGATTCCTCTTCGCTGGTGGCGACCAAGGGCGAAGCGCGCGCCGCACCGCCGACCGACCCCGATGCGATCAATCACCTCATCACGGGCGGCGCTGCGCCGCAGCCGTTCGATCCGCTTACCGGCCAGCCCGATTTCGATCGCGGGCTCGAACATCGGCCGCTGTATGGACGCCATGTGCTGGTTACTGCCGGCCCGACCCACGAGCCGATCGACCCTGTACGCTACATCGCCAACCGCTCCTCCGGCAAACAGGGCTTTGCGATCGCCGCCGCCGCTGCAGAAGCCGGCGCACGGGTGACGCTGGTCGCCGGGCCGGTCCACCTGCCAACCCCGCCCGGGGTCGAGCGGATCGATGTCGAGAGCGCGCTGGAGATGGCCGATGCAGTGGAGGCGGCCTTGCCCGCTGACGTTGCCGTCATGGTCGCCGCCGTCGCCGACTGGCGCGTTTCGCGCTCGGCCGACCAGAAGCTCAAGAAAAAGAACGGCGACGGCCCGCCAACTCTCGAGCTGACTGAAAACCCCGATATTCTCGCCACGCTTGCAAAAAGCGCCGGGCGTCCTTCGCTGGTAGTCGGCTTTGCCGCAGAGACGCAGGACGTGATCCGCTACGCCCGTGAAAAGCGCGTGCGCAAGGGCGCCGACTGGATCATCGCCAACGACGTGTCGGGCGATGTCATGGGCGGCGATGCCAATACCGTCCACATCGTCACCGAAAGCGATGTGATTTCTCTTCCCGAAATGCCCAAGGAGGATGTCGCGCGCATCCTCGTCGAAAGGTTCGCAGATGCACTCCCCCGCTGAAGTCCCCGTAATGGTCAAGATCCTGCCCCACGGCGAGGGTCTGGACCTGCCTGTCTACGCCACGGACGGCGCGGCGGGCATGGACGTGGTTTCGGCCGAGGATGTCACCCTTGCCCCCGGCGCGCGCCATGCGGTGGCGACCGGGCTGTCGGTGGCGATCCCTGTCGGTTTCGAGATTCAGGTGCGCCCGCGCTCGGGCCTCGCCCTGAAGCACGGCATCTCCGTGCCCAATGCGCCGGGCACCGTCGATTCGGACTATCGCGGCGAACTCAAGGTGATCCTGGTCAACCTTGGCGCCGAGCCGTTCGAGATCGTCCGCGGCGACCGCGTGGCCCAGCTGGTGCTCGCCCCCGTCACGCGTGCTTCCTGGCTCAAGGTCGATGAACTCGATGCGACGACGCGCGGCGAAGGCGGTTTCGGTTCGACCGGCGGCGTGGTCGCATTGGGGAACTGAAGGTCAGCCGGCGAACAGGCCGAGCCACCACGCGGCAAGCAGCAGGGCTGCTATCACCAGCACAGCTATGGACAGGTAGCTCTGCCAGCTCCGGCGGCGCGGTTTCGGCTCGGAGCCGAGGCCTGAGACCACCTCCACCGCAGCCTCGATGATGTTTCCGATCACTTCGGTAGCGATTTCGTGCGGCATGAGGGCTTCAGTCCCCGCGCTTGTCAGGCTTGCTATCGCGGTCCCGCCGCGCTTTGCGCCATCTCAGGCCGTACCAGCCTGCTCCGCCCAGACCGCCGATCATCATCATGCCCTTGGCAAGCGTCTCGAAGGCAGCGCTGAGCGCGCCGATCGTGACGCCCCAGAAGAGCTGCGAGAGGATCGCCATGAAATTGTGCATCGGTCAGGATAATCCGGGGTTGGGCAAGGGGTGGTAGCGGGCTTTGCCGCGTCCCCATAGCAAAAGGACGGGGCCGCAATATTTCAGCGGACCCGTCCCTTTGCGTTTGCCGCCCCTTCGCAGGGCGCAGCCTGGCAGGTCAGATACTCGAGATCACTTCTTTTCAGGCGCAACGGTGATGCGCGCTGTCTCACCCGAGTTGCCCGGGAATCCGGTGAACATCGCCTCGACGAGATTGGGAACGAGATACTGCAGGCGATTGGAGGTCGATACCGCTTCCGACTTGCCTTCGAACAGGCGCTGGCCGTCGGCGGCACGGTCGATCTTCATGCTGATTCCGCTGGTGAAGATCGTATACGACTGGACACCGCCATTGTCGAAGAACGGGTCATAGAAGCCATAGCGCCATGGGCCGCCAAAGCCGCCCCAACCACCGAATCGGCCGCGACCGAAACCGCCAAAGCCGCCGTAGCCGCCCCACGGACCCCAGTAGGAGTTGCCGATCGAAGTGGACCGAACGCGCTCACGGCCGCCATCGACGCCGTAGTCGAAGCGCACGATAAGCGTCGCGCGGGCCGGATCCTCGACGGGTGCATAGCCCAGCTGGGCCATGCGATCACGCACGAGGGAGGCATATTGGGCGAATTCCAGACCACCGGAAAGCTTGGGATCGTCGGCGACGATCGCGAAGCTTTGCCCGGACGGCGCAGGAAGCTGCGACTGGAAGCGCGAGACGTCTGCCTTGAAAGGCGTGGCGCAGGCAGCGACGGCCATGAACAGCATGGCCGCTGCGACAAGCCGGAGCTTGCCTAATCTTGATGGGGAATGGTGTGTCATTTTCTCTTTGCTCCACGTACCCGAAGAGCCCGTGACGCCCACTCCCGGCGCGGCCTTCGATTCCTTTTGATCCTGTCGTAAAATCAATGCCCTGAATAGCGGTTGAATGGACTTGCCCATGCGATGGATTGTTAGGCCGTTCACCAGGCGTCCACCCGGCCGCATCGACCGGACGACTTGATCGTCTGCTTTCCATGTAGGAAGAGGGAAAGGCAATGACGAGTCCGATCCCCATTCTTTCCTTGCCCATTCTTTCCCTGCAGTGTGGAAAGGTCGCCCCCTTTCGCGGCGAGGGCGAGCCGAGCGCGATCGCCAAGCGTCCGGTCGCCGGCCCGGTCAGGGTGCATCGCCTTGGCCTGGAAGGCGATGCCCAGGCCGACCTTTCAGTTCATGGCGGGCCGGACAAGGCGATCCATCACTATCCCCACGACCATTACGCCTTCTGGCGCGGCGCCATTGGCGATCACCCGCTGCTGAACGATTACGGCGCATTCGGCGAAAACGTCTCGACCGCCGGATTGACCGAGGACACGGTCTGCATCGGCGACCGGTGGCGGCTGGGCAGCGCGCTTGTCGAGGTGAGCCAGGGGCGCCAACCCTGCTGGAAGCTCGACCATCGTTTCGGCGGCGCGAAAGTCAATGCGGCGTGCATCCGCTCGCGCCGGCCGGGCTGGTATTACCGCGTCATCGAGGAAGGCGCCGTGGAGGCGGGCGAGGTCATGGAACTGGTCGACCGCCCGTTCCCCGACTGGAGCGTGCTGCGGGTCTTCGGCCTGCTCATCGCGGGCGACCACAAGGGGGACCGTGACGGACTGGAAGCGCTGGGCGAAGTCTCGGCGCTGGCCGAGCCATGGGTCCGGCGGCGAGCGAAGCTGCTGGGCGCGCCGGGCTGAAATCTGCCATTCCGGCAGGGCTGCCCCGGTTGCAAAGCGCGCAAGTTGATGAAAGACATGCGGGTGAGCATGTTCATGAAGGCCAAGCTGGCCTGAAATATCCTACATCGCAAAGAGCCTGCGCGATTGTGGCAGGCATTGCCGATGTAGGAAATGCCGGATCAGGCCGGGCGGAAGCCTCCCGAGGAAAGCTCCCGCCTCGGGGCCCAGCCTAGCCGCGTACGAGGCCCAGCGCGTCGTAGGCCTTGTTCAGCGTCGGGATCGCCAGCGCGCGGGCCTTTTCGGCGCCCTTGCGCAGGATCGCGTCGAGTGCGGCGGTATCCTCGCGCAGTTCCACGAAGCGCGCGTTGATCGGGGCGAGCTTTTCGACCAGCAGGTCGGCGAGCGCCGGCTTGAACTTGCCGAAGCCTTCGCCGCCGAAATCGGCCAGGATGCCGTCCACGGTATTCCCCGACATGACCGCGTAGATCGCCACGAGGTTCTTGGCCTCGGCGCGGCCTTCCAGGCCTGCCTTTTCCGAAGGCAGGGGCTCGGGGTCGGTCTTGGCCTTCTTGATCTTCTGGACGATCGTGTCGGCGCTGTCGGTCATGTTGATGCGGCTCATCTCGGACGGGTCCGACTTGCTCATCTTCGCGGTGCCTTCGCGCAGCGACATGATCCGCGCCGCTTCGGGCGGAATGAAGGGCTCGGGCAGGGTGAACACGGGCACGATTTCGCCGTCCTCGTCCCTCGGCGCGAAGTCGTTGTTGAACTTCTGCGCCACGTCGCGGGCCAGTTCGAGGTGCTGCTTCTGGTCCTCGCCCACGGGGACGTGGGTGGACTGGTACAGCAGCACGTCGGCGGCCTGCAGCACCGGGTAGGTGAACAGGGCGACGCTGGCGCCTTCGCGGTTCTTGCCCGCCTTGTCCTTCCACTGGGTCATGCGGTTCAGCCAGCCCATGCGGGCTGTGCCGTTCAGCAGCCACTGCAGCTCGGCGTGCTGCGGAACCTGCGCCTGGTTGAACAGGATCGAGCGGTCGGGGTCGATGCCGCAGGCGACCAGGGCCGCGACCATCTCGCGCGTGTTGGCGGCAAGGTCGGCGGGAACATGCGGCATCGAGATCGCGTGGAGGTCGGCAAGGAAGTACAGGCACTCGCCGCCTTCTGCGCTGACCCGGTCCTGCATCGCCACCCAGTTGCGGATCGCGCCCAGGTAATTGCCGAGGTGCAGGTTGCCGGTAGGCTGGATGCCGGAGAGGATACGCATGGAAATTCCCGTTTGCCGATGGGTCAGGTTTCGAAAGGTAAGGCGCCTGGTGTCTACGCCGGGCGTCGCCGCCGCAGGAGCCTGAGGTCGTCGCGGGTGAAGGCACCCGAAACCACCGTGGCGAGCCCATAGACGAGGCAGCCCGAGGACACCAGCACCGCCAGTGCCAGCCCGCGCACAAGCCATGTGCCGTGGACGTAAGGCATCACCAGGCTTTGCCCGAACCACAGCGCCACGCCCATCGCAATGGCAGCCAGTGCCAGGCGCGGGGCGCGGCGGCGCAGGCGGGCATCGAGCGTGAAATGGCCGCGCTTCACCAGCGCGAAATACAGCATGGCGACGTTGACGGTGGAGGCGATCGCGGTCGCCAGCGGCGGGCCCATATGCTGCAGCGGCACGATCAGGATGAGGTTGCCCGCCAGGTTCACCGCCATCGAGATCATCGCATAGCGCACCGGGGTGCGCGTATCCTGCCGCGCATAGAAGCCCGGCGTCAGCACCTTGACGAGGATGTAGCTGGGCAGGCCGATCGAAAAGGCCGCCAGCGCCTGCGCGGTGAAGGTGACATCGGCGGCATCGAACTTGCCATAGCCGAACAGCGCGGCCGCGATCGGTCCGCCGCATACGATCAGGGCGGCGGCGGCGGGCAGGGTCAGCAGCAGCGCCAGTTCCAGCCCGCGGTTCTGCGTCTCCATCGCCGCGCCCTCCTGCCCGGCGCCAAGCTGGCGCGAGATCGTAGGGAGCAGCACGGTGCCAAGGCCGATGCCGATCAGGCCCAGCGGCAGCTGGTTCAGCCGGTCGGCCATGTAGATATAGGTGACCGAGCCGTGGGGGAGCAGATAGGCGGCCAGCGCGGTGGAGATGACGAGGTTGATCTGCACCGCGCCGGCCCCGGCTGCGGCAGGCAGGATCAGTTTCAGCAGCTGCTTCACGTCGGCGTTCCACACCGGCAGGCGCAGGCGCATCGAAACACCGTTGGCGCGGCAGGCCAGAACCAGCCAGGCAAGCTGCAGCGCGCCCGAGACGGAGACACCGATCGCCTGGTTGCGGGCGGTAATCAGCGGGTCGTCGGAATGAAAGCCCAGCAGCGCCGCGATCAGCGTGAGGTTAAGCAGGATCGGCGCGGCGGCATTGACCCAGAACTTGCTCAACGAATTGAGGATACCGCCCAGCAGCGAGACCAGGCTGATGAGCATCAGGTAGGGGATGGTCATCCGGCTGAGCGTGACGGCAAAGGCGAACTGTTCGTGGCTGACGTCGTTGAAGCCGCCGGAAAGCAGGAACGTCACTGGCCAGGCGAAGATTTCCAGCGCCACGGTCATGACGATCAGCACCGGCAGCAGCACCGACAGCGCCTGTTCGGCAAAGGCGATGCCGGCGGGCAGGCCGGGTCCTTCGGTGTTGCCGACCTTCTTGTTGAACATCGGGATGAAGGCCGATGCGAAGGCGCCTTCCGCGAACAGGGCGCGGAACATGTTGGGCAGCCGGAAGGCGATGAGGAAGGCGTCGGAGGCGAAGCCGGCGCCGACGTACCGTGCGAACAGACTGTCGCGCACGAGGCCCAGCACGCGGCTGGCCAGGGTCAGTCCGCCGACGCTGGCGAGGGCCTTGGCGAGGTTCATAGGATCGCAGCCAACTCGTTCAGGGCACCATCTCCCGCTCGTGCCGCGCAAAGCCGGGGCACCTGGCTATTACGCTCACGTATGCCGGCTTTGCCGGGAACGAACGGGTTGTCACGCGGTAAAATCGAACCGCTCGCCCCTCCTGCGGGGAAGGGCGAGCGGCTATCGATTGGAAAGCGCTGGCTCAGGCGTGGCCGGCCGGCTCACCCATGCCGGCTTCGACCGACTGGGCCTGCGACTGGAGCTGCTGCACGTAAAGGCCGTTGAAGTCGATCGGCTCAAGCATGAGCGGCGCGAAGCCGGCATCGCGCACGGCATCGGCGATCACGCGGCGCGCGAAGGGGAACAGGATGCGCGGGGCTTCGGCGAACAGGAAGGCGTGGGCCTGCTGCTCGTCGATGTTGCGCATGCCCACGAGCGCGCAGTAGCTCAGTTCCACGGCGAAGGCGGTGCCTGCCTCGTTGCGCGAGGCGCAGGTGATCTTCAGCTCGACTTCGTGAACTTCGCCCTCGATCGCGCGTGCGCCGATGTTGAACTGCACGTCGACCTGCGGTGCGTCCTGCCAGGAGAAGCTCTCCGGGGCGTTCGGATTCTCGACCGAGAGATCCTTGACGTACTGCGAGATAATGCCGGCCGCAGGGGCGGTGTCTTCGCCGTTACCCAGGTCCAGGTCGGAAATGATGTTGCCTTCGTCGGCCATCGCGGTGTCTTCCCAAATGAAATCTGACAATGAAATCCGAAGGCGCGCCTAAAACATTTTGCCGGTTCGTGGAACACCTGAGCTTGCGGAAAATTGTACAACTACGTCCCGATAGGGTTCGACGGGTGAGCGTTAACGGTTCGATCCGGCGGAAAAATGCCCCGAATGGCCCGCTCACGCGTTGTTCATTTGTAAAGTCTACCTATCTGGGGCTATGTTGGAGCGCTAAGGCTTATGCAGCTGGAGTCTCCCCACGGAGGCTCGACCCGCAGCGGGCCGGAGCCATCGCCGCCAGGCCCGAATGTCGTTTCCGGCATTCAGCGGGCAGGCAGTGCGGACAGAAGGGATGGATTTAGGGACGTGACACCGGAAATAGTGATCCTGGCCATGATCGCAGCCTTCCTTGGACTGCGGCTTTATTCCGTGCTTGGCCGCCGGGCCGAGCATGAGGAAGAGCCGATCCAGGGGCGCTTCGAAGGCCGCCAGGGCCAGCCGGGCGCACCGCGTGTGCCTGCGCCTCCCCGCACCGAACAGCGCGGCGATGGCCGGGACGATGCTCGCAGCCGTGCGCAGCAGGGTCATGGCCTTCGCGAAATGCCGCTGGCTTCGTCGGCGGTGGAGCGCGGTCTTGCCGAAATCGCGCAGGCTGATCGCCGTTTCGATGCCGGTGCTTTCATGGAAGGCGCCCGCAGCGCGTACCGCATGATCCTCGAAGCCTTCTGGAAGGGCGACAAGGCCGAACTGCGCCAGCTTTGCGACGGTGATGTCTATGCCGGTTTCGCCGCAGCCATCGATGCCCGCATCGAAGCGGGCGAAACGCTCGACAACCGCCTCATCCGTATTGAGGAATGCACGTTCGTCACTGCCGGCGTCGATAATGGCTATGCCCGCATCGGTCTGCGTTTCCGCGCCGACATCGCCGCGGTTACCCGCAGCGCCGAGGGCGTGGTGATCGCCGGTTCGCTGGACGATGCCATCGAAGCGATCGACATCTGGACGTTTGGCCGCGCGGTGAACTCGCCCGATCCCGACTGGCTGCTGGAAGAGACCGACGAAGGTTGATCCCCGCCTGAGCGGTGATATCCAGTCGTACCTGAAAATGCCCCGTGCCTACAGGCGCGGGGCTTTGTTTTGTGAAAGAGTGCGATAGTGCGGCAGGGGGACAATTCGGCTGAGCGGCCGGTTTCGAAAATGCCGGCCTTCAAGGGCTTTGCGCGCACCGGTCTGAAGGGCTTGCTTGGCGCGGGCCTGATGGCGGCGCTGGCGGCCTGCGGCGCCGTTGTTCCCACTACCGGCGGCCCGGGCGTGACCCGCCCGCCGGTCCGGCCGGGTCCGGGCAGCACGGCCCCGGCGGCCCCGAATGCGGCGGCGCTTGGCGTCAGGGCGGGACGCGCCGTTTCCGCGTTGCCGATGAGCACTGCCGATGCCGCCGGCGCGCTGGCCTCGTTCCGCGAAAGCTGCCCGCGCCTGACCTCGCGCACCGATGGCAGCGGCCTCACCCGCCCGGACGACTGGCGCCAGGCCTGCACCGCAGCCGCGAACTGGGGGCCGGGCTCGCCTGCCGCGTTCTTCGTCAGCTATTTCGAGACGGCACAGGTCGGCGATGGCAATGCCTATGCCACCGGCTACTACGAACCCGAGATCGCCGGTTCGCGCAGTCCCCTGCCGGGCTACGCTGCGCCGGTCTATGCGATGCCGGCCGACCTTGTCCGCGCCCGGGCCGGCGATGCCGCGCCGCTCAAGGACGGGCGGATGCCGCTGGGCCGCTACGGTGCTGGCGGGGCCTTCACCCCGTACTACGACCGCGCGCAGATCGATGCCGGCGCGCTTGCCGGGCAGGGCCTGGAGATCGCCTGGGCCGCCGATCCGGTCGAGTTCTTCTTCCTCCAGGTCCAAGGCTCGGGCCGCCTGATCGCGCCTGACGGCACCGTTACGCGCATCGGCTATGCCGGGCAGAACGGCCTGCCTTATACCGGCATCGGCGGCGTCATGCGGGAGCGGGGCCTCATCGGTTCCGGCCCGGGGCAATATTCCGGCTCGATGCAGGGCATCATGCAATACCTTCGCGAACGCCCCGCAGAAGGCCGCGCGTTGATGGAGCAGAACCGTTCGTGGGTCTTCTTCAAGATCCTCGACGGCGATGGACCGCTGGGCGCGCTGAACGTGCCGGTGCGCAGCGGCAGCTCGGTTGCCGCCGATCCGCGCTTCGTGCCGCTTGGCGCCCCGGTCTGGCTCGATCTCGACCGGCGCGAGGCGAACGGCATGTGGATCGCACAGGACACCGGCGGCGCGATCAAGGGCGCCAACCGCTTCGACACCTTCTGGGGTGCGGGCGCGCAGGCGCGGACCACCGCCGGCGGCATGAGCGGGCGCGGCAGTGCGCTGATCTTCGTCCCGAAGGGAACGCTGGCGCGGCTCGGCGTGCGATGAGACGTCCGGGCCGCCGCCTCACGGCCGAGGAAACAGAGATTTGGGCGCAAGTCGCGCGGACGGTCAAGCCGCTCGAAAAGCGCCGCCCAGCGTCTGCGGTGGCGATTGCCGAGGCGACCCGCACGGTAGCCGAAGCGCCGCCGCCCCCGCTTCCTGTTCGCAAAGTCAAAGGCCGCGTCCCGCCGCCGCTGGCGCCCAGACCCGTCCCCCCAAAGCCGAAAGCCGAGACCCAGGCCCATCTCGACGGTTCGTGGGACAAGCGCATCACCAAGGGCACACTGATGCCCGATTTCAGCCTCGACCTGCACGGCGCCACGCTCGACCAGGCCTATACGCGCCTGATGCATGGATTGACCCAGGCGCGGGCGATGGGCGCGCGGGTGGTGCTGATCGTCACCGGCAAGTCGCGCCCGGTCGATGCTGCGGACCGGGGCACGGCGCGCGGGGCGATTCGCGCGAAAGTCAGTGACTGGCTCTCGGCCAGCGACCACGCCTCCGACATCGTGGCGATTCGCGGCGCGCATCGCCGGCACGGCGGACAGGGCGCGATTTACGTGGTGCTGAAGAAGCGGCGGTAAGGGTGCGCCGCGAAGGCGCCGCCCTATGGCCTGTTCATACCTTCTGCAGTTCGCCCAGCTTGCGTTCCCAGGCGAGGGCATGTTCCACGATAGTGGGCAGGTCGGCGTAGCGCGGCACCCAGGGGATGGTCGCCTTGATCCGGCTGTTGTCGGAGATCAGCGCATCGGGATCGCCCGCGCGGCGCCCTTCGAGACGGCGGTCGATCTTCTGGTTGGTCACGCGGTCCACCGCATCGAGCACTTCCAGCACCGAGAACCCGCGCCCGTACCCACAGTTCATCGTCAGCGAGCGTGCCGGCTCGGCAATCAACGCCTCAAGCGCCAGGACATGCGCATTGGCGAGGTCCGAGACATGGATATAGTCCCGCACGCCGGTGCCGTCGGGCGTATCGAAATCGGTGCCGAACACGCCGACATGGCTGCGCTTGCCCAATGCGGCCTCAACCGCGACCTTGATGAGGTGAGTGGCGCCCGCCGTCGACTGCCCGGTGCGGCTCTGCGGATCGGCACCCGCGACGTTGAAATAACGCAGCGCACAAAAGTTGAAATCATGCGCCTTGCCGACATCGGCCAGCATGAACTCGGTCATTTATACGGAGATGACGGACGCCTGGTGTAATTATGTAATCTGGGAAAGGAGCGCGATACGTTTTCCTCGCCGTTCGCACCGAATTAAAATTTATGGCTAGTGTAAAAAGAAGCAAACTTTGATTTGTGGTTTTGGGTGTTAGTTAATTAAAAGCGAGTTATTTGAATATACCGTAATTTGTTGTAAAATATGTCGTTAATGTAGGATTTCAGTTGTGACGGGGTGATTGGATGTCTTGGCATTTGAAAGCAGATTTAGGCTAGTCAACCTCGCGCATCCCATTTTTCTAGATCGGCTACTGCGTTTTTTGCGTGCGTCGGAAGGTTGCTGGCCTTGGAACCGTAGGTATTGATCGTTGATATAGCCGAACCAAATTATTTTGTTTTGTTTCAGAACGTTAGTATAAAACAGGATCAATCTAGGAATATCTTGATCTATTTTTTTTGAGTTGTGTAACGTTGCATCGCAGCAAGCAGGGTTTATGACCGGTCGCATCTCAAGCGTCACCTGACGAGCGAAAGACTTCATGCCCACCATCGTTCCCGTGATCCTTTGCGGAGGCAGCGGCACGCGCCTCTGGCCGCGCAGCCGGGCCTCGATGCCCAAGCCATTCCTGCCTCTGGTCGGGGACAATACCCTGTTCGAAGCGGCGTTGGCGAGGTGCCCGGCCACCGGCGGCTTCGCGCCGCCGGTCGTGGTGACGGGGCGCCAGCATCTTGCCCATGTCGAAGCGCAGCTTGGTATCATCGACGGCGCGCAGGTCATCGTCGAGCCTTCCGCGCGCAATACCGCCGCTGCCATCGCGCTTGCCGCCTGCCGTCTGCCCGAGGACGCGGTGATGCTGGTGTGCCCCAGCGACCACCACATCGGCAACGCGGATGCTTTCGCCGTGGCGGCCTGCGCGGCGGCCGATCTGGCGCAGGAGGGCTGGCTGGTTTCGTTCGGCATCGAGGCGACCGCGCCTGAGACCGGCTTCGGCTATCTCAAGCGCGGCGAGGCGATTTCAGACACCGCCTTTCGTACCGCCCAGTTCGTCGAGAAGCCGGACCTGGAACGCGCGAAGGCATTCCTCGCCGAGGGCATCTATGCCTGGAATGGCGGCATCTTCGCATTCCGCGTCAAGGACTTCCTGGCCGAATTGGAAGCGCACCGTCCGCAGATCGCCGCCGGCGTGGCCGCAGCAGTCGCCAAGGGTAGCGAGGATGGCCAGCGCTTCCATCCCGATGCCGAAGCCTTCGCCGCAGTGCCCAGCGATTCGGTCGATTATGCGGTGATGGAAAACACCGCACGCGCCGCGATGGTGCCTGCCGACATGAACTGGTCGGACATCGGCAACTGGCACGCACTCTATGAGGCGCTGCCGAGCGACGAGAGCGGCAATTCGGTGCGCGGCGCAGGCGCGGCCGAACTGGTCGACTGCCGCAATGTACTGGTCGACAGCGATGGTCCGCGTGTTTCGGTGATCGGGCTGGAGGACGTGATCGTTGTCGTCGACGGCGACGATATCATGATTACCACGGCCGCGGGCGTGCAGAAGGTCGGCAAGCTGTCAGGGGCTGTAAACCAGTGAGCGCGGCGCGCGCGGCGCTGCCGACCCGCCAGGTCGAAAAGCCTTGGGGCAAGGACGTGCTGCCCGCGCCATTCACGGCGCCTGAAGGCATCCGCATCGGTGAGATCTGGTTCGAGCCGCCCGCCGCTCTGCCGGATTTTCTGGTGAAGTACATCTTCACCAGCGAAGCGCTGTCGGTGCAGGTTCATCCGTCCGACGCGCAGACGATCGCCAAGGGCATCGGGCGTCAGGGCAAGGAAGAGTGCTGGCTCATCATCACCGCCGAGCCGGGGGCGAAACTGGGCATCGGCTTTGACAGCGATCTGGACGAAGCGGCGATGCGCGCAGCCGCGCTCGATGGTTCGATCGAACACCTGCTGACCTGGCACGCGGTTACGCCCGGCGATTTCTTCTACATCCCGGCCAACACCGTCCACGCCATCGGCGCGGGGGTGGGCCTGATCGAGGTGCAGCAGAACAGCGACATCACGTACCGCCTCTACGACTATGGCCGCCCGCGCGAACTGCATCTGGATGACGGCGTGGCGGTATCGAAGGGCGAGCGGTACGCGCTGGACCGGTGGCACAAGACCGTGGCCCCGCACGGATCGCAGCAATTGGTGGACGGCCCGCTGTTCCTGCTCGATCACGTTGCAGGCGCCCCTTCACCCGCGGTCGCCGCGCGCTATCCGGCGGCGCTGCTGGTGATCCCGCGCGAGGGTGTGGTCGAAGTCGGCGGCGAGGCTATCGCGCCGGGCGCCTGCGCCATCGCCACCAGCCTTGCCGACGTGCGCTTTGCGGATAACGGTAGCTGTCTGCTCGCCAGGGGCTGTGCAGGCTAACTTCTATCCGGCTTTAGTTCACTCCACATCGAAATGCTCTGGCGCGAGGCCCGCCAGCCGCCGGCGGTGCATTTCGCTGAAGGCGGCTTCGACCCTGCGCGTGTAGCCGGCGGTGTCGAACAACGGATGGGATTTGAGGTTTTCGGCCAGGCGTGCGCGTAAATTTCCCAGGCGGTCTGCGTCATTGGCCAGTGTCAGCGCGGCTGCGGCGTAGGCGGCTTTGCTTTCTACAGCCAGCTCTGGAAGCCCTGCTGCCTGGACAAGGCTCGCTGCGACGCGGGCGGCAAATTGGCGTCCGGCCAGTGTCAGTACCGGCAGGCCTGCCCATAGCGCATCGCTTGCCGTAGTGTGGGCGTTGACTGCGAAGGTATCCAGGAAGAGGTCTGCGTGCGCCAGCCTTCCGAGGTGTTCGGCGTGGGGGATGGGCGGTGCGAAGATCAGCCGTGCGGGGGCAATGCCGCGCATCTGAGCCTCACGGCACAGGTTTCGCCGGGTATCCGCTCCGGTGTCGAGCAGCCACAGGACACTGCCCTCGGCGCCGCGGAGCAGGTCCATCCAGATGCCCCATTCGGCGGGGGAAATCTTGTAGCTCTGGTTGAAGCTGGCGAAGACGAAGCCTTTCGCCGGCAGGCCCCACCCGGCGCGGCCCCGCGTGTCGGCGGCAATTGTGCGGGCATCGTCGTTGGCCTGGTAGCAGTGAGCAAGGCGCACGACCTTTTCGCTGAAGAAGGCTTCCGCGCCTGCCGGCACGGTAACGTGGTCGGCGATGAAGTAGTCGATGGCCGGGTGGCCCGACGTTCCCGGATAGCCCATCCAGCTGACCTGCACCGGGGCGAGGCGCTGGCCGAACAGGCGGGTGCGGGTGCCCAGCGTGTAACCCTTGAGGTCCACCGCGATGTCGAGAGCGTCGGTGCGGGCGAGCGCGACTAGGTCCTTGTCGCGCATCGGGCCGATCTCGGTGAAGGCGTCTGCCTGCTGGCGCAAGGCGATGCGCGCTGCGTCAGTCTCTCGGCGCGGGCCGTAGCTGTAGAGACGGACCTCGAAGCGGGCGCGGTCATGCGTGCGGAAGAAACCGGCCATCAGGTGCATCGTGGCGTGATCGTGGAAGTCGGCGGAGAAATAGCCGATGCGGATGCGGCCGTCCGGCGAAGGGGCGGGATCGGGCAGGCTTGGCGAAACGTCCGGGAACATCCTGGCCGCGCATGCCTGCGAGCGGCGGAGTTGATGGGCGGGATCGTCCAGGAAGGGAAGCGAGGCGAAGGGCTGCACGGCGGCGGCATCCGGGCCTTGGGTCAGGGCATATTCGTGGCGGGCGTGCCAGTCGCAAAGGTGTGCTTCCTCGAACAGGGCCTGGAGCCGGGCGGACTTGTCCTGCGGGTCCAGCGCCAAGGCGCCGCGGAAGGCGGCGATGGCGGCGGGCCGTTCGCCTTTGAGGACGAGCGCCTTGCCGCGATTGACCATGGCCTGAACGTTGCGCGGATTGGCGACCAATGCGCGGTCGAAGGCGGCGATGGCGTCGTCGGCGCGCTGGGCGGCAAGAAGCTGGGCGCCCATATTATTGTGCGCGTCGGTGTGGTCTGATTTCAATGTGGCAGCGGCGGCGAAGCAGGCGATCGCTTCATCGCGGTATCCCTGCCGGGCCCGGAGGTTGCCGAGGTTGTAGTGTGCCTCGACATGGCCGGGATCGCACGCGGCCGCCGTCTCCAGCCACTGCGCTGCTTCGTCCAGACGCTCGGCCTGTTCCAGCAGGTTGGCAAGGTTGTAGGGCGCGTCGGCATAGCCGGGCGCACGGGCGATGACGTCACGGTAGACAGCCTCGGCTTCGTCCATTCGCCCTTGGCGGCGCAGCGCGATGGCGAGGTTGTTGTAGCCGGCGTCGCCGTGCGGATCGGCGGCGATGGCGCGGCAAAAGGCGGCTTCCGCCTCGGCGTGGCTATCCAGTTCCAGCAGGGCGGCACCCAGCAGATTATGGACGCCGTGGGCATGGGGGTGCTTGTCCGAGAGAGCCTGTCCGCAGGCCGCCGCCTCGATCATGCGGCCGGCGTTGAAAGCGGCGACCATGCGGTCGAAGGCAATCTGCGCCGGGGTATCGCCCGGCTCGTCCAGCGCCTTGAGGGCAGCGATGGCGCGAGCGTTGCGGGGATGGCGGCCCAGCACCTCGTGGTAAAGCGCGCGCGCGGCCTCGGCGTCGCCGCGCTTTGTAAAGCTCCTGGCCTTGATAAGGAGGCTTTCCAGTCCGCTCATGTCCTTCTCCGCTTCGATCTCCCTGCGGATAGACAAACAGGGTGCAGAACGGGTGAGCGAGGCGCTGAGGGAAACTTCTTATGCGGCCGACGTGACGGGCGAACCGACCGATCATGGCTATGGAAGTGCTCGATACCGTGATCTCGCTGGAGCGATTAGAACAGGTGTTCAGCAATATTTATTGACTATGCCCCCCGGGATTGTCAGCCAACGCATAGGATCGGGCCGTCAGGGCCGAGATAAAAATGCGGGAGCTTGCCGGAGATGACGTCGCACAATCAGGGGCCCCTTGCCGGAAAAGTCGCGCTGGTCACCGGGGCCTCGTCTGGCATCGGCGAAGCTGCGGCGCTGTGTTTGGCGCAGGCAGGCGCCAGCGTCGCGCTCTCTGCCCGCCGCGCCGACAGGCTGGCGGGACTGGTCGCCACGATCGAGGCTGCGGGCGGCAAGGCTCTGGCGATCCCCGGCGACATGATGATCGAGGATGACGCAAAGCGCGCGGTGGAGGAAACCGTCACCGCGCTGGGCGCGATCGACATCCTGATCAATTCGGCCGGAGTGATGCAGGCGGGCGGTATCGAGAACTGCGACACCGACCTTTACCGCCGCGTCATCGATATCAACCTGATGGGCACCGTCTACACCTGCGCGGCGGCGGTGCCCCACATGTTGAAACAGGGCGAGGGCGATATCATCACGATCTCCTCGCTCGCGGGCCGCAAGGGTGGACCGATGACCAGTGCCTATTCGGCCAGCAAGCATGCCGCCAATTCGTTCACCGATGGCATCCGTCAGGAACTGGGCGGCAAGAACATCCGCGTCACCACGCTGATGCCGGGCGCCACCGAGACCGAGGTGGGAGACAACATCGTCGACCCGAACTGGCGCACCGCGATCAAGGCCCACGTCGGCAAGGAAGGCGCGGTCAAGCCGCGCGACATCGGCGAGGCCATCGTCTTCATCCTGTCGATGCCGCGCCGCACCAACATTTCGGAGATCACCGTCAGGCCGACGACCGATACCTCCGCCTGAACATCAACGCGAATACCAACGGGAGCAGGACAATGGCCGGAAGGCTTCAGGACAAGGTCTGCGTCATCACCGGCGCAGGTTCAGGCATGGGCAAGGCGATGGCGCAGCTGTTCCATGCGCAGGGAGCGAGGCTGGTTCTCACCGATATTTCGGGCCAGCAGGACGAAGTGGCCGCCGCGCTCGGCGGCGATGTGATCGCGCTGCACTGCGACGTTTCCGACGAAGCGCAGGTCCAGGCGATGATCGCCGCCGCCGAGACCCGTTTCGGGCGGCTCGACGTGCTGTGCAACAATGCCGGTTTCGGCGGCGGCATGGCGGCACTGCACAAGCAGCCGGTGGAGCTTTGGGACAAAGTCCATGCCACCAACATCCGCGGTGTTTTCCTCTGCATGAAATACGGCATCGAGGCGATGCTCAGGACCGGCGGCGGGGCTATCGTCAATACCAGCTCGGCCTCGGCCGTGATCGGCTGGAAGCATCACGGGGTCTACAGCTCGGCCAAGGCCGGGGTGCACCAGCTGACCAAGGTGGCCGCGCTTGATTATTCGGACCAGAACATCCGGGTGAACGCAGTGGCCCCCGGTACCATGTGGACCGGCCTCGTCGAAGCCTCCAAGACGCACGATGTCCCGCCTGAGGGGTTCCCCACGCTGGCCGGCATCCCGATGGGGCGCTGGGGTTATGCGCAGGACATCGCCAATGCCGCACTGTTCCTGGCAAGCGACGAGGCTGCCTATATCACCGGCGTGATCCTGCCGGTGGACGGGGGCTATTCGATCGGCTTTTCGGGAATGGGCGCGGAGCGTCCGGGCATCGTCAGCGTCAATACCGACGCGGCGTGAGGGACGGGGGGCGTCACGCCCCCTGCTTCACCGGGATGCGGTAGCGTTCGATATAGTCGGCAAAGGCCGCATGCACGCCTTCTCGGGTCAGGCCGTAGCGTTCCAGTGTGTAGTCGTGCGTGCCGTGCTTGCCCTTGGGGTTGGCCGCCATGTAGCCGTCCATCGCGCTTTGCGTCTCGGCGGTGAATGGTTCGCCGAAGTGCTTGTAGATGCGGCGGCACTCGCCGATCGGGTCCTTCACCACGTCGACATATTGCACGTCGAGGATTGCCCCTGCGCCGTGCTTCGCGCGGAAGGCTTCCTGCCGCTCGATCATCAGCGCGAAGGTTTCCATGAAAGTCTCGCCGATGCGCGCAAGGTCCACCTTGTCCGAATAGATCATCCGCACGTTCTCGATCAGGCTGCCGATAGAGCCCAGCACGTCGGCCGGATCGCGGTGCGTCATGACAAGCTGCGCGTCCGGGTACACTTCGGTCAGCGCGTCCAGGAACAGCGGATGCCAAGGGTTCTTGAGCGTCCAGCGCCCGCCCGTGTCGGCCTGGAGCAATTGCAGCAGCCGCTTGTGGAAACGGAACGCTGGCCGGTAGTCGGCCTTGTGCAGCAGCCAGTCGCGGTACCCCGGCACGTCGGCCTGCGATTCGAAGACCTGCGCGCAGAAGGAGTAGTTCATCGAGAACTGGCACTCGGTCGGGCTATGCGCTTCCTCGTAATGGATGGCGGCGATCTTGGGCATGTGCTGGAGCGCCACCTGCGTCTGTTCCTGCATCTTGTGCCAGCGCGGTCCGGCATTCAGTTCTTCAGGGCGCGGGGGCGGCACCGGGTCGTGCGATTCCCAGCGCAGGAAGGCGCGGCGCACCGGATCGGCGGCAAGCAGGTTGATCAGCAGCGTCGTGCCGGTGCGCGGCAGGCCGAAGACGAACAGCGGCTTTTCGACTTCGCGTTCCAGCAGCTGCGGGTGGCGCGCCAGCCAGTCCTCGATCCGCAGGCGGTTCGCCATGTACTTCACGAGGTCGCGGTGGGCGAGCTGGCTGCCGCGCTCGGTAAAAGCGGCTTCCCCGGCGTAGCTTTGCAGCAGTACCTCAAGCCCTTCCAGCGCTGCGGGATCGCCGATTTCCATCAGCCCGGTTTCGGCCCGCGCGGCTGCGATCACCTCGTCGACAGTCATGCCGGTTTTCCTCTCTCATTCTTTTATCGTTCCTGCGGTGATGCTTGGCGTCGGGGATGATTGCAAGATAGCGCCCACTTCGTCAGACTTGCCGGCGAGAACCGGGGAGAGGGGAAAATCGATGGATTTCGGCGCAAGAAGGCGTGCATCCGGGGGTGATCGCCTGCGAAAAGCCTATAGAGGTATCGTCGAAGCGATGGCCCGGTGCGCAGCGGACGCAGCGACATGAATGATGCGCTGGAAGCCCGCCTGGAACGCATCGAGGCGCAGATTGCCATCGCCGATCTCGTCCACCACTACGCCCGCGCAGTGCGGCGCGAGGCTTATGAGGATCTGGCTGCGCTGTTTGTAGCCGGGGGTACGTTCGAAGTTCGTTCGGGGCGTCCCGACCGCGCCGAGTTCACCGTGCGCCAGCGCTTCGATACGCCCCATGCGCTGGTGGCGTTCTTGTCGGAAGGAAAGGGCAAGCCTCACCCGGTGCCGCTGATCCACAATCTGATGATCGAGGTCGAGGGCGACACTGCCCGCTCCAATGCGATGATGACGGCTTCGATTACCGGCACGGACAAGCAGGTGACCGGCGAATATCACGACAGTTTTGCGCGCGTAGACGGCAAATGGCGCTTTACTGCGCGAATATACACGGTGTTCGCATGATGCGCGAATACGGCGCCTCGCACGCGCATTGCATCGCACCGGCACGCATCGTAGCACGCCCGCATGATCGCTCACGTCGAACCGTTTCACGCCACCACCATCGGCCGCCTCGCCTATGAACTCGCGGCGCAGGGGCGCGATGTCATTCACCTGGAGTACGGCCAGCCCTCCACCGGCGCGCCCGCTGCGGCCATCGCCGCGGCCCACGCGGTGCTCGACAGCGAGGCAGGCGGTTACTGGGAAAGCCCGGCCCTGCGCGAGCGTATCGCCCGCCATTATGCCGAGGCTTACGGCGTCACCGTCTCTCCCGAGCAGGTGTTCCTGACCTGCGGCGCATCGCCGGCGTTCGTGCTGGCGCTTTCCTGCCTGTTTCGCCCCGGCGCCCGGGTTGCCCTCGCGCGGCCCGGATATGTGGCGTACCGCAATGCACTGCGCACGCTCTACATCGAGCCGGTCGAGATGGCCTGCGGGCCTGCGGAGCGTTACCAGGTCACCGCCGCCGCGCTCGATGCGATAGATCCCGCGCCGGACGGGGTTATCATCGCCAGCCCCGCCAATCCCACCGGCACCGTGATCCCGCCTGAGGAACTGGCCGCCATCGCCAAAGTTTGCGCGCGCAAGGGCATCGCGGTGATTTCGGACGAAATCTACCACGGCCTTACGTATGGGCCGGCAGCGCAGTCGATGCTCCAGCATGTGCCGGATACGCTGGCGGTGAACAGCTTTTCCAAATGGTTCAGCATGGCCGGCTGGCGGCTGGGCTGGCTGGTCGTGCCGCCAGCGCTGATCGACGCGGCGCGCGCGCGCATCGCCAACCTGTTCCTCACCCCGCCGGTCCTGGCCCAGCACGCCGGGCTCGTCGCCTTCGACTGCGATGAGGAACTGCACGGCCATCTCGCCAATTATGCGCGCAACCGCGAGCTGTTGCTTGCCGCGCTGCCGCGCCTCGGCCTTGCCCATATCGCTCCGCCCGACGGCGCATTCTACATCTGGGCGGACATCGGCCACCTCACCAATGACAGCTTCGCCTTCTGCCGCCAGCTTCTGGCGGACACCGGCGTCGCCACCGCGCCGGGGATCGATTTCGATCCCGTCGACGGCAACCGCTTCATCCGCTTCAGCTTCGCCGCCTCCACCCCCGAAATCGAGGATGCGATCGAGCGGATGGCCGTCTGGTTCGCCGCGCGCGCCTGATCCCTCGCGCCAGATGTTCGCGGGCGAAGCGGGACTAATTCAAACTGCGGATGGCTGTGTAAACCGCGCTTTCACATTGCAGATGTAGAATGTAGCAAGGCGGGACAGTGCTGCAGCGCACGCGGAATCTGCGTATTGACGCAAGGCGGCACTTCGGGACTTTGGCGCACCTTCGGACGCGAAAGAAAAATAGAGATGGCCAGTACCCTGAATCAGATCATCGACGATCGCACGCGGGCGCGGCGCCTGCGTGATTTCCTGCACGACTGCGCGGGAAGCGCGCCTGGCGAGGAAGCGCAGCGCGTGCGCGAGGCGGTGCTGGAACTGGGCGGCAGCGGAGTGGAAACCAAGGGCCCGCTCGACGTGGCGGCAGTTCACGCCATGCTGGAAAGCGGGGCGGTGACCTGCGCAGTGCTGGAACTGATGGGCCCCGGCGCCTGCTTCATGCTTTCGCGCGGGCCGCAAGGCGCCTGTCTGGCCAGCGTGGTCCAGGAAAATGGTGCGGAGGAGGCGATCGCCGAAGCGTCAAGCCTTGGACTGGCTTTGCTGGGCGCGCATGTCGCGGCGGTGCTGGCGCGGATCGAGAAAGCACCGTTTGAAACCGACGCGCTGCCTGCGCCCGTCTCGATGCGGGTGCACTGACCTTCTCCACATTTTGAAAGCATTAGGGGGGACGCTGAGATCGCCCCTTCTGTTTTGTAGAACCCACTGCAGGCCCGGCCGGGAGGGGATTTCGACCGGGCCTGCGTTCTCAGGAGACTGTGGGTACAGCTGTCGGCTTCAGTGCCGACAGGCCCGGTGTAGCCAATTATGACTAACGCCTTGTTCACACGGGCCTAGGGGTAATTGCCCGGCCTGCTCAATTCACCAGCGATGCCTCTATGGCGATGCGGATCGCGTCGGAGGTGTGGTTGGCACCCAGCTTGTTGAGCATGTTGGCGCGGTGGATTTCCACCGTGCGCGGGCTGATCGAGAGCTTTTCGCCGATCAGGCGGTTGGACAGTCCGCTGGCGACGCCGCCGAGCACTTCGCGTTCGCGGCGGGTCAGGCGGTCAACCCGGGCGCGGGCCATGACTTCGCGCAGCTTGGCATTGCCAAGGCTTTCGGCGCGGGTGATCGCCTTGCCCAGGTTTTCGGTGAGTTCTTCGGGGCTGATCGGCCATGCGATGTAGTCGATCGCACCGTCGAGGATGGCCTGGACGATGCGCTGCGCGTCGGGGCTTTCGCTGAAGGCGATGATCGGGAACCAGTCGCCGTGCTGGGCCATGCTTTCGATCAGGTGTTCGATGGTCCCGTCCTCGTCATGGATAAGCACCACGCCCGAGCGCGGCCACGAAGCGGCCAGTTCCGACACGTTCTCGAACGGTTCGACATGGATATTGCCGGCGGACAGCACATGACTGATGCCGGCACGGCGCCGGCTGTCGCTGTCGATTAAGATAAGGTTCGAGATGAGGTCCACAGCCAGTCTCCCATTGGGTATCTGCCTAGGGAGATATTCGCATCTTTCGATCCCCGCGCCCCGGACCTGCTCCAAAATCGAGGCAACCTGCCGTACGCATTCGCGAACGCCCGGTTTCGTGTTCTACGCAATCACCGAAATGGGTGTTTACCCTGCTTTCAGGGCCTGGCCGATCTCGCAGAAGTCCGTGCGCAGTTCGGTGATCCTCTCCGCATCGAACTGCAGCGCGCTATCCAGAATCGTGCGCCGCGCTGCTTCGTAAAGCTGGCTGAGCGCGCCGGCGACCCCTTCGGCCCCGGCAATGCCCATCTGCAGCGCGGTGATGGCGGTGAGCGCGCGGGTCATCGAGCGGCTTTTCAGGCAGTTGTCGCCGCGCAGGTCGGCATGGACGGCGGTGCCCAGCGCGCTGACCAGATGTTCGAAGCACAAGTGCACCAGTTCGGCCGGGCCGGCGCCGCTGACGCGGGCGTCGAAATCCACCCGGCGGTAGGCTTCCTGAGGGGAGGTCATCCGGAGCATGTCAGCTGCTCTTGTTCCACTGGGCGATCTGGTTGGTCAGCATCGCCAGCGTCGATTTCGAGGCGCCGATGCGCGTTTCAGACGCGGTGTACTGCGCGACGAGGCGTGCGCGCAGCTTCTCCTGCTGCTCGGCAAGGTCGCTCTTTTCGGTGGAGATGCCGGTCTTCTTCTTGGTATACCCGGCGATCGAACTGCCCAGCGAATAGGCGTCGCTGGTGGAAACCGCCGCGCGGTAGATGCGGTCGACGGTGCCGTAGACGCCGTTGACGCCGTTGGTGAACATCGCCGCCACGCCCTTGGGATCGGCGGCGGTGGTTGCGCTCAAGCGGTCGGTGTCGAGCGCGAAGGTGCCGTCACGCTGGGTCTTGAGGCCAAGGTCGGCAAGGGTCTTCGCCGCGCCCGTGGCGCCCGGCATGATGGTGGCGGAGCCGAGCGCGGAAAGCGAGCGCTTGAGCGCGCGCGCGCCGGTATCGTTGGCAAGGTCGCCGCCGATCGACGTCGCGGTATTGAGGGCCGAGACCACTTCGTTGAGCGCGTCCACGAAGTCCTGCATCGAGGCGGCGATGGCGCCGGCCGGATCGGAAAAGCCCAGCGTGGTCGGCGCGCCGGTGTTGACCGCTGCAAGTTGCAGTTTCACGCCGGGGATGGCGTCAGTCACGGTGTTGGACGTGGCGGTCATGGACAGGCCATCGACCTTGAAGGCGGCGTCGTTCGCGGTGTTCAGAAGCTGGCCGGTGGCGCCGCCGGGCGACCAGGCCAAGGCGGAAAGGCTGGGGTCGCCGGCCTCCAGCACGAAGCCATTGGCAGCGCCTTGGGGGCCCTTCAGCACCAGCTGCGCGCCGTCTACGGTGTTGGTGACATAGGCGCTGACCCCGGCATTGGCGCCGTTGATGGCGGTGGCGACATCGGCAAGCGTGGCGCCCTGCGGGACCGTGATGTCGACCGCTGCATGGGCGCTGTCCTGCGCGAAAGTGCTGCCCGAAACCGTGCCGAACTTCAGCGTCAGCGTGCCCGATCCCACCGTGCTGCCGGTCGCCTGGAAAGGCGCGCTGGCAAGCTGCTGGCCGCTGGCGAGCCGGGTAACTTCGAGCGAATAGCTGCCGCTGGGCTGGCTGCTGCCTGAAAGCGTGGCCGAGGCGACGGAAGCATTGGCGAGGCTGGGCGTGCGCGCAAGGCTGCCTGAGCGGACCAGCGTGCCCAGCGAAGTGTCCAGCCCCAGCATCAGCGATTTGATGTTCGAGGCCGCTGAAATCTGTGCGTCGAGTTTGTCCGACTTCGTCGCCAGACGGTCGTTGCGCGAGGCGAACTGCGCATTGGCCAGATTGTTGGCCAGCGCGGTCATGTCGACGCCGCTGCCCCCGCCCAGCGCGGTCACGAGCGACGACGTGGTGACAGCCGATGCGCTGGTCGAGGAGGAGGTGCTGCTTACCATGGTTCCCAGAACGGCATGGGCCGCGCGGTTTTAAGCGGCGTCGGCGCCGGAAACATCTTCACGAAACCGACCCCGGATCGAGCCGTCCGTCCGCATCGAAACGCACTGTCACCGGCACCGAAACCTGCGGCGCGGTGCGCTTTTCGCCGCGTTTCAGGGCCATGACGAAAGCCAGCAGCGCTGCGACCGCAACGTAGTGTTCCTCGCGGATCACCTGCCGTTCGCGGGTGGAGTAGAACACCGAGCGGGCCAGTGCCGGGTATTCCAGCACCGGCAAGTCGCTTTCCGCGGCAAGCTGGCGCATCGCCAGCGCCGTTTCCCCGCGCCCGCGTGCCACCACGATCGGCGCGGGGGCCTTGGCGGGGTCATAGGTCAGCGCCACCGCGAAATGGGTCGGATTGGTGATGACGAACTGCGCCTGCTTCATCGCCGGGACTAGGCCGCCCATGGCGATCTTGCGCTGGCGGTCCTTTATCATCGCCTTCTTTTCGGGCGCGCCTTCGGATTCCTTGGACTCGTCGCGCACGTCCTGAAGGGTCATCTTCAAGCGCATCATGCGGCGCACGATCTGGATCGGCAGGTCGAACAGCGCGATCATGAACAGCCCTGCGGCCAGCCAGAACAGCAGCAGTACGATGGTGTCCCATGCCCAGGAAAGCTGGGCTACCACGTCGCCCCGGCCCAGCCGGGCGAAAGCGTCGATGCGCCCGTCCGCCCATGTCCAGGCGATGATGCCAAGCAGCCCGACCTTGGCGAGGCCCTTCACCATTTCGATCCAGCCCGAAGGACCGAACACGCGTTTCAGCCCCGACATCGGGTTGATCCGCGATGCCTTGGGCGCAAGATTGCCGCCCACCCAGCGCCCGTCTCCGAAGCCGAGCTGCGAAACCAGCGACACCGCGATGACCGCGCCGCCCAGCACCGCGATCGGCGGCAGGCCCGCAAGCAACGCATCCATCAGCCTGTCGCCGGGGCTGAAATCGTCAAGCGAGGCGCGGTCGAACGTGAAGCCCGCGCGCAGCAGCCGCTCCGACAGGTCGAGCAGCCATGGTCCCGCCAGCAGCATCCATGCCGCGCCGATCGCGACCGATGCGGCGGTCGCCAGTTCGCGTGGGCGGATGACATCGCCGCGCTGGGCCGCGTCGCGCTTGCGCTTTTCGCTGGGGGCGAAACTTTTCTCGCCTTCCTGCTCGCTCATGGGCCAAGCACCCGCGCGGCGTTGGCCAAGGCTTCGGCGGAGAGGCGGGCGACCATGTCGGTCAGCACCGGGGCGGCGATCATCAGGGCCGCGATCCCGCCCAGTACGCCTGCGGGCATGCCCAGCGCGAACAGGTTGAGCGCGGGCGCGGAGCGGCTCAGCACGCCGGTCACCACCTGCACCACCAGCAGCACCAGCGTGACCGGCAGGGCGATCGCCAGCGCGGTGAGGAACATCTGGCTGGCGAACCCGGCGACCAGGGCAAACCGCGTTGGCCCCAGCCATGTCTGGCCGGGCGGAAACACCTCGTAACTGCGCACGACCAGCGCGAACCATTGCAGATGCGCGCCCAGCGCCAGGAACACCAGGGTCAGGACGACCATGAAATATTGCCCCAGCGCAGGCGACTGGGTGCCCCCCACCGGATCGATCGCGACCGCCATGTTCAGTCCCATTCCGCCGCCGATCACTTCGGCGGCAATCACCGGCGCGGCGAACGAGAGTTGCAGTACGAAGCCCAGCGTCAGGCCCACCAGCACTTCGCCCATGACGGAAAGGATACCCGCCGCCGAAAGGAGCTGCGCGGGCGCCGCCACCGGCGTCCAGGCGCAGACCATCACCGCGATGGCGCCCGCCACCATGACGCGCACCTGCGCCGGCACCGTGACCGCGCCGAACAACGGCGCGGCGACCAGCGCGGCGCCGATCCGGGTCATCACGAACACCAGCCGCCAGAACTCGGCCTCCAGCGCGCCGTAGCCGAACTCTATTCCGATCACTGCGCAACCTGCTGCGCGTCGCCGGTGCGGGCGATCTGGGCGAAGACTTCCTGCGTGTAGTCGGCGATCAATGTCATCATCGAACCGCCCAGCAGCACCAGCACCAGCGCGATAACGGCCAGCTTGGGCACGAAGGTCAGCGTCTGTTCGTTGACCGAGGTCGCCGCCTGGATGATGCCGATGACAAGGCCCACCGCCAGCGAAGCCAGCAGCACCGGCGCGGCGACCAGCGCCGTCACCCACAGCATCCTGTCAGCCAGGGCAAGGAGGGCGGAAATGTCCTCCATCAGCGGCTGCGCTGTGTGCGAGGGTGCTTCGACAAGCTCAGCATGAGCGGAAACCTGAAAATGACATTCCGAAACACAAAAATGAGCTCCCGACACCACTCATGCTGAGCCTGTCGAACCACCATGCGGCCAAGGCAAACCATCACCCGAAACTCTGCGCGAGCGAACCCATGAGCAGCGCCCAGCCGTCCACCATCACGAACAGCAGCAGCTTGAACGGCAGCGAAACGACCATCGGGCTCATCATCATCATGCCCAGGCTCATCAGCACCGACGACACCACCAGGTCGATCACCAGAAACGGCAGGAACAGCATGAACCCGATCTGGAACGCGGTCTTGAGTTCGCTGGTGACGAAGGCGGGGAGCAGCACCGAGAACGGCACGTCGGCGCTACTGGCAAAGCGCGGCGGCCCCGAACGACCTTGGGCCATCTCGGCGAACATCATCAGGTCGCGTTCGCGGGTCTGGCGGATCATGAAGGCATGAAAGGCGCGGCCGCCGTTCTGGATCGCGGCCTCTGCATTGATGGTGCCGGCCGAGTAGGGGGCGATGGCGGTCTGGTTCACCGTCTCCAGCGTAGGCGCCATCACGAACAGCGAGAGGAACATCGACAGTCCGATCAGGACCTGATTGGGCGGCGATTGCTGCAACCCGATCGCCTGGCGCAGGATCGACAGCACCACCAGGATGCGCGTGAAACTGGTCATCATCAGGATCAGGCTGGGCAGGATCGTCAGCAGCCCCATGATGAGCAGGAGCTGGAGCGACATGTTCATCCCCGGCCCGCCCGTACCGCCCAGCGACCCGAATGCACGGTCGAGCGCGCCGGGGATAGCGGTGGGGGCAGACTGCGCATGGGCGGAGACC